>CAKTTR010000151.1 GCA_934615645.1 uncultured Oscillospiraceae bacterium | reverse complement strand
GGCGTAGACCAGAAATCGGCGTATATCGTCGGCAGCGGTCTGGCTGCCCTGACGGCTGCGTGCTACCTGGTGCGCGACGGCCAGATGAAAGGCGAGCATGTGCACATCCTTGAAAAAGAGCAGCTCGCGGGCGGCGCATGCGACGGCTGGAAGTTTGAAAACGTCGGCTATGTAATGCGCGGCGGCCGTGAAATGGACAACCACTTTGAAGTCATGTGGGACCTGTTCCGCTCCATTCCGTCCATTGAGACCGAGGGCGTTTCCGTTTTGGACGAATATTATTGGCTTAACAAAGAAGACCCGAACTACTCCCTGTGCCGCGCGACCGTGAACCGCGGCGAGGACGCCCACACGGACGGCAAGTTTGATATTTCCGATAAAGGCGCTATGGAAATCATGAAGCTGTTCTTCACGCCGAACGAAGACTTGCAGGACAAGCGCATTACGGACGTATTCGATGACGAGGTGCTGAACTCCAACTTCTGGCTCTACTGGCGCACGATGTTCGCCTTTGAAAACTGGCACTCCGCGCTCGAGATGAAGCTGTACATTCAGCGCTTTATCCACCACATCGGCGGTCTGCCGGATTTCAAGGCACTGCGCTTTACAAAGTACAACCAGTATGAGTCCATGATTCTGCCGATGGTAAAGTACCTTGAAAGCTACGGCGTGCAGTTTCACTTCGGCGTGAAGGTCACAAATGTCGAGTTTGACTGTAACGAACAGCGCAAGCTTGCAACGCGTATTGACACGCTGCGCGACGGCAAGGAAGAGCACATCGACCTCACCGAAAACGACCTTGTGTTCATCACGAACGGCGGCTGCGTAGAGAATTCCTCCATCGGCAACCAGAACACGCCGGCTAAGTTCAATACCGAAATCCGCGAGAGCGGCGGCTGGGATATGTGGCGCAAAATTGCCGCGCAGAACCCCGCTTTCGGTCACCCGGATAAGTTCTGCAGCGACCCGGAGCAGACGAACTGGATGAGCGCCACCGTTGAGACGCTCGACGACCGCATCATTCCGTATATCAAGAACATCTGCAAGCGCGACCCGTTCACCGGCAAGGTCGTCACCGGCGGCATTGTTTCCGTAAAGGATTCCTCCTGGCTGTTGAGCTGGACCATCAACCGCCAGCCGCAGTTCAAAGCACAGCCGAAGGGTCACTGCCTTGTGTGGGTCTATGGCCTGTTCTCCGACAAACCCGGCGATTACGTCAAAAAACCGATGCGCGAGTGCACCGGCAAGGAGATCTGCATGGAATGGCTGTATCACATCGGTGTACCGGAGGATCAGATTGAAGAGCTTGCGGAGACGAGCGCCAACACCGTGCCGTGCATGATGCCGTATATCACCGCATTCTTCATGCCGCGCGCATACGGCGACCGCCCGGACGTTGTGCCTGCGGGCGCTGTGAACTTCGCGTTCCTCGGTCAGTTCGCCGAAACGAAGCGCGACACCATTTTCACGACGGAATACTCCATGCGTACCGGCATGGAGGCCGTATACACGCTGCTGAACGTAGACCGTGGAGTGCCGGAGGTCTGGGGCAGCGTATACGATTTACGCGCACTACTGGATGCCACCGTTAAACTCCGCGACGGCAAGAAAGTGACCGATATGGACC
>CAKTTR010000150.1 GCA_934615645.1 uncultured Oscillospiraceae bacterium | reverse complement strand
GCATGGGTTTCCATGCTGCTCCCTCTTTTGCCGGGCTCTCTGCTGCGTGGCGGCTCAGGTGCGGTGCAGCAGACCGGCACTAATCTCTGCCAGAGTGCCAGCTGCTTCCATGGCGCAAGCAGGCTGGGCAGCCAGGTCGGCCAGACTGACCATGCCGACGAGCCGCCGCCCCTGGGCTACCGGCAGACGGCGCACCTGCTCCCGGGCCATCAGCTGGGCCGCGATGGACAAGGGGTCCTCCGGTGCGACGGTGATAAGCCGCCGGGTCATGACAGCCTGGACCGGCGTTTGCCCCGGGTCCTGGCCCGCGGCGACGCACCGCAGGACGATGTCCCGGTCCGTCACCATGCCGCGCAGCTGGCCGCCGCTGCAGACCGGCAGCGCGCCGATGTTGTGCTGCGCCAGCAGCCGGGCGGCGGCAGCCACCGGCTCCGCCGGCGCGATGGCGATTGGCTGGCCGCTCATAATGTCTTTGACCTGCATATCGGTTCCTCCTGTTTTCAATGTATGTGCAAAGCCAGTATAACCCGGAAATACACCGTTTAAACGGCCTTGTCATTCCCCCGGCGGGCATGGTATAATAGGGCTACTATGCTAAGCGCGCCGCCCAAAGCGGCGGCGGAAGAATAAAGGAGCAACGCAGAATGAACGAGACAATGCATGAAAAACTGACCCAGGCCATCGCGACGATGACACAGACGCCGACAAACGAAAACCTGTTTGCCGTACTGCAGCAGCTGGGCGATATGCTGGAGGCAGGCGCGGGCGTCCTGGTTCCGGCGGACCGGCTGCCGGACGAGCCCGGCCAGGAGGAAGAGCGGATCCAGTACCGGATGCTGCAGGGCAGCGACGGGACGCCTTTGCTTGTCTGCTTCACAGCCCAGGCGGAGCTGGAGCGCGGCGCGGCGACGACAGCGGTGGAGCTGCCGCTGGAGCAGCTCATTGGCACGGCGCTCTCCAACGAGCAGGTCGGCGGCGTGGTCATTAACCCCTGGGGCAAGCCTTTCCGGCTGAACCGGCAGCTGCTGGAGATGCTGCAGCAGATGTGCAGCGAGGCCCAGAACGAGGGCCAGCTGTGCACGGCCGACCATGTGCCGGATGATTTTATCGTCCAGCTGCGGGAGGCGGGCGTGCTGCTGACGGATATTCGCAGCATTGCCATCGCCGGGCTGCTGCGCCAGGGGGAGGGCAGCTTCCTGCTGCTGGTGGAGTGCGAGCCGGATGCGGACCAGCAGACGGTGTTCACCCGCCTGTCTGCCCATTTGAAGCCGACGGTCCTGCCGGTGGATGTCGCGCCGCTGGAAGGCGAGCTGCCCGAATGCGCCCGGGTCATCTACCGGAAGCTGTAACGCCGCCCGGTAGGTTGACATTTCCTGCGCAAAGCGTCACACGCAAGCATTTGTGCGCCGTATCGCGACAAAACGGTTTTTTTCACGCATTTTCCAGAAAAGCCTGGGGAATCTGACGTTGTTCGACAGCATTTTCAGATATCATCTGCTACTATTGTGTCGTAATAGAGAGAAATGACACAATATCTAGTAGTTGGAGGACGAAAGATGCGAGACACAATTCGACAGATCCAGATGTATTATTACTGGCAGCAGATCTTACATTTACGGAAAAAGGGCAATCGACGCCTGGAGCAGGGGGTGCCGATGCAGGAT
>CAKTTR010000149.1 GCA_934615645.1 uncultured Oscillospiraceae bacterium | reverse complement strand
GACGCCCGAAAACGGCTATCAGCCGCATCAGCCATATGTTCTCAATGTGTTGGCAGACCCGAGACCGCAGGATATGGAGCCGGGCTATCTGCGCGTATTCCTCAAGACGGCAGGTGCGGATTCTCCGCGGCCGATGAAGCTGCGGCAGAAGGCCTCGACCGGCGAATGGTTCCTCTGGGAATATTCCAGCATCCTCAGCGGCATTCGAATTCCTGCGTCAGAAGACCCATGGGCATAAAAACAAGAAAAGGAGCATATTCAAATGGGACTGATAAAAGCGGCATTGGGCGCGGCTGGCGGTGTGCTGGCTGACCAGTGGAAAGAGTATTTTTATTGTGAGGCGATTTCCGAAAACGTCATGGCCGTTAAGGGTCAGCATCGTGTCTCCGGTCGCAGCAGCAACAACAAGGGATCGGAGAATATTATCTCCAATGGATCTGTCGTTGCAGTGGCCGACGGCCAGTGCATGATCATCGTCGATCAGGGCAAGGTTACAGAGCTGTGCGCCGAACCGGGCGAGTTTGTCTATGACAGCTCGACGGAGCCGACGATTTTCTCCGGTGAGTTGGGAAACAGTATCCTCGACACCTTCGCGAATATCGGCAAGCGCTTTTCCTTCGGCGGCGAGCCACCAAAGGATCAGAGAGTTTACTATTTTAACACGAAAGAGCTTATTGGCAATAAGTATGGCACACCGTCGCCGGTCCCATTCCGTGTCGTCGATCAAAGAGCCGGCATTGACATCGACATTGCTATTCGCTGCTTTGGAGAATACAGCTATCGGATTTGTGACCCGATTTTGTTCTACACGAACGTCTGCGGCAATGTCGGCGAAGACTACACCCGCGACCGTCTGGATGGACAGCTGAAGACCGAACTTTTGACCGCGCTTCAGCCTGCATTTGCGAAGATTTCCGACATGGGCATCCGCTACTCGGCGCTTCCTGGCCACACGATGGAATTGGCTGACGCACTCAACGAAGTGCTCTCGGGAAAGTGGCGCAACCTGCGCGGCCTTGAGATCGTTTCTTTCGGCGTTTCCAGTGTGAAGGCCGGCGAAGAAGATGAAGCCATGCTCAAGGAGATGCAGCGCAATGCGGCGTTCATGGATCCGACGAGAGCGGCGGCGCATCTGGTCGGCGCGCAGGCGGCGGCAATGCAGTCCGCGGCAGCCAATCAGAGTGCAGGTCCCGCAATGGCTTTCATGGGCATGAATATGGCTGGAAATATGGGCGGTATGAATGCGCAGAGCCTCTATCAAATGGGTGCGCAGCAGCCCACACAGCCCGCATCAGCAGCATCCGCTCCGCAGCCCGCCGCACCGGCTGGCTGGAGTTGTTCCTGCGGTCAGACTGGAATCACTGGAAAGTTCTGCCCGGAGTGCGGCGCAAAAAAGCCAGAGCCGAAGCCTGCAGCAGATGGCTGGAAGTGTCCGCAGTGCGGCGCGATGGTAGGCGGGAAATTTTGCCCCGAATGCGGCGCAAAAAAGCCGGAAGTGCAGCAGGATGGCTGGACGTGCAGCTGCGGTGCAGTAAACAAAGGAAAATTCTGCGCCGAATGCGGCAAACCGAAGCCGGCCGGTGTTCCGCAGTACAAGTGCGACAAATGCGGCTGGGAACCGGCTGATCCGGCGCATCCGCCAAAGTTCTGCCCCGAGTGCGGGGACCCGTTTGATGACGGGGATCTACAGTGAAGAAATTGCTGAAAATTGCTCTGATTGTTATGCTGGCGGTTGCGCTTTTTACATTGGTAGGGCGCTTACTCTACTGGCATTTTATCGGAAGCCAAATTAAGGA
>CAKTTR010000148.1 GCA_934615645.1 uncultured Oscillospiraceae bacterium | reverse complement strand
GACGTGCTCGCTGATGCCGCGCCCGGCGAAAATGTCATAGATCTTCCCGACCGCGATGGTACTGCGGCCCGCGGCCTGCAGCACATCGAGCATCGTTGCTGACGGCGGCTCCAGGGAAAAATCGTGGCGGTGGGGCGTACGGGTATAGTGCCCGCTCGTCCCGATGAAGGGCCGGGCGATGACACGGCCGACGCAGTGGTCCCCCTGCAGGATCTCTCTAGCAGTGCGGCAGGCAGCATAGAGCTCCTCCAGGGGCACGACATCTTCATGCGCCGCGATCTGGAAGACAGAATCTGCCGAGGTATAGACGATCCACTTCCCCGTCCGCACCTGCTCGTCGCCATAATCGGCAATGACCTGGGTGCCGGAATACGGACGATTCACCAGGACACCCCGGCCAGTCGCCTTGGAAAAGGCGTCCAGCACCTCCTGCGGGAAGCCGTTCGGATAGACCGGCAGCGGCTTGGGCGAGACGACCCCGGCGATCTCCCAATGGCCGATGGTCGTATCCTTCCCCATGGAGCGCTCCGCCATCTTGCCCCAAGCGCCCCGAGGCGCATCCGTCCCGCCGAGAAATTCCAGTCCCGGGACCAGGCCGAGCCCAGCGCGGCGCAGGTTTGGAATCTCCAAAAGCCCGGTCCCCGCGCAGCTGCGCAGGGTATTGACGCTGCTGTCATCGCCAAATTGGGCCGCATCCGGCAGCGCGCCAGCGCCGCAGGAATCCAGAACGATCAAAAATACGCGCTTCATTTGGCACTCAACTCCTCTCCCGATCCAGGACGCAGGCCGTCTCCAGGGCGACCTCCATCATCTGGGTGAACGACGCCTGCCGGTCCTGGGCGCTGAGCCCTTCGCCGGTCAGGACATGGTCGGATATCGTGCAGATAGCCAGCGCATTCTTGCCATAACGGGCGGCATTCATATATAATGCAGCTGCCTCCATCTCAATGGCCATCACGCCCATCTTGCTCCAGGCGTAGGGGGAATCCAGCCCTTCGGGGACAGCCTCGTGGTCACCATAGAAATAATCCGAGGTCAGCAGATTGCCCACATGCCACGGCGCCTGCAGCTGCCGGCAAACATCGACGCAGGCCGAGAGCATCTGGTAGGACGCAATGGGCGCAAAGGTCCCGGGCAGATGGAATTGGGCGGCCCAGCGGGAATCTGTGCAGGCCCCCTGGCCGATGACGATATCCCGGACGTGGATCTCCGGCGAAATGGACCCGGCGGAGCCGATGCGCAGGATGTTTTCCACATGGAAGCGGGTAAATAGCTCATGGGAGTAGATCCCGATGGACGGCATCCCCATGCCGGAGGCCATGACGGAGACCGGCGTCCCGTGATACAGGCCCGTATAACCCTGGACCCCCCGGACATTATTGACCAGGCGCGCCTCCTGCAGGTAATGCTCCGCGATATACTTCGACCGCAGCGGGTCCCCGGGCATCAGGACCGTCGGGGCAAAATCAAATTCCTCTGCAACAATATGCGGCGTCTCAATTTTCATACGCAGCTCCTTTCTGCCGGGCAAGCCAGCGCAGCCCGGTGCTTGCACCGGGCATTTTTCTTTAGTATACCACGCCCATGCGGCAGCGGCAAAGCATTTTCCAAAAAAAGCAGAAACAAGCCCGTACGGGGTCTCCGTACGGGCTTGAGAGCTTGTCAAAAATATTTTTTGACAAGCTCTCAAACGCGACCCGCTACGCTGGGCTCGCGTTTGAGGGGGATTGCACCCTGCTGCGCGCATAATTTCTGCGCCTTTGGCGCAGAAATTCCACACTTGCAGGGCGAGAAGTATTTTCCCCGACGTACATGCCGCCGGAGAAAATGATTTTGACCCTATTTGCGCCGTGCGCGGCGCAAACTCTGCGAGGCTTTTGCAGAC
>CAKTTR010000147.1 GCA_934615645.1 uncultured Oscillospiraceae bacterium | reverse complement strand
GCCTTTACCAAACTGGGCCGCCGCAAGGCCCTGGCCATCTCCCGTTTAAACACCGCCGTGGCCCTGCGCTTCGACGCAGGCAAGATCACTGACGCCCGCATCGCCCCCGGCTGCGTCTTCGCCGCGCCAGACCGGGTCCCGGCGGCAGAGCAGCTTCTGATCGGGCAAGCCCCGTCGGACGCATTATTCGCCCAGGCCGCCGAAGCGGTCGCCCAGGAGATGATCGCCCGCACCGGCGTCCGCTGGTCTACCGCCTATAAGCAGCCCGCGCTGACCGCCGTCGTCGCGCAGACGCTGCACGATGCATGGGAGATGGCAAAATGAAAAGAGAATTGCAATTTATCTTAAATGACGAATCCACCTGCGTCCAGGTAGAGGAAAACCTGCGGCTTCTCGATGTCCTGCGGGATATCTGCTACCTGACGGGGATGAAAGAGGGCTGCGGTGTCGGCGAGTGCGGCGCTTGCACTGTCATCGTAGACGGTGAGGCGGTCAATGCCTGCCTGGTGCTGGCCCTGTCCGTCGCAGGCAAGCGGGTAACGACGATCGAGGGGCTGGCCAAGGGTGGCGTCCTGCACCCGCTGCAGCAGGCGGTCGTCGATCACCATGCGCTGCAATGCGGCTTCTGTACGCCGGGCTTTATCCTGAGCGCCAAGGCCCTGCTGGACCGCAATCCCCACCCGACGGAGCTGGAGATCCGCACCGCCATCTCCGGCAACCTCTGCCGCTGCACCGGCTACGAACAGCTCGTCGAAGCCATCCAAGACGCCGCCGCACGCCTGGACCCTGGCGCTGCAGAATAGCGAAAAGCCACCGCAGGGGGCTGGCCCACAAATATGGGTCAGCCCCCTGCGGCGCATCATGATACCCAGACCAGAAGGGAGCGTTTTGCCATGCTGGCAGACCATCATATCCATATCATCCTCGACGGCGCGGATTGGCGCGCCGCCATCGCCGCCCACCGGGACGGGCCAAACGAAGCCATCGTCCGGCAGCGCCTGCGCGCATACCAGGCCGCCGGGGTGACGTACCTGCGCGACGGCGGCGACCGCTGGGGCGTCTGCCTGCTGGCCGCCCGGCTGGCCCCGGAATATGGCATCCGCTACGCAGCCCCCGGCGCGCCCCTCTACCCTGCCGGGCGGTACGGCGGCTTTCTGGGCCGGGGCTTTGCAGGATGCGGAGAATTTCGCCGCCTTGTGGCAGAAAATAAGCAAAGCGGTGCAGATTTTATCAAGCTAATTTTGTCCGGCCTCATGGACTTTTCCTCGCCCGGGGCTTTGACAGAATCGGACCTGCCGCGGCAGGTCATCGCCGATTGCATCGCCATCGCCCATGACGCCGGGCTGCCGGTGATGGTCCACTGCAACGGCGCGGCGGCCTGCCTTGCAGCCATACAAGCCGGAGCGGACTCTCTGGAGCACGGCGCATATCTGGACGGCGAAGCCCTCGCCGCCCTGGCAGAAAGCAAAACATTCTGGGTCCCAACCCTGACGCCCATCGGCAATCTCATCGGCGATGGGCGATATCCGGACGCGGCGCTGCGGGAGATCCTAGCCGCGCAGCAGCGGCGGGTGCGTCAGGCGTTCTTGGCCGGGGCCAAGATCGCCTGCGGCAGCGACGCTGGGGCCTACCGGGCCCCCCATGGCCAAGCGCTGCACGATGAGCAGCATTTCCTTGCACTAGCGCTGGCGGGCCTTGCCTGGGAAACGGGCCTTGCCGCCGGCGGCGAGGCGCTGCAGCGCATCTTCGCCCCGGCGCGCAGCTAAAGCAATCGGGCACCGGCGCACATACAAATCAATACGGCATAAATAGAGACCCCCTCCGGCCTTGCATTACCGGAGGGGGTTGGGTGCGGGTTTTTGGGCCCGCACCCGGTTGAAAAGAAAGGAAATGAGGTAAACTCAGAAACTAG
>CAKTTR010000146.1 GCA_934615645.1 uncultured Oscillospiraceae bacterium | reverse complement strand
GTGAGACTCCAAGAGCGCAAGCGCAGCGCAGCGCGATTGGCGAAGTCGAACCCATGCAGCGCATACGTCGGGAAAAACTCTTCTCGCCCTGCAAGTTGGGTGAGACTCCAATTGTGCAAGCTCTGCGCAGCACAATTGGTCAAGTCGAACCCATGCAGCGCTGTGGAATTTCCGCGCCGTCGGCGCGGAAATTATGCGCGCAGCAGGGTGCAGCCCCTTCAAATGCGAGCCCAGCGCAGCGGGTCGCATTTGAGCGCTTGTCAAAAATTTATTTTTGACAAGCGCAGACTGCTTTTATGATACAGTGTTTCGTAAACTTCGGGTCCGGCTCCCGGTCCGTCAGAATGCACGCCTGGGAGAGGGGGGCGAAGCTGACGGAGGAGACCTTGTCAAATTTGGAGTGATCGGCCAGAATATATGTCACATAGCTGTGCTGGGCGACGGCCCGCTTGACATTCGCCTCGTCCAGGTCCGGCGTCGTGAACCCGCTGGTCAGGCCGATGCCGTTGACGCCGAGGAAGCACTTCGTAAAATGGAACTGCGCAATGGCCCGCAGACTCTCCGACCCGACGACGGCCTCCGTCGATGTCTTGATCTGCCCGCCGATGAGGAAGACCTTGAACCCCCGCCGCGCCAGCCGCTGGGCGTGGGAAAACCCGTTCGTGACGATCTGGATGCTGGGCTCGGTGATGTAGTCGATCATCATTCCCGTCGTCGTCCCGGCGTCCAGGAAGAGAAAGTCATCCTTGCGGATGGTCTGGGCGGCGTATTGGCCGATGCGCCGCTTTTCCTCGACGTAGAGCTTGGCCTTCGTCTCGATGGGGTGCTCGACATAGGAAAAATCCAGGTGCAGCGCCGTCGCGCCGCCGTGGACCTTCGAGAGCTTGCCCAGGTTCCCCAGGGCGTTCAGGTCCCGCCGGATGGTCGATTCCGAAGCCCCCAGCTGCCCCGTCAGCTCCGCGACGGTGACGCTGCCGTGCTCCTGCAAATATTCCAAAATGTACTGATAGCGTTCCTCTGTTAGCATACTATGCCTCGCTTTCGGGCGCCTGCGGCATGGTCTTAAGATAGGCCAGCAGCGCCTGCTTTGTGTTTTCCGCCTTGCCGTCGATGACGGCGTCCAGTAGGCCCGCCAGCGCCGCGCCGACCGGTCTGCCCGGGGTGACGCCAGCTTCCAGCAGATCGTCCCCGTTGACCGCCAGGTCCCGCAGGGAGAAGCAGGCGTCGATCCGCAGAAGTTCCTCCGCCAGCGCCTGGACCTCGTCCAGATCAGACAGATCGACGGACTCGATCTTCGCCCCGCGGCGGTCTGCCCGCTGCAGGGCCAGCAGCTGGAAGAGGACCGGCGGCGTCATCCGCCGCAGCGCCCGCTTGACCGCCCGGGCCTCCGGCGTGATCTGCGTGTCGTGCCATTTGACCAGCTGCGTCACGCGGGTACACGTCGCGCTGTCCAGCCGCAGCCGGTGCAAGATTTCCTCCGCCATCGCCGCCCCCTGGGCCGCGTGGCCGTAAAAGTGGCCGATGCCGTCTTTGTCTTTTGTAAAGCAGGCGGGCTTTGCAATGTCATGCAGCAGCGCCGCCAGCCGCAGCGGTACTTCCGGCGGAACAAGCGCGACGGTCCTTGCCGTGTGGGTGTAAAGATCGAAGCTGTGGTGGGGGTTGCACTGGTCAAAGCCGGCCTGCGCCCCCAGCTCCGGGAGAAAGACCGCCAGCACCTGGGGAAACTCCAGCAGCACCCGCCCGGCGTCCCGGCCGCACAGCAGCTTGCAAAGCTCGGACGCGATGCGCTCCTTGCTGACCCGGGCCAGCAGCCCCCGCTGGCAGAACGCCGCTCGCGCTGTCGCCGGGTCGATGCAAAACCCCAGCACAGCGGAAAAGCGCAGCGCCCGCAAAATGCGCAGCGCGTCCTCCGTCATCCGCCGCATCGGGTCGCCAACGCAGCGGAGGACGCCGCGTGCCAGGTCCTGCTGCCCGCCGAAGGGGTCCAGCAGCCCCTCGCC
>CAKTTR010000145.1 GCA_934615645.1 uncultured Oscillospiraceae bacterium | reverse complement strand
TCGCCCTGCAAGTGTGGAATTTCTGCGCTGAAAGCGCAGAAATTATGCGCGCAGCAGGGTGCAAGCCCCTTCAAATGTGAGCCCAGCGAAGCGGGTCGCATTTGAGAGCGTGTCAAAAATACTTTTTTGACACGCTCACGCGGACCCAGAATGGGTCCGCGTTTGGGGCGTGGGGTGGGTTAGTCTGCCAGTCGTCCATAGATCGTCATCTCCCGGCGCAGGCGGGCGGCGAGGGTGGGGGTGAGGGCGCCGGCGGGGCAGCGCCAGGTCCAGTTGCCGCCCAGGGTGGCGGGGGTGTTCATCCGGGCGCTGGAATCCAGGGCCAGGAGATCCTGCAGCGGCGCGATGGCCAGGTCTGCGACGCTGGCCCAGGCGCTGCGGAGCATCCCCCAGACGGGGCCGTCCGGGTCGTGCAGGCGCAGATAGGCTGCGGCGCGGGCGCGGGTCTCCGGCGGGGCGGTGCGGAGCCAGCCGCGGGTCGTGTCGTTGTCGTGGGTGCCGGTGTAGACGACGCAGCGGCGGCTGTAGCGGTGGGGGAGGTAGTCGGACTGGAAATCCTCGTCGTCAAAGGCGAATTGAAGAATTTTCATGCCGGGAAAGCCTGTGGCTTCCAGCAGCTCGTAAACGTCCGGCGTCAGCAGGCCCAGGTCCTCGGCGATGAGGGGGAGCGGGCCCAGGGCGCGGCGCATGGCGTCGAAAAACGCGAGGCCGGGGCCGGGCTGCCAGGCGCCGCCGGTGGCGTCACGATCCCCGGCGGGGATGGCGTAGTAGGCGGCAAAGCCGCGGAAATGGTCCAGCCGGACCTCGTCGAACCAGGCAAATTGATGGGCAAGCCGCCGCTGCCACCAGGCGTAATTGTCCTGGGCCATGCGGGGCCAGTCGTAGAGGGGATTGCCCCAGAGCTGGCCGGTGGGGGAGAAGGCATCCGGCGGGCATCCGGCGACGAACGTCGGGCGCAGGTCGGGGCCCAGCTGGAAGAGGTCCGGCGCGGCCCAGACATCGGCGCTGTCAAAGGCGGTGTAGATGGGCAGGTCGCCGATGAGGCGAATGCCGCGGCTGGCAGCTTCGCGGCGCAGGGCGGCCCACTGGCGGGCTAAGAGAAACTGCACCCCCTGCCAGAAGGCGATCTGCGGGGCGAGCAGCGCCCGGGCGCGGCGCAGGGCGTCGGGCGTCCGGCGGCGCAGGGGCTCCGGCCAGCGGTCCCACGAAGCGCCGTGCTGATAGTCCTTCAGGGCCATAAAGAGGGCATAGTCCGGCAGCCAGAACGCCTGGCTTTCGCAGTAGGCGGCGTATTCTGCGGGGAAGCGTTCCTGGGCGCGGCGGGTGGCGGGCGCCAGGACGGAAAAACGCTTGCGATAGAGCAGCCCGTAGTCGACCCGGCCCGGGTCGCTGCCCCAGTCGAGGGGGGCGTATTCGGACCGCTCCAGCAGGCCGTCGCGGCAGAGGTCGTCCAGGTCGATCAGGTAGGGGCTTGCGGCGAAGGAAGAGAAGCACTGGTAGGGCGAGTCCCCAAAGCCGGTGGGGCCGAGGGGGAGCATCTGCCAGACGCGCTGGCCCCCGGCCTGCAGAAAATCGAGAAATTGCCGCGCCGCCGCCCCCAGCGTGCCGATACCATACCCGCCGGGCAGCGCCGTGACGGGCAAAAGGACCCCAGCACTTCGCATCGTGTCACCTCCAAAAAACAAGTTGACTGCCTTGATTTTTATCCTATTCCTGTTTTACGCGCAAATGCGCAAAGGGCACGCCAAAGGCGTGTCCTCAGACTGTAAAAAAAGCCTCGCAGAGTTTGCGCCCGCAGGGTGCAAGCCCCTCAAACGAGAGCCCAGCAAAGCGGGTCTCGTTTGACTATTCTGCGTCGTCCGCCGTGGGGAGGTCCAGCTGCTTTAAGAAGTGGGTGGAATTGTCCAGCGTGGCGCGGATCTTGGCCATGACCTGCTGCAGGGCGGCAATATTTGCCCCCAGCTCTCCGGCCAGAGCCCCCAGGGATTTATCAACCTGGGACAATGGGTCGTTCGTCTTGGCGACGAGAACGTCGATCTTCT
>CAKTTR010000144.1 GCA_934615645.1 uncultured Oscillospiraceae bacterium | reverse complement strand
GCCCGCTTCCGCGACCAGGTCGCCCTGCTGGGCATGGGCCTGGAGGACCGGATGCGCCAGAACGTCGGCCTTCTCTCCGGCGGCCAGCGCCAGGCGCTGACGCTGATGATGGCGACGCTGAACGTCCCGAAGCTCCTGCTTCTCGACGAGCACACCGCCGCCCTGGACCCGGCCACCGCCGAAAAGGTCCTGCTTCTAACGAAAAAAATCGTCGAGGAAAACCACCTGACCTGCCTGATGATCACCCACAACATGCAGTCCGCCCTGGATCTGGGCAACCGCACCGTCATGATGGACCGCGGCCGCATCGTCATGGACACCACCGGCGAAGAACGCAGCCATCTGACCGTCCCGGATTTGCTTGCCAAATTCAAAGAAGTCTCCGGCAAAGCCCTCGACAACGACCGGATGTTGCTTATCTAAAAAACGCCAACGCGGCGCGACCAGTGTCAAACCACCGGCCGCGCCGCGTTTCTTGTGTTCTTTGAAAAAACACAATTTGAAATAAGAATTTAGAAATTTTTTCAGAAAAACAAAATTACCTATTGACTTACTGGGAATTCTATGCTATACTCACACCAACAAAAAAACAGATCAACCCAGTAGGGAATAGGAATGGAGGCAGCGCCATGCGGCTATTATTGCACCGCCTGTTGCGGCAAAACTTCCGCTTCGGCCGAATGCGCGGGGCGTTTTAAGAGAAGCAAAGAAAAACGACCCATCGTATCGGAGAAAGGATGTTACCCCATGAAACAGAATTATAAATTTGAGACCTTACAGCTCCACGTCGGCCAGGAGCACCCGGACCCGGCGACGGACGCCCGAGCCGTCCCCATCTACGCCACGACGTCTTACGTCTTCCGCGACAGCGCCCAGGCCGCGGGCCGCTTCGGCCTGACGGAGCCCGGCAATATCTATACCCGCCTGATGAACCCGACTTCCTCCGTCTTTGAAGAGCGCATCGCCGCCCTGGAGGGCGGGGCCGCCGCCCTGGCCGTCGCCACCGGCGCTGCCGCCATCACCTACGCCATCCAGAACATCGCCACGGCAGGGGACCACATCGTCTCCTCCCAGAACCTCTACGGCGGGACGTTCAACCTGATGGCCAACACCCTCCGGGAGCAGGGCCTGGAGACGACCTTCGTCGACCCGTCCGACCCCCAGAATTTCGAGCAGGCCATCCGCCCGAACACGAAGCTGATCTACGCCGAGAGCTTGGGCAACCCCAATTCCGACGTCATTGACCTCGAAGCCATCGCCGCCGTCGCCCACGCCCACGGCATCCCCCTGATCGTCGACAGCACCTTTGCGACGCCCTACCTGCTGCGCCCCATCGAGCACGGGGCCGACGTTGTCGTCCACTCGGCGACGAAATTCATCGGCGGCCACGGGACGGTCATGGGCGGCGTCATCGTCGATTCCGGCAAATTCGACTGGACCCAGAATGACAAATTCCCCGGCCTGACCCAGCCGAATCCCTCGTACCACGGCGTCGTCTTTTCAGAAGCCGTCGGCAACCTCGCCTATCTCACGAAGATCCGCACGACCCTCCTGCGGGACCAGGGCGCGACGATCTCGCCCTTCAACGCCTTCCTCCTCCTGCAGGGGCTGGAGACGCTGTCGCTGCGGGTCGAGCGCCATGTGGAAAACGCCCTGAAGGTCGTCGACTACCTCAAGTCCCACCCCCAGGTCGAGCGGGTGAACCACCCGAGCCTGGCCACGGGTCACGCGGCGGAGCTTTACAAAAAGTACTTCCCCAAGGGCGCGGCGTCCATCTTCACCTTTGAGATCAAGGGCGGGGAAGCGGCGGCCCGGAAGTTTACCGAGAGCCTGCAGCTATTCTCCCTGCTTGCCAATGTCGCGGACGTCAAGTCCCTGGTCATCCACCCGGCCTCGACGACCCACTCCCAGCTCTCCGGCGAAGAGCTCCTGGCCAGCGGCATCCGCCCCAACACCGTCCGCCTCTCCATCGGCACCGAGCACATCGACGATATCCTCGCCGACCTGGAGCAGGGCTTTGCGGCGGTCAAATAAATAGTTAGAACTCCCATTGCTTTCCTCTTGTT
>CAKTTR010000143.1 GCA_934615645.1 uncultured Oscillospiraceae bacterium | reverse complement strand
CTATGAAATCTACCTGCGTCCGTGGGGGCTTAAGTGGGACGATACAGAGGAGGACCGCTTGCCCAATTACTATGACGACTGGTATCTGCCACTGATTGATGCAGGCAAGTCCATGCCGGACAGCATCGGAGCTGACGCGCCTGCAGATGACGCTAATACTTCTGCACCTGCATCGACTTTAGGCGGGAACACAGCCGAAGGGGACGGCATTGTGACAGAAGAACAGGTGCAGAAGGGCTATGTCTGGATGAACGAGGTCAATGAGGATATCTTCAACACTACCTACGAGGAGATGGTTGCTTACTTCGGCGTGGGAGGCGCGTTTGCGAAGGAAGAGTACAGCGACCACATGCAGGCAAACTATCGCTACTATAAGTGGATTTCAAAGGAAGACAGCACACATTACGTCTACGTCAACTTCTGCGAGGAGAAGCCGGGCGTTTATACGGTGAGCGCATATAACACCAGCGGCTTTTCAGGTACGGAAGCCATCGAAAAGTATCTCGATATCGTAAAGGCAGAAGTCGCTGAGGCGAGTTAGGCAGAGGCTGCAACGCTTCGGCAGACGGTAGTATGTGTCCGGTCCTGCCCTCCCAAGCGAGACAGGGAAGAAACGAAGCAACAATCGTATGCCAATCGTATGCAATTAGCTCCCGCCCTTGTTTGGGCGGGAGCAATATGGCTATTTATGAAAAACAGGGGTTATTAAATGAGAAAGGCTTTTGTCGCAATAGGTCTCTTGGCGGGGATGCTTGGCCTTAGCGCCTGCGGGTTGAGCGGCAATCGGGTCGTATATCAATATTCGAAAACCTCCGTCCTTTTTGATTACGAGCACATCCAGAAGGTTGTTTACACGCCGGACAAAATGAAGCTCTATTACTGCGGCATGGAGCTGAATGAAAGTGAGATCAGATGCTACGATGCGGCGTTTGAGGATCTGGGTGACGACTTTTCGTACAGCTTCAAAAACGGTGTTTTGACCGTGAATGCAGACTTTGCGGACAGAATCAGCGGCCTGACAATTGACGATGCAAATCGCAGCAACATAATCTACCATCTGCGCTATTTGGATTCCCCGCAGTTTGCGTGGATGGCAGATATTTTCTGGCTTGACGCTGGCTGGCAGCGTGTGGGTGACAAAGAGGCATTCTACACTGAAGAAGAACGGAATGCGCAGGAAAGAAACGAGGACGAAAGACAGAGGGAAACACTTGATACCTTTGCGCTTCTGGAAGGGACCTGGGTTTCTGAGGATGGTTTGCAGAAATATGTGTTTTCTGCGGCTGCAGATGCGAGCAGTCTGACTGCAGAGCAGCTATGGTACAACGAGGCGGAGCAGAATTGGGTCGCCTGGAGCATCATGGTCAAGCATGCCTTTCAAGCGGAGTATTATAACAATATGGGCGGGGCTGATGGAGGCCTCATCGAGATTACGCTGTCAGATACAGATCCAGCTATACTGCGTATGACATTATTGTATGATCCGCAGGAAAATGTGCTCCGGGAGAATGATGTTATATATCATTGGACTGCATCCGAGGATTAACACCTGGTGACAGACAGCGCCCGTCGGGCTGCGGCTGGCAGGGCGCATCAAGAAACGAAGGAAAAGAAAACACAATCTACGCCCTGTTTAATACGGGCATTGCGCTGATTGATGCGTTTGATACTCTTGCAACAGTGAAAATCCATCCAAGATAAGCGACTGGCGTTGTCGCCTTTCGCCGACAGCAGGAGGGTCAACGTAAGAAACGAGGAATTTAGATGGCAACACAAATAACAAATTATCAATGTCCTGCCTGCACGGGGCCACTCCATTTTGTTGGAGAATCCGGAAGATTGGAGTGCGACTACTGCGGCTCAAATTTCGATGTCGCTGAAATCGAGGCACTCTACAAGGAAAAAGAACAAAAAGCGGCAAAAGCAGCAGAAGATACAGCGAATGCGCCAGTGACCAAGGACGGCTCTGAATGGGATGTTTCCGGTCTGAACGAGGACTGGGGGGCGGATGCGGAGGGGATGCGTGCCTACTCCTGTCCATCGTGCGGTGCAGAGCTGCTCTGCGAAGCAACCACTGCTGCCACGTCCTGCCCGTACTGTGGAAATCCGACGGTGGTGCCGGGACAGTTCTCGGGAATTCTGAAGCCGGACT
>CAKTTR010000142.1 GCA_934615645.1 uncultured Oscillospiraceae bacterium | reverse complement strand
GGAATAGCTCTGACTTTTTCTGCTTTTTTGCCCGTTTTTTCAACTGTCACTTAAATTTTGCTGTCCCTGCTTAACTTAACGCTGTGTTCTTTGACAGGCTGAGCACTGCAATGAAAACCCATTGCAGTGCTGTCTTTATCTTATGATCACAGGTACCTCCTTCGGTCCCACCCCTCACGGTACGGCTTCGACGGTGAAATAGTCCTCTGCCGCCGGTGCAAGGGCCGTGATGTGCGCCCGTGGCGTCGGGACGGTCACGGACTCCGTGTGATCCACGGGCGCTTCGTCATAGATCAGCGTCCACTTTGCCGTCTCGCCCTCTAATTGGATTTGATTCCGTGCCGGGAATGCAAACTGCTGGCTCCCCCGGATGCGCCCCTGGCAGCCCATGCTGGCGGGAAAGGTTCCATCGTTGCGCTCTGTCTCCACGGTATAGGTTCTGCCCAGCAGGTGGCTGTCCGTGATCTGGAGCCGCCGGTCTTGGTACAGGGTGAGCGCATCCATCGCGCCGCCGGAGACGTCGCACCGGAGCGTCGTGCCCTCGCCGCCCCTAGCCCATTGGGTGGAGAGCGCGCCCCGCTGGCCGTGGAAGTCGACCGTCAGCGACGCGCTGCCGCAAAGCTCCAGCTCGATCGTATACGACCGGTCGTCCGGGTCCGCACTGCGTATCGCGCGCCAGACGCCCACATCGCCGGTGATCTCCCCCGCAGGGTCGATCTGCAGCGACGCGCCTTCGGCATTCGTGACCGTCACGCCGCGCCTGCATTGCAGCGTCAGCTGCACCCGGTCATAACCTGCCGCCGCGTCGCGCTGCGCCTGGGTCAGCTCCGGCACTGCCATGCACCCCGGCACCGCCGGCGGAAACACCCGCTCCGCCAAACCAGAGGCCAAAAAAACACAATATCCCCCCACCAGCACGCACCCCAGCAGCAAGCCATAGCCAAGCCACCGCAGGAGCTTTTTCATGATAATCCCCCCTTCTGATGCGCTGCCAAGCACCGGCTGCGATCTCATGCGCCTTCTGTGACCCGGAAGTAAGCGCCGTTGGTCCACCAGGGGTCAACACTTATCTTCGCCTTTGGCGTCGGTACCGTCCATTCCTCCGGGTATTCCAGCGGCGAATCCACATAAATCAGTTGCCACTCCGCCGTCTCCCCCTCCAGCAAGACGGTACCCCAGCGGGGGAAGGCAAGCTGCTGCTGCCCGCGAATGCGGGCCGCACATCTCACGCCCAGTTCATACATCCGGTAATGATTGGTAAAGCTTACAGTATACTCCCGGCCGCGCCGGTGGGTATCGGCGATCTGCAGCCGCCGGTCCGGGTATATGCGCACGCGTTCCATTGCCGGGCCGTTCACGCGGCACGAAAGCTCCCCTTCTCCGCCGCCCTCTTCCCAAGTCCAGTCGATCCGGCCCTGCTGCCGCTCCAGATCCACGATGATCTCCTCGCTGCCGCAGACCTCGACCGCCACAGTATAAATCCTTCCATCCAGCGGCGGCTCGTATCGGTTTGCCTGATATACCTTCAAATCGCCGGTCACGTCGCCCCGGGGGTCGACTCGTGCCGTATCTCCCGCGTGGTTCGTCACCGTGAACGGCTTGGCGCTGCTGACGGTCAGAAAGAGCGTGCCATAGGCCTTTCTCTGCTCTGCAAAGCGTTCCTCCTGCTCCTGGCTCAGCGCCGGCACAAACATCGGCCCCGCCGGCACCACCGGCGGCGCAGGAAACAGGACCCCCGCCGCCACCAGGATGCTATAGACCGCCGCCAGCAAAAACGCCCCCAACGCACAGCGCCCCAAGATACGGCGGAATTTCTTCATCGGCCACGCCCCCCCTTTATGCAATGCTGCTGTATTTCTTCTGCCGCGGAGAAGTGCGCTTCCGTTTCACTGCCCGCCGGGTCATCTTTGTTGGCAGTCTACCCCACCGGTGACAGAAGCTTGCCAGCAGCACCGTTATGGTACGGCTTCAACGGCAAAACGCTTTTCCTCCGTCGGGGCAAGGGCCGTGATGCGCGCTTTGGACGTCGGGACGGTCCAGGATTCGGTATAATTCACGGGCGCTTCCTGATAGATCAGCGTCCACTCTTTTGTCTCGCCCTCTAATTGGATTTGATTCCGTGCCGGGAATGCAAACTGCTGGCTCCCCCGGATGCGCCCCTGGCAGCC
>CAKTTR010000141.1 GCA_934615645.1 uncultured Oscillospiraceae bacterium | reverse complement strand
CTCACCCACTTGCCGCCGGAAAAAACGGATTTAGAATTTATTTGCGCCGTGCGCGGCGCAAACTCTGCGAGGCTTTTGATATCGCATTTCACGCCTGTTCTGTTAATTTTCATATTTCTGTCTTCCGGTTTGCTGCCGCCAGCGCAGTGCGGTTTTGCCTTTCGCAGGTTTTCCGGCGGAAATCTTCCGGAATTTCCGGCGCGTTGTAAATATGACTTGCAAAGCGGCGGAAGAGTTGTTAAAATAGCTTATATCTACGATGAAATTTTACGATGGAACCTCTGCGGCCTGCGCCGCGGGGGGAGAGGTGTACGCGTGTATTTACGATCCCTAGCAGTCCAGGGCTTTAAGTCATTCCCCGATAAGACCGTCATTCAATTTGGCGACGATATCACTGCCATCGTCGGCCCCAACGGCAGCGGCAAATCGAATATTTCCGACGCCATCCGCTGGGTCATGGGCGAGCAGAGCACCAAGGCCCTCCGCGGCGCGAAGATGGAGGACGTCATCTTCGGCGGCACCCAAAAGCGCGCCCAGGTCGGCTTCGCCGAAGCGACGCTGACGCTGGATAATTCCGACGGCTCCCTGCCGCTCGACGCCCGGGAGGTCATGATCACCCGCCGCTACTACCGCTCCGGCGAGAGCGAATTTTACATCAACAAGCAGTCCGCCCGCCTGCGGGATATCAACGAGCTGTTTATGGATACCGGCCTCGGCCGGGAGGGCTATTCCAACATCAGCCAGGGCCGGATCGACGAGATCCTCTCCCTGAAAAGCGCCGACCGCCGCGAAATTTTCGAAGAGGCCGCCGGCATCTCCAAATACCGCCACCGCAAGGAGGAGACAGAGCACCGCCTGGCCAAGACGGATGAGAACCTCCTGCGCATCGGCGATAAGATCACAGAGCTGGAGCTCCAGGTCGAGCCCCTGCGCCAGCAGGCGGAGAAGGCGAAAAAATACCTCGCCTACCGTGACGAGCTCAAGGGCCTGCAGGTCACCCTCTGGCTCCAGCAGCTGGATAAGCTGACCGCCACGGCCCGCAAGGCCGAGCAGGACTTCACCTCTGCCAACTTCATCCTCCGCCAGGAGCACGACGCGCTGGATGCCCTCTATCGCAAGACCGAGTCCCTGCAGCAGGAGCTGCAGCAGCGGGACCTGGCGCTGGAGTCCCAGCGGGGCGCCCTCAGCGGCCAGGAATCGGCCCTCCAGCAGCTGGCGGGGCAAATTTCCGTCCTGCGCAGCCAGGCGGAGAACACCGAGGCGAATATCGACCGCATCGCGGAAGAAATTTCCGCCCACGAAGCCCGGGCTGGGGGGATCGAAAGCCAGATCGCCCAGCGCCAGCAGCATTTAAAGGACCTGGCCGCCCAGGCAGACGCCCAGCGCCAGGCCCTGGAAAAGACCGAAGCCAGCTACGCTGCCGCCGTCGCCTCCGCCGGGGGCCTGGCCCAGCGGAACCTGACCCTTCGCAGCGCCCAGGCAGACCGCCAGGCCCGCCAAGCCGGGCTCCAGGCAGATTACAACGCCGCCGACGCCCAGCGCCAGCAGCTCGCCGAGACCCGCGCCCAGCAGGCGGACGACAGCGCCGCTGCCGCCAGCCGCCTGGCCCAGGCCCAAGCCCAGGCCAGCGCCTGCGCCGACGCCTTAGAAAAAGGCCGCGCCGCGGTCCTGGCCACGAAAAACGCCCTGGCGGGCTACGAGATGCGCCGCGCCAGCCGCCAGGCCAAGCGCCAGCAGCTGCAGGAGCAGTATGATGCCCAGCGCGTCCAGTGCAGTACGCTCCAGGCCCAGGTCAAATTGTATGAGGACATGGAGCGCGCCTACAAGGGCTTCTCCGAAGCCGTCCGCACCGTCATGCACCAGCGGGACCAGGGCGTTTTGCACAATGTCTACGGCACCGTCGCGCAGCTCATCCGCACGGAGGACGACTACACCGTCGCCATCGAGACCGCCCTCGGCGGCGGGATGCAGCATATGCTCGTCGCCACCCAGGCAGACGCCAAGGCCGCCATGCAGCTATTAAAGCGGCAAAATTCCGGCCGCGCGACGTTTTTGCCCGTCGATACGATGCAGGGCAATCTCCTCCGGGAGCCGGGGCTGGACCAAACCCCGGGCTTTCTCGGCATCGCCGCCGACCTCATCACCTTTGACCCGAAATTTACCGGCGTCATGCGCTATCTTCTGGGCCGCATCGTCGTGATGCGGGAC
>CAKTTR010000140.1 GCA_934615645.1 uncultured Oscillospiraceae bacterium | reverse complement strand
TGCTCGGACTGCTGCTGGTCGCTCAGAAGCTGCAGCTGGTCTTTGATGTTGCTGCCCTCGGCGTTGTAGCGGTCCAGGGCCAGCTCGTAAAGGGCCGGGAGCTGGGCGGCCAGGGCGCTCAGCTGGTCGCTGTACGCCTGCTGCCCGGCGGAGGCGGCGTAGGTGCTGGCGTAGCCGCCGGTGAGGGCGGCGGTCTCGGCGACGGTGTCGCGCATGGCGGCGCGGCCTTGGGCCTGATAGGCTTCGCTGTAACGCTGATAGAGGGGGTCGGTGGCCGGGTCGTAGCTAAACGAGCGGTTTTCCAGGCGGGTCAGCAGATCGTGATAGGCGGCGTCGTAGTCCTGGGACCACTGGGGGCCCTGCTCCAGCTGGAGCAGATGCAGGTTCGTCTCCTGGCTGACGCCGGGGCGGCCAGCGACGGTGAACGTCGCGCCGTCGGCCCCCAGGGAGTAGCCGTAGCTGTTGCGCAGGTCTTCTGCTGCCTGGTGGGCCTGCTGGCGCTGGGCGTCGGTCGTCGCGTTCTGGTAGTCGGACTGGTAGCCCTGGAGGGCTGCGTAGTCGGCGTCGGAGAGGATCTGGCGGTCGTAGTCCCGGCGCTTGTGGGTGCGGGGGTTGGGTTTTGTGTAGGTGGATGGCATAGGGTTCCTCCTTTTTAAATGCTGCCGATGGCGATCCAGGCCATCTGGCGGGTCGAGAGGGTCGCGGAGCCGACGGCGGGGACGTTGACGGTGAAGCCCGTCGTCGTGACGGCGTCCTGGAAGACGGTGCAGATGACGCCGTTGAACGGCTGGCCGATGAGGACGACGGGTTTGGCGGTGAAGGTCGTGCCGAAATTGATCGTCGTGTTCTGCTGGCCGGTGTTTTTGAAGTTGACGCCGGACCAGCCGCAGACGATTTTTTTGTCGCCTAAGAGCGTTGTGGCGGCTCTGTTTGCAAGATCGTAAGCTTTTTTGACCGCGCTGGGGGTCGCGGCGGTGCCGCCGGTCATGCCGGAGGTGCTGAGGATGGAGTCCGAGAGCTTGACGTGGCCGTAGTTCGTCGATGTGCCCTTGCCGTAGGTCGTCTGGGTGCTGGCGTGGGCCTTGGGAGCTTTGCTGTCGGCGTGGTCATAGGCGGCCTTGACGGCGGCAGGGGTGGCGGCCGTGCCGCCGGAGGCGGCTGCGGACGTGCTGGAGGTGGCGTCGGAGAGGCGGACGTGGCCGTAATTGGCGCTGGTGCCTGCGCCGAAGGTCGTGGCGGAGACGGCGTGGTTTTTCGGGGCGCTGGCCTCAGCAGCGGCCATCGCGGCGTCGGCGGTGGCTTGCGCGGCGGTCGCCGTGTTTTCGGCGTTGCTGGCGTCGAGCCCGGCTTCGTCGGCGCGGGCGTAGGCTTCGTCGGCGCGGGATTTGGCCTCCAATGCGGCGGCGTAGGCGCTGCGGACGGCGTTGGGCGTCGCGGCGGTGCCGGAGGGCTCGCCCAGGGTGCTGTCGGTGGCGTCGGACAGGCGGACGTGGCCGTAGCTTGCGGCATTGCCGACGCCGTACGTTGTCTGGGTACTGGCGTGATTCTGCGGCGCCTTGGCGTCGAGGTCTGCTTGCAGGGCGTCGGTGATCTCGACGAGGTCCTGGGCGGCGGATAGCGCGGACGCAGCGTCGGATGCGGCGGCTTCCGCTTTGGCATCGGCGTTGGCGGCTGCCGTGGCGGCGGCGTCTGCTTTGCTGGCCGCGTTCTCGGCGGCGGCTTGGGCGGCATCTGCCTTGGAATTGGCGGCAGCTGCGGTGCTGGCGGCGGTGTCTGCCTTGTCGGCGGCGGCGGATGCAGTGGTCGCGGCGCTTTCGGTGGCAGCTGCGGCGCTGGAGACGGCGGCCAGGGCGTTGGCCGCGGTCTGCCGGGCTTCGGCGGCGACGCGGGCGGCGCTGCCGCCGTTGGGTGTCGCTGTTTCGCTGACCGCGGCGGGGGGCTCCGCTTGGGCGTTGAGCTGCTCGGCCAGCTGGTAGAGGTACGACCAGAGGGCCTGGCCGGTGGCCCCCCGGGGCGGGGTGGGGTAAGGTTGCGGCATGGGGTGGCTCCTTTCTTGTGGGGAGTGGGGGGTGCGGTGATATGCAGGTGCCAAAGGGCATAGAGCCCTTGGCTCCCCTGAAAGGGGAGCTGGCGCGGTGAAACCGCGACTTGGGTGAGACTCCAAGAGCGCGAAGCGCGATTGGCTAATAAGCGAGAGTCAAAATCTTAAGCGAGAGTCAAAATCTCTGATTTTGTCACTCGAGCTTACA
>CAKTTR010000139.1 GCA_934615645.1 uncultured Oscillospiraceae bacterium | reverse complement strand
TTGCATATAGGCGATGGCCTCCTGGCGGGGCTTTTCGCTCCGGACCAGATGCAGCCGCTCCTTGCAGATTTTCTTCATCTCTGCCTCGATGGCGGCAAGATCATCCTGCGTGAAGGCAAAGGGCGCGTCAAAGTCGTAGTAAAAGCCATTGTCGATGCTGGGGCCGATGGCCAGCTGGACCTCCGGATGCAGCCGCTTGACCGCCTGGGCCATGATATGGGAGCAGGTGTGCCAATACGTCTTGCGGTATTCCGGGTTTTCAAAGGTGTACTTGTTCTGTTCTTCCATGAAAAATGCCTCCTTATAAAAGTACGCGCGGGGCAAAATAAAATATCCCACCCCTGATGTGACTCAGGGGTGGGATGTAAGGTTTCCAGTTACATTCCACGGTTCCACCCTGCTTGCAGCGCCGGTACCAAGCACTTAGTGCTGCCGCTCATTGACGCTGTAACGGGCGCGCCCGTCCCGGCATACTGGGCCAAAGGGCCGGTTCCGCCGGGCAGCTCAGAAGTGGTGATCGCCCGCGCCGCATCCGGGCGCATCGCAGCAACCTGCGCCCTCTCTGCAAGCCGCGGCCCCGCAGGGCGACGTCTTCCTCACAGCCATTTGCTATCATTATAGCGCAAAAATCCCTGCTGTCAACCGGTTTTACCGGGGAATTTTCAGAATTTTTCCGCTGCCGTCCCCGCCGGTCGCGCTGTCCGCGCCATGCGGCGCGTCATCCGGGGCCTGCTGCAGGAAAAATGCCAACATCTCCTCATTTGCCCGGGTGGCCGCCGGGGTCTCCGGCAGCATCGCCGCGAAGGCGTGGGGGAGGGGCTTGGCCTCGTCCAGGTCCAAAAGCTTGTAATTTTTTCCGCCCCGCTTTAGGGCGGACGCCAGCTGCCTGCTGTAATTGCGCAGGAAATCGCCCCGCCCCGTCACCAGGAAGCAGGGGGGCACCGCCGCCACCAGCGCCGGATGCCCCGGGTCCAGGTACGGGCGGAAGGGATGCGCCCGCCAGCCGCTGCCGTAAAGGAGCTTCGGCAGGAATAAGCCAACCTGATCCGGCTTTCGGGTGTAGAACATCCCGCTCTGCAGGCCGATGGCCCGGATTTTTGTCTGGATTTGCGGCACGCCCGCAGCTTTCGCCGCCTCCGGCGCGTTCTGCAGCGCCGCCAGATAGTAGCAAAGATACGCCCCGGCGCTGTCGCCGCACAGGTAGAGCCGCGCCGGGTCCCCGCCGTAGTCCGCGGCCAGGGCCGCCGCCCGGTCGATCCCGGTGGTGAGGGCGCGGAAAATGTCAAAAATCGTCGCCTCCGGCGCCAGGGGGTACTCCAGGCTCATGACAAGAAAGCCCCGGCGGCTCAGGTCCGTGCACAGGTACCGGTTGACCTCCTTGCTCCCCAGCAAAAACCCGCCGCCGTGCAGGTTCAAAAGAACCGGCCGCGCCGGGCCCTCCTGGATGGGCTGGTAAAGATCCATCCGGTGGCAGGGAAGAGCATCCTCCAAATACGCTATATCCTCCGTCCGCCAGACCCCTTCCGGCAGCGCCACCGTCTCCTCCCGCCGCGCCATCCAATCCGCCAACTCCTTCGCCTGCTTCGCCGTCTGGGTTTCGATCATGGTTTCGAACATCGAGTTTGCCTCCTCATAAGGGCCCAAAAGCTGCTGCCTAAATCGGCGGCGGCTCTGGTTATGGTTAGTACAGCTTCGCCCCAGCCGGGATATGGTCGTCGACCATCAGCAGGTGCAGCTTTTCCTCGCCGTTTTCTTCGTGGACGGCGGAGATCAGCATTCCGCAGGAGTCGATGCCCATCATCGGGCGCGGCGGCAGGTTCGTGATGGCGATGCACGTCTTGCCGATGAGCGCCTCCGGCTCATAGTAGGCGTGGATGCCGGAGAGGATCGTCCGGTCCGTCCCGGTGCCGTCGTCCAGGGTGAACTGCAGCAGCTTCTTGGACTTCTTGACCGCCACGCAGTCCTTGACCTTGACGGCGCGGAAATCAGACTTGGAGAACGTCTCAAAATCGACAAATTCCGCAAACAGCGGCTCGATCTTCACGTTGGAAAAGTCGATCTTCTCCTCCGCAGCGCTGACAGACGCCGCGGGCTTTTCCGCCTTCTTGTCGAGGTCCAACGGCTTCATTGTCGGAATTTTCGTGACCAGCCTTAGATAAGCTCCGCTTAGCGTCTATAAGTCCCGACCGGCATCTACTCGTTTGAAGCTGGGGTAAGCTCAGTTACGCCTAATTCAGATAGCGGAAAATCTAATGGCGTAAGCCGTGGAGTAAGCTG
>CAKTTR010000138.1 GCA_934615645.1 uncultured Oscillospiraceae bacterium | reverse complement strand
CAAGGTTATGCAGGAGGTCGCCGCCCTGGGGGCGGGGAATGTGGATGCTGCCCTGCACAAGGTCGTCTCCGCCCGCCATCAGGACCTGCTGGAGCTGAACAAAAAAGCCCTCCTGCTGGGGGCGCAGGCATAAGAAAAGGAGCGCGCGATGAGGATCAGCTGTGTACAGATGGATATGCGCCTGGGCGCGCCAGAGGAGAATTTTGCCCACGCCGCTGCGCTGCTGCGCCAGGCGGCTGCCGTGCAGGAGAAACCGGACGTGCTTGTCTTGCCGGAGACCTGGAATACCGGCTTCTTCCCGGCGCAGGATCTGGCGGATCTTGCCGATGACGATGGCCGCCGGGTCAAAGCGGAGCTGGGCGCGCTGGCAGGGGAGTTGGGGGTGAATCTGGTGGCCGGCAGCGTGGCAAATCGCCGCGGGAGCCGGGTCTATAATACCAGCTATATTTTTGACCGCCAGGGTTGCTGCATTGCCAGCTATGATAAGACGCATCTCTTCACGCCCATGCACGAGGATGCGGCATTTGCCTGCGGCAACCGCCTGTGCAGCTTCCCGCTCGACGGCGTCTCCTGCGGCATTATCACCTGCTATGATATCCGCTTCCCGGAGTTGACCCGGAGCTTGGCGCTGCGGGGGCTGGATGTGCTGTTCGTCGTGGCTCAATGGCCGGATGTGCGCATTGGCCACCTGAATTGCTTGGCCCAGGCCCGGGCAATTGAAAATCAGATGTTCGTCGCCGTGTGCAATTCCTGCGGTGCGGCGGGCGAGACCCAGTATGGCGGTAATTCCGCCATCATCGACCCGTGGGGCCAGGTCCTCTGCCGCGCAGGCGGCAGGGAGGAGACCGTCAGCGCAGCCTGTGATCTTGCCATCTTGCAGGATATCCGTAACCGTATCAATGTGTTCCGGGACAGAAAACCGGAGCTGTATCAAGTATAATTTCCAAAAAACGATAGAAAAAACGATAGAAATGAGGTAGCAGCAATGACTTACAATTTCCCTGTGACCAGAACGACCAATCCCAAGCCCCGTCCTGCGGATGAGACAAAGCTGGGCTTTGCCAAGTACTTCACCGACCACATGTTCGTCATGGATTATGATGAAGGCCAGGGCTGGCATGACGGCCGCATCGTCCCCCACGCCCCCTTCCTGATCGAGCCCGCCAGCGCGGTCCTGCACTATGCCCAGATGATGTTCGAGGGTATGAAGGCCTATCGCTGCCCGGACGGCTCCATCCAGCTGTTCCGCCCGGATATGAACATCGCCCGGATGGCCCGGACGAATGAGCGGATGTGCATCCCGGAGCTGCCTGGTGACCTGTTCCTGGCGGCGGTCCGCGCATTGATTCATGAGGATATGGACTGGGTCCCCTCCGCGCCCGGCACGGCGCTGTATATCCGCCCGTTTATCTTTGGCGACGAGGTCTCCTTCTCCGTCCTGCCTGCCAAGCATTATAAGTTTATGATTATCCTCAGCCCCGTCGGCTCCTACTATGCGGCCAATGACGGCGGCCTGACCACGACCCGGATCTATGTGCAGGATGAGTACATCCGCGCGGCCCGCGGCGGCACCGGCTTTGCCAAGTGCGGCGGCAACTACGGCGGCGCGATGCGTGCGTCCTTGGATGCGATGAAGTACGACTGCAAGGACGTTCTGTGGCTGGATGCCGCGGAGAACAAGTATGTCGAAGAGATCGGCACCTCCAATGCCTTCTTCCGCATTGCAGACGAGGTCATCACGGCTCCGCTGACCTCTGGCACGATCCTGCCCGGCATTACGCGTAACTCCGTCCTGGCGCTGCTGCGCAAGTGGGGCGTCAATGTCTCCGAGCGCAAGCTGTCCATCGACGAGATCGTGGAAGCATCGAAGAACGGCACGCTGCAGGAGATCTTCGCCTCCGGCACCGCTGCGGTCATCTCGCCCATCGGTTGGCTGAACTACAAGGGCACGGATGTCCAGGTCGCCGACGGTAAGGTCGGCCCGGTCGCCCAGAAGCTGTACGACACCCTCTATGGGATGCAGACCGGCACCGTCGCTGACGACATGGGCTGGACGGTCAAGCTGTAATACGGTTTTTGGCAGAAGTTTGAGAAAAAGCGCCGCGCTGGGAAAATATTCAAAAACTGTTTTATCCTTCGATACAATTTATTCACAATTTCTCCCGGCGCCTATGGTAAGATAGGACCATAAAGAAAGCAAACACCGCAGGCTGGCTGATGTCGTGGAAATATCTACGAATAAGCCGACGGCCAGCCTGTATTCCCAAATCTCTCTCAAAAACATTCCATTCTTTTCTCTTTCTTTCTTTTCT
>CAKTTR010000137.1 GCA_934615645.1 uncultured Oscillospiraceae bacterium | reverse complement strand
GCAAGGGTTCAAATCCCTTCTTCTCCGCCAAGCCCACCGTGATTTTTGGAAAATCCCGGTGGGCTTTTTCTCGTTTTCATGGCTTGGGATATGGCCTGGA
The DNA here is from genome assembly GCA_934615645.1 of uncultured Oscillospiraceae bacterium. Taxonomy (GTDB): domain Bacteria; phylum Bacillota; class Clostridia; order Oscillospirales; family Oscillospiraceae; genus SVMC01. The sequence goes on along the minus strand of CAKTTR010000137.1, from coordinate 2,298 downwards.
AGATGGCTTGAAATACCTGCATTTCTGCGCGGTGCGCGCCGGTTTTTCGTGAAAAAACCGGAATGTTACGCTGCGTTGCTTGCGGCAACGGGGGCGCCTTTGGTATCATCGCGGCATCGGCAGAAGAAAGGTGGTTTGAATTTTATGCTGAGCGAAAATTTAAAAACATGCAGAAAAGCAAAGGGACTTTCCCAGGAGGAGCTTGCCATCAAGCTGCATGTCGTGCGGCAGACGGTCTCTAAATGGGAAAAGGGGCTTTCCGTCCCAGATGCCGATCTGCTGCTTGCCCTCTCGGAGGCACTGGAGACGCCGGTCAGCACCCTGCTGGGCGAGACGATCACCGTGCCCCAGGCAGATGACCTCAAAGCGATCGCGGAAAAGCTGGAGGTCATCAATCTCCAGCTGGCAAAGAGGAAGCGGACGGGAAGATCCGTGCTGCACTGGGTCTGCATTGCGCTGTGCATCGCGGTCGTGACGGGATTTTTGGTGCTGCTTGCCATGGGCAGCCCCTATCTTTCCTGGAATTACCAGGACCCGGAGACGGCCGTGGCCGGGGTGGCGCTGCATGCTGCCGAGTGGCTGTATGTCAGAGCTGCGCCGGTCCTCCTGCTCGCTGCGGCCGCCGGAGCGATCCTGACCCGAAAGCGGGATTAAACGGGAGAAGAAAAGCGCCGCAGCGCGCTCTGCGTCACCGCTGGGCGCGCTGCGGTTTGGTACAGAGACAGCGCAGTTTCTGGTGCTTTTGCGGAAAAATTCCGCTGGAATCTAGCAAAACTGGCAATTTTTGCTATTGTATTTGCAGAAAAAGAAAAATATAATAGGGGTACGCTCCACCCGGGGCGGCAGAACGCTTTGGGCGCACTGCAGTGCGTCCGGATCGAAGTACCCCCCTGCGGCGCGCGGCTTGCGGCGCAGAGAAAGTCAGGCGGTTTATGGGAAAATATCGGGCGCTTGCCCGCAATACGGTCATCATCAGCGCCGGGACGATGCTTTCCAAGCTGGTCGTCTTTTTCATGGTGCGCTTTTATACCGGCGTCCTTTCCCCGGCGGAATACGGCACGGCAGATCTGCTGATCACGACGGTCAGCCTGCTGACGCCATTTATCTCCCTGGGGATCTCAGACGGCGTCTTTCGCTTTACGCCGGAGTACCCCCGGTCGCAGAAGAGCATTTTCAGCACCGGGATCTATACAGTCACGGCTGGCGCGGTAGGGTTTGGCCTCCTGCTGCCGCTGCTGCATCTGGTGCCGGAGTTTCACGGGTATCTGGCCCTGCTTGTTTTGATGACGCTGGCGTCCTGCTATCATGCGGTCTGTGAGCAGTATGTCCGGGCGCAGGGGGATACGATGCTGTATGCCCTGCAGGGGCTGCTCAATACGACGCTGGTCGTCGGGCTGAATATTGTGCTGCTCAAGGTGTTTCGGATGGGGATCACCGGGTATGTCCTGTCTGTCGCCTTGGCGGATCTGGCCTGCACGGTGTTCCTGGTCCTGAAAAAGCGCCTCTGGCGCCGGATGACGCGCTGCCCAAACCGCAACCTGCGGCGCAAAATGCTGCGCTACAGCATCCCCCTGATCCCGACAACGGTGTTCTGGTGGATCACCAGCGCGTCGGACCGGTATATGATCAACGCAATGCTCGGCGGCGATGCCAACGGCATCTACACCGTCGCCAACAAGCTGCCGACGATCCTGACGCTGCTCTCCAGCGTCCTGATGCAGGCGTGGCAGTTTTCCGCTATCCAGGAATCGAAGAGCGATCTGCGGGAGCAGGCGCATTTTTATTCCAATGTCTGGCTGGCGCTGATGGCGGCGCTGTTTATCGCCTCCAGCGCGATGATCGCTTTTGCAAAGCTGGAGATTCGGCTCCTGGCCAGCGAGGCGTATTTTGACGCGTGGCAATATGTGCCGGTGCTCTGTGCGGCGATGCTGTTTTGTGCCTTTACTTCGTTCTTAGGCAGCGTCTATACCGTCACACAACGCAGCGGGCTGTCATTTTGGACCTCGCTCATCGGCGCAGTGGTCAACATTGCCCTCAACGCGCTGCTGATCCCGTCCAAGCTTGGCATCCAGGGCGCGGCCATCGCGACGTTTGCCAGTTATTTCATCGTCTTTTTGGTACGGGCCAGAAGCGCCCGTCGGCTGATCCCATTCCGCCTGTTTAAAGGAACCTTGCTGCTCAGCACCGTCGTCTTGGCCGGGCAGATCCTCTTTATCAGCTTCCAGTGGCCCGGCTGGCAGATCGCCCAAGCCGTCGCCCTCCTGGCCCTTCTCATCATCGACCGCCGCCAGCTCCTCG
>CAKTTR010000136.1 GCA_934615645.1 uncultured Oscillospiraceae bacterium | reverse complement strand
ATGCAGCCCAGATACTGGCCGCCGCAGGAGACCTCAAACTTCGGCAGCAGCGATAAGAGCCGCTCCCGGACCTCGCCGACCTCGTGGCCTTGGGCGTCATAGACCTTTAGCAGATGCCCCCAGGCCAGCTGACCTTTGACGGTGTAGCAGACGCTGCCGTCTTCCGTGTAAATGTCATAGCTGTCAAACCAGGAAAACAGCCGCTGCTTAAACAGTAGACGCACCGGCTCCTCCTTCCGCGCCCGGCGCCGGGAGCTCCGTCTCGCAGACGCATTCCGTTTTGATCTTCCCAACTAAAAATTGCAGCGCGTCGACGACGTGGGGCCGGATATCCCCGCCCACCAGGACGTACATGATATCATCGCCGAGAGAAAGCCTGCCTTCATTCAGCCAGACCCGGGCGTAAAAGATGCCAGGCAGCCGGTAGGTCTCGGCGATAGCAGCTTGGACCTTGGCTTCGTCGTAAGAAAAGTCCATCCCCGCCACCGGGGCCAGCCCTTGCGCGCCGTGCCGGGCTTGGGCCCGAGGCGTGGCACGGACAACGCCGTTGTGGATTAGATACATTCCGACGCCTGTTTGCCCGGCCTGGGCCTTCGCCTCCCGCAGCCAAGCGTCCATAGATGGGATTGTTTTGCGCATTACGCCACCTCATTTCACTGCGCGACGGCAAGCCGTGGCGCTTTTTTTTATAGTAGCACAGCGGGAAATTCCCTGTCAAGTGCGGCCCGGGAAAACGCCGGTTTTTGTTGACAATTCCCCGGCTTTTCGCATATAATAGAGGAAACTAAAAGGAAAAGAGGGATGCGCTATGCTGTGCCCGTACTGTTCCGCGCCGCTTCTGGACGGTGCAAAATTCTGTGGTGCCTGCGGCAAGCCGGTCCCGGCTCCGCTGCCGGTCGACGTGCAGCCGCCGGTCGATCCGCAGCCGCCGGTCGATCCGCAGCCGCCGATGGACCCACAACCGCCGATGGACCCACAACCGCCGGTGGATACCCAACCGCCTGCTGACCTGCAGCCGTCGGCGACGGTGCAGCCGCCCCCCCGTAAAAAGGGCTGGCGGCCGTGGATGACGGTCACGGTCATTGTCCTGGCGTCTCTGCTGGGCGCGGCGGCGCTGTTCTTCGGCGTATGGCGGGTGACGCAGTCGCTGCTCCGCGAGGCCTCCGATCCCAGCGGCGTGATCGAGGATTGGCTGTACGACGACTGGGGGGGCGATACCTGGGAGGACGACGCCTGGGACGACGATTGGTACGCCTGGGACGACAGCGACGGGCTCTATTATGACGACGCCCTGGAGAATAACTGGATGATGCAGGTGGAGGGCGACGACGGCGAGGATATGATCCTGATGCTGAGCTTTGACGGCGAGGATGTCTGCCTCTTTGTCGTGACCGGCGCCCACACGGATTGCCGCGGAAAATACGCCTATGAGTATGAAGGGGCGGACGCAATTTATATTCCGGAGTTTGCGCAGTCCTTCCACTACTATGTCAGAGACCGAGGCCACAGGCTGATTTTAGAGCCGGGCATTGTCCTAGGCGGGGAATATGAGGAGTGGACGCTAGCGGACTAAAGCGTGCTACAGCGTTCTGCCGTTTTTGGCAGAACGCTGCTTTTTTACTATCCCGATCTGCGCGGGGACCAAAATTGTAAACTTTTTTGTAAAAACCAGGGAAAATCCAGATTTTACTTGCAACGGGCGTTCTCCTCCGGTATAATAAAAGCCATCTAAGTTTTGCCCCCCAGGGGCGTTACCAGCAAGGAGTGAAAGAATAACATGAGCGCTTCGCGTGAAAAGAAACAGCGTCAGGTGTTAAAAGAGCAGGGGATCGCGCCCCAGCAGCTGGCGGCTCAGGCGGCGGCAAAGAAACGCCGGAAGAACCGGACCATTGCGGCGATCGTGATCGTCCTGGTCCTGGCTGTCGCGGTGACAGGCGTCTATTTTGGCCTGATCCAGCCTAACCGCGCTGTGAAAACATCGACGGCCCTGCAGGTCGGCGACCATGCACTGACCCCGGTCGATATGAGCTTTTATTATATGGACACGGTCTATCAGTTCTACAACCAGTATGGCAGCTACCTGAGCTATGTCCTGGACACCACGAAATCTCTGGACGCGCAGTACTACGACGAGGATAAGAACATCACCTGGGCAGACCATTTCCAGGAAGAGGCCGCCAAAAACGCAGCCACGAGCTACGCCCTGTATGACGACGCCGTCGCCCAGGGGATGAGCCTGTCGGACGAGCAGCAGACGTCGCTGGATACGGAGATCGAAAACCTGAAATCCGCCCTGTCCAGCAATGAGAATTTCAAAAATTTTGACGATTATCTCGCCAAGACCTACGGTAAGGGCTGCGATGAAGATGCCTATCGCCAGTATCGCCAGGTCCAGCTGCTGGCTAGCCAGTTCAGCTCCGACTATGCCGACAGCCTGACCTATTCCGATGAAGAGGTCAACGACACCTATCAGGCAGATCCGCAGAAGTACACCGCCGTGACCTACCGCTCCTTCTATGTCTCGAAGTCCTACTT
>CAKTTR010000135.1 GCA_934615645.1 uncultured Oscillospiraceae bacterium | reverse complement strand
TGCCCCGCCTTCCTCTCCCCCGCCCCGCAGCCGCCGGATGGAGCGCGAAAGCAGCTGGCGCGGCAGCTTGCCGCCCGGCGTCAGGCGCTGCAGGCGCAGCAGGCGGAGGTTTTTGCCCGCTTTGAAGAGCGCATCTATACCCCGGCGGAGTTTGCCCAGCGGCGGGCGGCCGTCGCGGCGGCGTTGGAGGCTGTCAGTCAGGCGCTAAATGATCTGGAGCCGCCCCCCGCCGCCCCTGTGCCCCGGGCGCAGCTGCTGGCGGCCCTGCAGGACCCGGCGCTGGACGCCGGGGCGCTGCGGCAGTTTTTCGTTGCGATCCTATCCCAGATCCGCTACGCCCGCCCCAGCCGGGACGCGCCGTTTACGTTGGAACTAGAATTTCTCTGAATTGTATTTTCTATCTATAAATATCATTGCAAATTCTTTTAAAATCCGCCCCCCCTGCGCGCCGACTGCGACACAGGCGCTTATGCCCGGGCATGGCGATAAACGCAGCCCCGGTCTTTTGCAGGGAAATCGGCAGGCAGCCTGCCGATTGGGCCGCGTCGATGACCAAGGGCACCTGCCGCGCCCGGCACAGGGCCGCGACTTCTTCGACTGGCAGCCGGTAGCCGAAGACATTGGAGACCTGCGTGCAGATCACCGCGTCGCAGGGCTGGCGCAGCGCCGCCTCCAGGCGGTTCAGAAAGTCTGACGGCTGAAAAAGCGCCCCGCCCACCGGCGTGACCGCGACCCCCAGGGCAGCCAGGGGCCGGGTGACGGCGTTGTGCTCAAAGCCGGAGATGACGGCCCGGCGTCCGGGGCCCAGCAGCGAGGAAATGGCGATGTTCAGCCCGTGGGTCGCGTTCATGGTGAAGACGACCTGCTCAGCTTCCGCGTCAAAGAGCGCGGCGGCGGCCTGGCGGCAGGAAAAGAGCGTCTCGTCCGCCGCCATGGCCGCTGCGTAGCCGCCGCGGCTGGGGCTGGCGCAGCGGTGCATCGCCTGGCGGACGGCCCGTTCCACCTGCGGCGGCTTTTCCAGCGTCGTCGCGGCGGCGTCAAAATAGATCACAGGACCACCTCCACCGGCGCGTCCCCAGGGGCGGCCTGCTGATAGATTCGCTGGTACGAGGCCCCCGCCTGCCGCAGGCACTGGGCCGCCTGGGCCGCCCAGGCGGCGGCGACGCGCAGACTATAGCCGCAGCCCTGCTGCGCCATGGCCTTCGGCGTCCGCAGGAGGACATGGCGCAGGCCCGCAGCCTGCAGGGCGGCAGCGCCGGTCTGCGCGGTGGTGATGGAGCGGAAGGTAAAATAATAGTCGTTCATCTGCATCCCTCCTGCAGTAATCTATGCACCGGCGGGGGAAATTGCGCAGAATTTTCCGAATTCTTCTAAAATTTTTTCCTAAAAAGCAAAAAAGCAGTTGACAAAAGGCGGATAATCCCTATAATAAACTTGAAAAGTTATGATAGAGGCGCGGTTTACATGAGTATGCTCCCAAATTTGGCCAGGCAGCCAGTGGGCAGAAAGGGTCAGCCGCCGAGGTGTCGCGTTCCTGCCTGGGTGCGCGGTCGCCGGGCCGGCAGATAAGATCTGCCGGACTGTCGCACAGGTTTTTGTGTGGAGCGCTGTCATGGCCATTGCGGATCGCGTATCGCGTCGCCCGGGTTCGGGCTTTTCCTTTGGTTCGTATTGAGTCATGCATCTGTCATGGCTCAATTTTTTATTGGTAGGAGTGGAGAGAATGAAGAAAAAGAATTGGATCGTCCTGATCCTGCTGCTGGCCATCGTGTGCGTGGTCGTCATTGGCGGCATTGCCAATCGCGATGCCGTCCGGATGCAGATCTGCGACGAATGCGAAGGCGCAGGGACGGTCACCGTCGCCGACTACGGCACGGGCGAAGAAACAGAATTTACCTGCGCCACCTGTGAAGGCACGGGCGAGGTCCCGTCCAGCAGCGGCGTATACGGCACGTTCTGGGCCCTGGTCCCGCCGATCGTCGCCATCGCCCTGGCGCTGATCACGAAGGAGGTCTACTCCTCCCTGTTCATCGGCATCGTCCTGGGCGGCCTGATGTACAGCAACTACAACTTCTCCGGCACGGTGGACGCCGTCGTAAACAACGGCCTGATCTCCGCCGTCGCCGATGGCGCGGGCATTTTCATCTTCCTGGTGATCTTGGGCATCATCGTCTCCCTGGTCAATAAGGCGGGCGGCTCCCAAGCCTTTGGCCGTTGGGCGGCGACGCATATCAAATCCAAGGCCGGCGCCTGCATTGCGACGTTCCTGCTGGGCGTCCTGATCTTCATCGACGACTATTTCAACTGCCTGACCGTCGGCTCCGTCATGCGTCCGCTGACGGATTCCAAGAAGGTCTCCCGGGTCAAGCTGGCGTACCTGATCGACGCCACGGCGGCGCCGGTCTGCATGATCGCGCCGATCTCCTCCTGGGCCGCCGCCGTCTCCGGCTGCGTGGACAGCACCCAGTATACCGGCCTGCAGCTGTTTGTCAAGGCCATCCCCTTTAACTTCTATTCCCTGCTGACGCTGGTCTTTGTCG
>CAKTTR010000134.1 GCA_934615645.1 uncultured Oscillospiraceae bacterium | reverse complement strand
AGGGGGTGAGATCCAAGGGCGGGGGGACCGCCCCCCGCCTTTGGCGGCGTCTTTCTTCCCCGATTCTTTCTTCGCTGCAGAAGAAAGAATCGGGCCCCCGGAGGGCGCTAGTTCGTTTGTCTGGTAGACATTGGCTTGTAGAAATTTGCAAGTTTTTTTAAGCCTTGTGGAATCAAGTACTGCTTTGCAAACTTGCTTTTGCTCTGCATCAATCCCTCTACGCTGTATGGGTTCGACTGAACCAATCGCGCTGCGCATTTGGAGTCTCACCCATACACAGGGGAGCCTTTGGCTGGCGCGCCGCGCCGGGTGCACAGCAGCACTTTGGTGCATCATCTAATTATCATCCCAAACAGGAGGAACCTATGGAACAACAACAGGTCCAGGATCTGGCGGCGGTTTTGCCGGTGGATGCGGCGCAGGTGGCGCGGTTTAATCGGATCCTGCAGAAGTATAAGGCCGGGAAGGCGAATTTGGAGCGGCGGATCATTGAAAATGAGCAGTGGTGGAAGCTGCGGCACAATGACGCGGCGGCGCCGAATGACGCGGTCTCGGCGTGGCTGTGCAACGTCATCATGTCCAAGCACGCCGACGCGATGGACGCCTACCCCACCTGCTCGCTGCTGGCCCAGGAGCCCTCGGACGTTGAGCAGGCCGAGTCCCTGGGGGCGATTTTGCCGGTCGTCCTGCGGCAGTGCCAGTTTGAAAAGGTCTATTCGGACGTCTGGTGGTACAAGCTCAAATCCGGCACCGGGTGCTACAAAATTTTCTGGGACGGCGGCAAGCTGGGCGGGCAGGGGGATATCGCCATCTGCAAGGTGAATCTCCTCAACCTCTTCTGGGCCCCCGGCGTGGAGGACCTGCAGCAGAGCCCCTACGTCTTTCACGTCGAGCTCTGGGATAATGAGCGCCTGTGCGACCGCTGGCCCCAGCTGACGGGCAAGCTCCGGGGTGACCCGGTCCAGATCGCCAAATTTCTCTACGACGACACCGTCGACACCGGGGACAAATCCCTGGTCGTCGATGTCTACTACAAGCGCCGCGGGCAGCTGCACTACTGCAAATACGTCGGCAGCGAGATTTTATACGCCACGGAGAACGAGGGCCGCCCCCTGTACGACCACGGGCGCTACCCCTTCGTCCTGGACGTCCTCTTCCCCACGGAGGGCAGCTGCTGCGGCTACGGCTACATTGATTTTGGCAAGCAGACCCAGCACTACATCGACAAGATGAACCACGCCATCATGCAAAACGCCATGGCGGCGTCGGTCCCCCGGTGGTTTATCCGGTCCGACGGCGGCGTGAATGAGGCGGAGTACGCGGACCTGACCCGGCCGTTTGTCCACGTCGGCGGCAATCTGGGGGAGGACTCGGTCCGGCAGATCGTGGCCTCGCCTCTGGATGATCTTTATATGACGATTCTCCAAAGCCGCATCACAGAGCTGAAGGAGACCCTCGGCAACCGGGACGCGGCCTCCGGCGGCGTGACGGCGTCCGTCACCTCGGCCTCGGGCATCGCATCGCTGCAGGAGGCGGCGGGCAAGCTCTCCCGGGACGCGGAGAAGACGAGCTACCGGGCGTTTGAGCAGATCGTCTACCTGTGCATTGAGCTCATCCGGCAGTTTTACTCCGCCCAGCGCTCGTTCCGCATCACCGGCCCCCAGGGGCAGACGAAGTATGTCCAATTCGACAACCACGCCCTGGCCCCCCGCCAGGCCCTGGACGCGCCCCAGTTTGATATCGAGGTCACGGCCCAGCGGGAAAACCCCTACACGAAGGAGAGCTACAACGAGCTGGCCCTCCAGCTCTTCCAGCTGGGGGCCTTCCAGCCAGAGCTTTCTGACCAGGTCCTGGTCATGCTGGACCTGATGGATTTTAAAGGCAAGGACCGGGTCCGCCAGCGGGTCAGCCAGAACAGCCAGCTTCTGCAGGCGCTGACGGCGCTGACCGCCCAGGTGCAGGCGCTGCAGGCGGCTGTGGGCGCAGGCGCGGGCGCGGGTGATGCGTCCGGCGGCGCTGCGAATGCGGAGGATGCAGACGCAGATACCGACGCGGACGCGGACGCCGACGATGCCGCAGATGCTGACGCTGACGCGGCAGACGCGACTGCCGATGCAGACGCCGCCCCGGCGCGGCGGCCTGCCAAGGGCAAGCGGGGGCGTGTTGCCCGGAGCAGCGTCCTGCAGGGCGAGGCAAAACCGGAGCACCCCTTCGTCCGCGCCGCGCGGCAGACGGCGGCGAATGCGACGCGTCCGCGGTGATGGGGAGGCACGGGGGCTGCTGCGCACCCGGTGCGATGCTGCGCACCAAAGGCTCCCCTGAAAGGGGAGCTGGCGCGGCGAAGCCGCGACTTGGGTGAGACTCCAAACGCGCAAGCGCGATTGGCTAAGTCGAACCCATACAGCGCAGAGGGATTGATGCACCGCAAAAGCAAGTTTCTAATGCAGTACGCGACTCCTCCAGGCCTTTAAAAAACTTGCAAATTTCTACAAGCTAATTTCTACCAGCCAAATCTGTTACCGCCCTCCGGGGGCCCGATTCTTTCTTCACCAGCGAAGAAAGAATCGGGGAAGAAAGACGCCGCCAAAGGCGGGGGG
>CAKTTR010000133.1 GCA_934615645.1 uncultured Oscillospiraceae bacterium | reverse complement strand
GAAGAGGGGCTGACCCGCTACGACCTGGGCCGGGAAAAATTCCTGGAGCGCGTCTGGGATTGGAAGGAGAAGTACGGCCAGCGCATCGTCCAGCAGCAGATGAAGATGGGCGCCTCCTGCGACTGGGACCGCCAGCGCTTCACCATGGACGACGGCTGCTCCAAGGCCGTCCGGGAGACCTTCTGCGCCCTGTACGACAAGGGCCTCATCTACAAAGGCAGCCGCATCATCAACTGGTGCCCCCACTGCATCACCGCCCTGTCCGACGCCGAGGTCGAATACGTCGACAAGCCCGGCAATCTCTGGCACCTGCGCTATCCCCTCAGTGACGGCTCCGGCGACCTCATCGTCGCCACGACCCGCCCCGAGACCATGATGGGCGACACCGCCGTCGCCGTCAACCCCAATGACGAGCGCTACCAGCACCTCATCGGCAAGACCTGCATCCTGCCGCTGATGAACCGCGAGATCCCCATCATCGCCGACGACTACTGCGAGATGGACTTCGGCACCGGCTGCGTCAAAATGACCCCGGCCCACGACCCGAACGACTTCGAGATCGGCCTGCGGCACAATCTCGAGACGATCCGCGTCATCGACGACCACGGCAAGATCAACGAAAACGGCGGCCGCTACCAGGGCCTGGACCGCTACGAATGCCGCAAGGCAGTGCTGGCCGACCTGGAGGCGGAGGGCTACCTCGTCAAGACCGAGCCGTACCACCACAACGTCGGCACCTGCTACCGCTGCCACAACGACGTCGAGCCCCTGATCTCGGCCCAGTGGTTCGTCAAAATGGCCCCCCTGGCCAAGGAAGCCATCCGCGTCGTCAAGGACGGGACGATAAAATTCGTCCCCGAGCGCTTCACGAAGACGTACCTCAACTGGATGGAGAACGTCCACGACTGGTGCATCTCCCGCCAGCTCTGGTGGGGCCACCAGATCCCCGCCTGGACCTGCGCCGACTGCGGCCACATCACCGTCGACCGCCAGGACCCGACCTGCTGCGCCGCCTGCGGAAGTGCGAACATCACCCGGGAAGAGGACGTCCTCGATACCTGGTTCTCCTCCGCCCTCTGGCCCTTCTCGACGTTGGGCTGGCCGGACAAAGCATCCCCGGACCTTGCCTATTGGTACCCGACGTCCGTCATGGTCACGGGCTATGATATCATCTTCTTCTGGGTCGCCCGGATGATCTTCTCCGGCATGGAGCAGATGAAGCAGGCGCCCTTCCACACCGTCTTTATCCACGGCCTGGTCCGCGACGACCAGGGCCGCAAGATGTCCAAATCCCTCGGCAACGGCATCGACCCGCTGGAGATGGCCGAGACCTACGGCGCCGACGCCCTGCGCTTCAACCTCATCACCGGCAACAGCCCCGGCAACGACATGCGCTTCTACGTCAAAAACTGCGAAGCCATGCGGAATTTCGCCAATAAAATCTGGAACGCCAGCCGCTATGTCATGATGAACCTGCAGATCACGGAAAACCGCCTGCCGGCCGCCGCTAGCCTCGAGCAGGAGGACAAGTGGATCCTGACGAAGCTCAACGATTTAATTGGCGACGTCACCGAAAACCTCGACCGCTACGAGCTGGGCGTCGCCGCCGCAAAGCTCTACGATTTCATCTGGGACACCTACTGCGACTGGTACATTGAGCTGACAAAATCCCGCCTCTATGGCGAGAACGCGTCCTCCAAGCGCACCGCCCAGCAGGTCCTGGTGTATGTCCTCGACCAATTCCTCCGCCTGCTGCACCCGTTCATGCCGTTTATCACGGAAGAAATCTGGCAGGCCATCCCCCACGAGGGCGAGACGCTGATCTGCGCCCAGTGGCCCGAGTATCGCGCGGACCTCTGCTTCCAAGCCGAGGCCGACGCCATGGAGTCCGTCATGCAGGCCATCCGCGCCGTGCGCAACCGCCGCAGCGAGATGAACGTCCCGCCGTCCCGCAAGGGCACGCTGTATATCGTGACGGAAAAGAAGTCGATCTTCGAAGCCGCCCAGGCCCAGCTCTGCCGCCTGGCCTTCGCCGAAAAGATCATCGTCACGGACCAGGAGCCGGAAGGCGCCGCCGCCATGGTCTCCTGCCTGACCCACGACGCCTCCATGTTCATGCCCATGCAAGAGCTGGTCGACGTCGCCAAGGAGCTCCAGCGCATCGCCAAGGAGCGCGCCAAGGCAGAAGACGAGCTAAAGCGCACGGAAGCGAAGCTTTCGAACGAAAACTTCACGTCCCGCGCCCCCGCCCAAGTCGTCGAAGCCGAGCGCACCAAAGCCCAAAAAACCCGCGCTCTCCTCGCCCAGCTCCAAGAATCCGCCCAACGCCTAGAACAGCTGGCGCATTGATTCTGTTTCTTGTTGGAGAAGCTAGCGCACTAACTCTGTTTCTCGTTGATGCGCTCGCGCAAAACCCCGCGCCCTAAGCCCCTGGATGCCCAGCACCCAGGGGCTTTGTGCCACCCAAGGCCCCCATAGCACCGCCGGACCCCACCGCACCGCCGGACCCCACCGCACCGCCGGACCCCATAGCACCGCCGGGCCCAGAGCCCTAGGCTCTCCCTCTGGGAGAGCTGTCACCGCAGGTGACTGAGAGGGCCTTGCTGCAAGTTTGCACCGCACCCCCTGCGACGCAGGGCACCAATGGCTCCCATGAAAGGGGAGCTGGCGCGGCGGAACGCCGCGTCTGAGGG
>CAKTTR010000132.1 GCA_934615645.1 uncultured Oscillospiraceae bacterium | reverse complement strand
CAAGAATGGATGCGATCAGCGCTTCACGGCCGGGAGCATCGTAATTCTTGCTGTCCAGCGCAAGCAGCGCCCAGATCGGACCGTTGACGCCCTGCTGATTCACATAAGTCACATCATTCAGCGCAGTCAGAAGATTGTGACCGCCGACGTTTCTCGGGTCTTTGCCGATTGCAGTTACTGCAAGGGCAACACGGGCGTTTTCGGTCGATCTTACAGTATGCAGCTGCCCCGCATCGTTAATTTTGTCCTCCACATAGGCTACGACTCTGTCATAGTAACTGCTGTAGTAGTTTGTGGGCATGGATGCGTCGCTTCTGGCAAGACCAATGATTGCCCACTCGCCCTTTACGGAGTCAACAATCGGGTTGGGGACCGCGGATTTCAGATAGGTCTGTGTCTTGTGGTACGGCGTCTGCCAATCCGCCGGGGTGCTCGGCGTTTCGCTTGCGTCCAGCTGCTCTTTTGCTTTCAAGAGCTTCTGATACGTGAGCGAGCCGATCTTGTTTTTCTGTTCCTTGGTCAGTGCGTCGTATGCCGCTTTGGCTTCGTCGTACTGCGCACGTTCAGCCTCCGAAATTGGGTCGGGCAGAGCGTCGATCAACGCTTTAACCCGGGCAACCTCCAGCTGGGAGATCTTCGCGGTCGAATCGGCGATTCTCTTCCGCATGGCGGCGCTGATTTCGGTTTCTGCGCCAAGCTCGGTGAGCTCATCCAGTGCAGCCTGTGCGTCTGCGACGATCTGCTTGTCAGCAAGCGTCAGGTTGGCAGGATTCTGCGGAAGCTTGTTTGCGGCGGTTGTTACCTTAGAAACAGCTCTAAGGATCGGCAGTCTCTTATAGCAAGCCATGAGCTTGTCGTAGTTGGCTGAATCGAAATCAGCTTTCTGACCTTCGTCCAGCGCCTGATAGAGACTATATGCCGTTTCGACGTCCTCCGCGTCCGCAAGCGTCAGCTTCGAGGCAGCAGGCAGACGGGCAATGAGTGCCTTTAGATCGTCAAGATCGCCTTGCTTGACAACGCGGATGGCGTACTTTGTTGCCGGGCTGGCTTCGTTCATGCTGGGCCAACCTGCTTCGCCGACACCGATGTAGATGATGTCACCGGACGTAACCTGCATACGGCTGCCACTGGCGTAGCGGCTGTTCTCATTATTGTAATTATTGAGATACATCCGCGCCTGATAGTTCTTGTTCGTCGGTTCGTAGGAAACCGTAACAGTCGCATCAGACTCCGTAATTTGCAGGACATAGTCCGTCACACCGGAGGCGAAGGAGGCGGGCGAGAGCGTACCGCCCTTGACGTTCAGGGATTTGAGCGTCGTGTTGGTATTGCTCCACGAGCCGCCGAGATCAGCGCCGAGCGCGGTCGTGTACATGACGCGGATATAATCGCCGTCTTGCAGCGAATGATCCGAGGCGCGGAAGCTGGTGAAGCCCTTGTTCACGAACCAGTCGTTCAGCGTACCCATCCAACCGGAGTTGCCGCCGCCGGTAAACTCTGCAAGCGTGCCGTCGTCCTTCTCGACCGAAGCCAGGTAGGAAATGCCGTAGCTATCTGCGCCACCCTGCCAGTGATACCCCTTGCCCTCAAGTGCCTTGAGGATCACGCTCATCATGCTGTCGTCCTCGGTCAGGTCATACCAGCCGTCGATGAACTTATTTTTCAGCGATGCCGGGAGGGAATCACTCAGGTACGTCGTGTTCTCGACGATCAAGTGGACACGGCCGATGACCTTGGAATCCTTGAACGGGTAGTTCGTGCCGATTTCGCCGGTTTTGCCATCCTCATTCTTGGTCGGGATCGCAGCCATCGCGTTGATCGCGGCTTTTCTTGCGGTGGTAACGGCTGCTGCGTTTTTAGCTTTTTTGATGGCGTCCAAACCGGCGTCTTTCGCCGCGACGAGCTTTGTCCAGTTCTCAGCGGTATAATCCGCTTCGGCGTAGGCGTTGAACTCAGCCAGAACCGCTTTCTTCGCTGCGGCTTTCGTCTGATCGAGCGTCTCGGCCCTTGCCCAGTTGATCGTGATCGTTACATCCTCATAGGGCATGGTAAAGGTTTGCAGACCGGACCTGAACTGAACATTGATCCACTGATAGTCCTTGTCTTTGTACTGCTTGCCGTTGCTGTCAAGTTCGGCGTCGTAGATCGTCAGCGATTTTCCGGTGATGTCATTTTTGCTGATACCGGAATAGGTCACGCTCTTGAGTTCGTACTGATCGCCGTTGATCCAGAGTGTCAGACTGCCGTCTGCGGCATAGTACAGAGTTTTGCCGGTCTTTGTGCAGATCAGATTCTCGTCGGTCAGCGCCCAGCCAGAATCCGTTGTGTAGGAATCCTTGCCTTGCAGGAAGATGGCGTCGCGCGTCTGGAAGTAGGCGGCATACGTCAGGTCCGTCACAACGTTGACATTCGTCAGCGGCTCGACTGCGATGGTGCCGTCTTCTCCGGCCTCAAACGAGGTAAAGCGTTCGTTTATCCGACTGTATGTACCGAAGGAGAATGGCGTTGCAATCGGAAAATTGTATGTGTGGTCGCCGCCGCCGCTGGGGCCGCGGTCCTGCTTCGCAGGATTCTCGCGCAGGGAATTGTACAGCGCGTTCAGAATCTTTGTAGATTCTTTGTTGTCGCCCTTGACGACGAGATTCAGCTTGTAGGACTCCGGCTTGGGCAGGTCGTCGCCATGCTGCTTCATATAGCGCACGATGGCTTTGTACTTCTGCTGTTCCGGGCCGGTAAGCAGCGATTTCTGGTACGAAGTCAGCGCAGCATATGCAGTTTTAAGGTTATTGACAGC
>CAKTTR010000131.1 GCA_934615645.1 uncultured Oscillospiraceae bacterium | reverse complement strand
TGCCTGGCCGCTTGTCAAAAAGAATTTTTGACAAGCTTTCAAACGAGACCCGCTTGGCTGGGCTCTCGTTTGAGGGGATGCACCCTGCTGCGCGCATAATTTCTGCGCTTCCAGCGCAGAAATTCCACAGCGCTGCATGGGTTCGACTTGACCAATTGTGCTGCGCAGAGCTTGCACACTTGGAGTCTCACCCAACTTGCAGGGCGTAAAGAGTTTTTCCCGACTATGCGCTGCATGGGTTCGACTTACCCAATCGCGCTGCGCTATGCTTGCGCTCTTGGCGTCTCACCCACTTGCCGCCGGAAAAAACGGATTTTGATTTTATTTGCGCCGTGCGCGGCGCAAACTCTGCGAGGCTTTTTGCGGCCTAAATCAATTTGCGTTTAAGTTTTCGTCTCGGAGGTTCGGGTGGCGCTGCGGTAGAAGGCGGTCAAAAACTGCCAGGTCTGCTTGCCGGTCACGCCGTCGGGCTGCAAGCCAGCCACGCGCTGCAGGGCGGCGACGGCGGCTTGGGTCTGGGTGTCGTAGCGGCCGGAGAGGGCCACCGGCGGCAGGGCGGCGTAGCGCAGGTGCAGCGTGTGCAGCAGCGCCTGAAGCAGGGGAATGTACTGGGGGTTCTCGTCGTCGCTGATCGCCGCGTCGGGGCCGAGGTAGATGCGCAGCGGCGCGGCGGCGTCCTGCCGGACCCGGGCTGCGTCATAGGCGGCGACGAGGGCGCGCCAGACGGCGTCGTCCACCGTCCCGGTGACGGGGAGAGAGAAGGCTCGCTGGAAATCCGTCACGCTGCGCAGTGTGCCCCGGCCAAAGATGCCGTCGGGAGCGACGGGGGCGATGGCGGGATCGCCCTGGGAGAGCAGGCGCAGCATTGTTTGCAGGCTTCCGACGGGGCGGCCCAGGAGCGGGTCGGTATTTTGCATCACGCGTTTCATCATAGGCGTTCTGACTCCTTTCGCCCGGGGCTAGCCCGGGTCCCGGCTGCCCAGCTGGAGGACATAGCCGGGGTACTGGCTCTGGCGGGTCGTGGCGGCGAAGCCCTGGCGCTGGGGCGTATTCCGCCGGGCCGCGGCGCTCTGGCGGGAAAAATTCCCGAGGGCCGTCGTCTCGACAGCAAGGCCGCTGGCGGCGGGGAAGAGGGCCGCATCCTGGAAGATGGCCCCCTCGATGCCGAGGAACTGGTCATAGATGGCGTTCCAGTCGTTTGCCTCGACGACGCCGGTCTGGGGCAGGCCGTACCAGCGCTGGAAGGCCAGGACGGCCTGGCGGGTCTCCGGGCCGAAGGACCCGTTGATGGGGAGGGTCGGCAGGGCGTCGATAAAATCGCCCAGGACGGCCAGCATATATTGCAGGTGCGTCACCTGCGCGCCGGTGCTGCCCTCGGACAGGGGGACGGTGTACTCCCAGGCGTTGTTGTAGTAGGTCTGGCCCTCGGCGTGGAGCTCGGCCAGGCGGGTCACAGCGATATACAGGCGGATGATGGCGTACCAGGTGGCCCGGCCGATGATGCCGTCAGCGGTTAGGTTGAAAATCTGCTGGAACTGGCGGACGGACTGCTCCATCTGAGCGGTGAAAATGCCGTTCATGGGGTTGATCTTCGGAATGGCCGGGTAATTTTGCGAGATGCGGTTCAGGGCGGCCTGCATCGTCACGACGTCGCGGCCCACGGCGCCCAGGCGCAGGGCGGTGCCGGGGTAGGATTCGATATTCTCCGCCTGGGGGGCGTTCACGACAAGCTCGATATCATCGCCGTAGTACCGGCGCAGGATCTCCAGGCTGTTCAGCCCCTGCTGGGCCAGGGCCTGGGAGCCCCATTGGCTCAGGCCGTCGCAGGTCGAGGTCGTGCCGTTGCAGAATTTGGCTGCCAGAGGCTCGACGAAGCCCCGGCGGCGGATATAGGTATCGAAGGTCTCGTCGACGATCTGGGAGATATTCTCAAAGATATTGCGCCCCTCGACATACGCCTGGTCGTAGGCGGTGGTGGAGGTGATATCGAAGGGGTAGCCCCGGCTGCGGTAGTACTCGGTGTAGACCCGGTTCAGGGCGAAGGAGGTGATGGCCAGGATATTTGCCCGCAGCGCGCTGGGCTCCCAGGTGGGATAGACCTCGCTGGAGGCGACATTTTTAATGTAAGAGACGAACGGCACCGTGACATTGGCGGCGTTGGCGTTGGGCGCGCCCAGATGGACGGTGATCTCGGTGGGGATGCGGGGGATGACGGCTGCCATGGCGGGCCCTCCTTATGGGATTGGATTATAGATTCTGCGGCGGAGTCTGGAAGACCTCCGGGTCGTCCCAGCGGTCCGGATCGGTACTCAGGGGGAGCAGCTCCAGGCCCTGGAGCGTCGTGGTGCCGGGGAAGACCTGGGCGTTTTCCACGGTGACACGCTGGTAATCCGGGTGGTCGGCGGTGATGTCGACGGCGGTCCAGCCGTCAGGCGTGCCGGGGCTGGTGGTGCTGGCGGCCCCCGGGGTTTCAATGGCTACCGGCGCGGTGCGGCCGCTGGAATCCGTCAGGCGGATCGCCAGCAGCTGGGACGCGCCGCCGGGGTCCCGTTTCAGGATCGTCACCAGCGCCCCGGAAACGGGGAGCCGGGCGTTTGCGGTGTAGACGGCACAGATAAGATACCCTTCTGCGGCCATGGCATTGCCTCCTTTTTGCGCGTTAAGCTGCTGAAAGCTTATGCGCGGCGCGGAACAGATATGCTGCGGAAAACAAAGAACGCGGACCCAGAATGGGTCCGCGTCAGACTGTCAAAAAAGCCTCGCAGAGTTTGCGCCCGCAGGCGCAAATAAAGTCAAAATTATTTTCTCCGGCGGCGT
>CAKTTR010000130.1 GCA_934615645.1 uncultured Oscillospiraceae bacterium | reverse complement strand
AAGGCGAGGGCCTTGCCCGACCGCTTCGGCAGTGTGCCCGGCTGCTGCGGCAGCGTACCTGGCCGCCGCGGCAGCGTCCGCCGCGCCGCAAAGTCATACCGCCGGAGGTGCTCCGCCGGGGCCGCGCCCCGGGCCAGATACTGCTGCAGCAGCGCCGCGCAGGCGCGGCTGTCGCTGCCCGCGTCGTGATGGTCCAGGGGAATGTGCAGAAGCGCGCACAGGGTATTGAGCTTGTGGTTCGGCGCGTCCGGCAGGCAGGCGCGGCCCATCTGGCACGTGCAAAGATACGCCGCCTCCGGCTTCCAGGTGATGCCGTAGTCCCGCAGGCACTTGGCAAGGACGCCCAGGTCAAACGGCGCATTGTGCGCCACCAGCACGCCGCTGGAAAACAGCCCCGCCAGCCGCGCCCATAGGGCAGGGAAGTTGGGCTTCCCCGCGACGGCCTCCGGCGTGATGCCCGTCAGCGCGATATTGAACGGGTCAAACCGCGCCTCCGGGTCGACCAAAGTCGAGAACGTCTCCACGATCTTCCCGCCGGAGACGACCGTCACGCCGATGGCGCTGATGCGGTCATTGGCGGCGTTGGGCGTCTCGACGTCGAAGACGATATACGGCCCTTCCATGGGCCCTCTTAGAACCGAACGACCTCAGGCGCCGCCGTGAAGGAGGAGAACGTCGCCGTCGCGTCCGCCAGATAGTAGACCGCCGTGTTGCCGTCGCCGGGCTGGTACATCGCCTGCAGGCTGGGGTAAGCGGCCAGCATATGCTTCTGGGCTTCGATGTTATCATCATGCACCGCCGTCGCCGCGACCCGGAGCCAGCGCTCGCCGTCAAAGGCGCAGAGCTCGACCTTCGGGTCCGCCTTCAGCTGCTGGGCGACAGATTTCGACAGCCCCGTCTGGATATACAGCTTCCCCTCAAACAGATCGACCGTCCCAAACGGCCGCACCCGCGGCTGCTCGCCCTCCACCGTCGCCAAATAATACGTCCCGCACTTTTTCAAAAAATCATAAACCTGCTCCATCGCAATGCCCTCCTAAGTAAAAATAAGACGATAAAGTTAAGAATATAAAAATACACACCGCACAATTGCACGGTGTGTATATTATATCACAAAGTCTATCATTCTGCCAAGGCCCATTTGCCGCCCCTTGCAGCTCAAAAAAGCCTCGCAGAGTTTGCGCCGCGCACGGCGCAAATAAATTTTAAATCTGTTTTTTCCGGCGGCGTGTACGTCGGGAAAAACTCTTCTCGCCCTGCAAGTGTGGAATTTCTGCGCCTTCGGCGCAGAAATTATGCGCGCAGCAGGGTGCAACTCTCTATGCGGACAAGTCCGCATAGAGAGAAGGGGGGCTATGCCCCCCTCTCAAACGAGAACCCAGCGCAGCGGTTCTCGTTTGAAGGCGTGTCAAAGACACGCCTTTTAGAATATCTTCCGCCCCTGCACAAACTTATGCTGCACGTCCTGGTCCTCGGAGAGGTAGATCGTCCGCTCCAGCCGCGTGGCCAGGTTCTCGGGCCCCGCGTGGTTGTACCGCGCGTCGGAGATGACGACGGCGTCGCACTCGTAGCCCTCGTCGAATGAGCCGACCTTGCCGAAGAACGACCCGCCGCCGACGCTGCCGAGCCAGAACGCCTCCGTCACGCTCAGCGGCTGCAGGTCCTGGTCGATGAGCCGCCAGCAGAGCTTGGAGGCCTGGATGGAATCAACCATCGCCCGCAGGATGGACGTATGCGTCCCGCCTGCAATGTCGCTGCCCAGGCCGACGGGGACGCCCGCGTTCATAAACCGCCGCACCGGCGCGATGCCCGAGGCCAGGTTGCTGTTGGACGCGGCGCAGTGGGCCATATAGACGCCCCGCTCCCGCATCAGCGCGATCTCGTCGTCACTGGACCAGACGCAGTGGGCCATGATCGTCGGGCAGTCCGCCCCGCCGAAGAGGCCGAATTGATCGTAGGCTCCGCCGTAGTGCTTCGTCCCCGGGCAGAGCTCCTTGACCCAGGCGATCTCCCCGAGATTCTCCGAAAGGTGGGACTGCACCGGCAGCCGGTATTGCTTCTGAATCTCCCCCAGCATCCCCATGAGCTTGTCCGAGCAGGAGGGGATGAACCGCGGCGTCAGGATGGGCTTCGTGTGGGCATAGCGCCCGTCGATGGCCTCCAGCCACCGGCGCGTCGCCTGGGCGCTGGCTTCGGCGCTGGCCTCCTGCAGGGTGGGCGCACCGTTGCGGTCCATATTGACCTTGCCGACCATCGTCACCAGCCCCGCCTGCTCCAGCTGGTCCATCAGCTCGATCGTCGCGTCGACGTGCAGCGTGCCGAACAGGCAGGCCCGGGTGTTGGGGCCATGGAGAATATCGTGGACGAAGTGGCCGTAGGCCGTCTTGGCATAGGCGAGGTCCGCGTACTTGCTCTCCTCGGGGAAGGTATAGGTGTTCAGCCAGTCCAGCAGCTCCATGTCCAGCCCGACGGAGCGGAAGCTGAACTGGGGCGCGTGCATATGCAGGTCCGTCAGCCCCGGGATGATGAGCTGGTCCGCGTAATCATACTGGGGCAGATGCCGGAATTCCTCCGGGCACTGGGCAAAGACGCCCTGCGACAGCCCATCCACGCAGACCAGGTACCCGCCCCGCTGCGTGACCAGCTTGTCCCGCGCCGCCGCGTAGCAGATATCGCCGTGCAGTACAAATGAATTTTGCATAAGAAAGCTCCTTTCTGAGGTCCAATGCGGCGGCTGGGGCAAAAAAATGCTGGAACATGTCGAAAAATTCCGTAATCAGCCGCCTGTAAATTTCCGGGGATAGAAATTTATAGGCGGCTGT
>CAKTTR010000129.1 GCA_934615645.1 uncultured Oscillospiraceae bacterium | reverse complement strand
AATCTGGGGATGGCAGTCCATCGGCTGGAGACCTGCGCCCACGCGCCGCATTGACAAACGCCGCAGGGAATTTTATAATGAAACTATCATATGACCGCCGCAGTTTTGCGGCAAAAGGAGATTTTATCATGACCAATGCAGAGCAGCAGCTTGTTGAATTTTGCCAGGCGCTGATTCGTACCCCCAGCCTTTCTGGCCAGGAGGAGCAGGTCGCCCGGCTTATTCAAAAGACGATGCTGCAGGAGGGCTTTGATGAAGCGGTGATCGACCGCTATGGCAGTGTGCTGGGCTGCATCCGCGGCAACCGGCCTGGGAAGACCGTCCTGCTGGACGGGCATATCGACACCGTCGATCTGTCCGACCGCAGCCTGTGGCAGCACGACCCGTACGGCGCTGAGCTGGTGGACGGGAAGATCTACGGCCGCGGCACTTCGGATATGAAGGGCAGCGTCGCGGCAATGGTCATGGCGGCAGCGGGGTTTGCAAAGGCCCACGGCCATGATTTTGCCGGGACGGTCTACGTCTCCTGCACAGTCCACGAGGAGTGCTTCGAGGGCGTCTCCTCCCGGAATATCACCAAGCTTTGCCACCCGGACTGCGTGATCGTCGGCGAGGCGACCAGCACGACACTGAAGATCGGCCAGCGGGGCCGGGCGGAGGTCGTGCTGGAGACGAAGGGCAAGAGCTGTCACTCCTCTAATCCGGACGAGGGTGTCAACGCCGTCTATTTGATGACAGAGCTCATCCAGGAGATCCGGAAGCTTTCCGCGCCGGAGCATCCGGTCCTGGGCAAGGGCATTTTGGAGCTGACGGATATCGTCTCTTCCCCATACCCTGGTTCGTCTGTCGTACCGGAGTATTGCCGCGCCACGTTTGACCGCCGCCTGCTGGTGGGGGAGACGGAGCGGGATGTCCTGCAGCCGCTGGAGGCACTCATCGCACGGGTGCAGGCCCGGGTCCCGGCCCTGCAGGCACGCGTTTATCTTGCCACCGGCACCGCGCCGTGCTGGACGGGCGATACCATCGAAGCGCCCCGCTTCTTCCCGGCGTGGCTGCTGCCGGAGGATCACTGGCTGGTCCAGTCCGTCTCCCAGGGCCTGCGGGAGGCGGGCATTGAAGCGCCGATCTCCCACTACGACTTCTGCACCAATGGCAGCCACTTCTGCGGCGAGGCCCAGATCCCAACGGTCGGCTTCGGCCCTTCGCTGGAGACGTTGGGCCATGTCATCGACGAATATATCGAAGTGGCGCAGCTGACAAAATCCTACCACGGCTTTATCAGCATCCTGGAGAAGTTGACGGGACTGGAGAAACCGTGCGCATGAGCTGCCTCCGCAGGGCGGTCTGTCTGCTGCTGGCACTGAGCATCCTGGCGCTGCTGCTGGGCTGCGGCAGTGAGTCGGCGTATACGCAAAAGGAGATTTTTGCCATGGATACCGTCATGTCCTTCCGCATCTACGGCAAGGCGGGCGGCGACGCGGCGGATACCTGCACGGCAATCATCCAGCAATTAGAGCGGGAGCTTTCCGCGACAGACCCGGCGTCCGATTTGGCGCGGCTCAATGCCGCCGGGGAAGGGGCGCTGCCGGAGGACGCTGCGCAGCTGCTGGCGGACACCTTGGCCCTGTCCCAACGGACTGGTGGCGCGCTGGACCCGACAGTCTACCCCCTGGTTTGCCTCTGGGGCTTCCCAGCGCAGGCATATCGCGTCCCGACGGACGAGGAGATCGCAGCGACCCTAGCGCTGGTCGGCCCACAGCATGTCCGGCAATCGGGCACGCAGGTGCAGCTGGATGACGGCACACAGCTGGACCTGGGCGCCGTCGCCAAGGGCTATGCCGGGCAGCGGTGTGCCGATGCGCTGGAGGACCAGGGCGTCGCGGCAATCCTGACCCTCGGCGGCAATGTGCAGACCATCGGCCGGAAGCCGGACGGGACGGACTGGCAGGTCGGCATCGCCGACCCGGACGCCCCGGAGACGTCTCTTGCTGTACTGCAGCTGCGAGGGACGAATTCCATCGTCACCTCCGGCGGCTATCAGCGCTATTTTACGGAAAACGGCCAGCGCTACCATCATATTTTAGATCCTGCCACCGGTCGCCCGGCAGACAGTGGCCTGGCTTCTGTAACCATCGTGGCAAAGGACGGCCTTTTGGCCGACGCCCTCTCGACGGCGCTGTTTGTCATGGGCCTGGACGAGGCGGCAGCTTTTTGGCAGGAGAGCGACGATTTTGAAGCAGTCCTGATTGACGCCCAGGGCCAGGTCTATGTGACCTCCGGCCTGGAGGACGCCATCGCCGGCTGTGACTATACGGTGATCGACCGATGAAAACAAAGCATTGGATCCTTCTTTTTGCGGCGCTGTTTTGCCTGTGCGCTGCGCTGACTGTGGTGCTCTTTCGGCCCCAGGCGGCGTCTGCCCAGGCGGAGATCTATCTCGACGGGGCGCTCGTCCGCACCGTTGACCTCTCCAAGCCCGAGACATTTACGCTGGACACAGAGCGCGGCTGCAATACGATCACGGTGCGAGACGGCTGCCTGGCCGTGACGGACGCCGATTGTCCGGATGGCTATTGCGTCCAGCAGGGCTGGCGCGACAGCGGCCCGGACCTAATCTGCCTGCCCCACCATCTCGTCATCCGGTTCTCCACCCCCACGGAGACAGACGCCATCGCCGGGCAGCGTTAGCAATTCATAACGGAGCAATAGAATAAAGCGGAGGCAGCTGCGCGATGCGCAGCTGCCTCCGCTTTACGTTGAAAGAGAAAAGATCCCCAAATCCTTTTGGATCGGGGGATCTTGGTGCGCGAGGCGGGACTTGAACCCGCACGTCCGGAGTGGACACTAGAACCTGAATCTAGCGAGTCTGC
>CAKTTR010000128.1 GCA_934615645.1 uncultured Oscillospiraceae bacterium | reverse complement strand
TGCCACTGTTCCATTCTTCTCCCCGCCTGTCCTCTTTTTTTCCATTATACCAAAAAGCTCGCTGTTACGCGAGCTTTTTTTGACAGGCTGCAAAAGAAAAAGCAGCCCGCAGGCTGCTTTTTCTTTTTGAATCTTCGATGCTAGCCCGCAGGGCCAGCGCTTTGTTTTACGCAGCTTACTGCTTGTTCTGCACAGCGCCGATGATGTACAGAACCGGGAGAACGAGACCCGTGATGAGAGAGATTACGCTGAAGTCGCCGCCGCCGATCACATTGAAGACAATACCCAAAACAGCAAGCACAGCAACAACAATGCCCCAGGCCAGGCAGGTCTTTGCTTTTTCGGGCTTCTTGCAATTTGCGGTACCGAGGATACCGGCGATCAGCTCAGCAACGGAGCTGACAATCAGCAGTGCGCCGCTGACATACAGCAGGCCAAGAGATGCGCTGCCGTCGGACAGATACGCAATTGCAGCGATGCCAATAATGGCGAGGATGCTCGCGATGATGGAAATTGCGCCGCCAATGATCATGAGAATGCCTGTGACTTTCAGCATGGTTGCGCCTTTCGGTGTAGTTTGTTCCATGTTTTTTTCTCCTTCTTTTTTGAAATATATAGAAATGCCCTGCGGCGTTTCTAACGTCATAAGCTCCGGCAAGTGTTACCAGGAGCGCTGCTTCCTTTCCTAGATAGTATTATACATCATCAAAGCCGTCTGTGTCAATTGTATATATTAGAGCGCTAGGAATGACTTTGGGTTGGTTGCTTTTTCGTGTAAGTGCCGCTGACGGCAATCACTTCATTGTCATTCATCTGATAGGCTCCTTTCGATGAATGCTGTTTTTCGTGCCAAGATGCTGCCGCTGCCGCCTTGACTTTTTCTGCGATGCCGTGCGCGGCATCGCAGATCGGTGATCGGGGAGGTGCTATGATTTGCGTCCCTTCCGAAAGGCGGCAGCGGGGGTCGGCGTTGCCGCCTTTCGGAAAGGGGCTTTTGCAAGCCCGCTTTTCTGGGGGCCAGGCGGCGGGGAAAAGCGCCGTCTGGCCCTGTTTTTGAGTTGATTCGATTTTATAAACCTGCCAAGGCCCGCCAAAGGAATGTCACGATCTGGGCCCGGGTGCAGTTCTCATTCGGGCCGAAGGTCGTCTCGGTCGTGCCGTAGGTGATGCCGTTTCCAACGGCCCAGCTGACAGCGTCCTCGTAATAGCTGCCTGCGGGAACGTCTGTAAAATGCGTCGGGGAATCGTTCGCAAAGACGGCGCTGATCGAGACATCCTGCGAGCCCATGATGAACGAAGCGTGATCGGGAGAGGCTGCATTCGTGAGCGCCACGCCGCCGGAGATCACTTCCCACTCCTGGAAGTGTTTGCCCTAGGGACGGCGTTGCACTTCAGCGTGACTGTCTGGCCTTCGCCTGCCTTGGTGACGACCTTGCCGCCGAGATAAGCTGCGCCGCCGTCGACAGTTATGGTGTGCTTGCTGGTGATGGCGTCAAATTTGGTGGCTGTGCAGCCAGCGCGGCTGCACTTGTAGGCGGTGGTCGTCGCGGTGCAGTTGGCTTCATCTACGGCCCAATCGTGGCCCAGCGGGGCGATGTAGAGGTCGCTGTAGAGGAATTCGTTGCAGAGCATGCACCGTTCAACGGCGCCCTTGCCTGCGGTTGTGCAGGTCGGCGCGACGGCAGGGAGATACTCTGTCGTTGTCGTATGCTGCTTCGGGGCGGGGATCGTGTAACCCTGTGTGCCGTCCACGATCCGGTTGCAGAGCGTGCAGTATTCATTGCCGGAATAGCCGTCCTTGAAGCAGGTCACGTCGCGGTAATTGCGGGTCTCGATCGCATAGGCCGGGTGCTGATATTGCCTTTTTCCCGGGATCACACGCTTGCAGTCTGTGCAGAGCGTATCGCCTGCGCAGCCCTTGGTATGGCAGTCGTCGGCTACGTAGTTGTAGCGCTTGCCGTTGGATTCGCTCTTGTTGGTGCATTGTTCCGATATTTCCGGTACCACTGGTATGTATAGGCGCCTGTGCCGCCCCGGGCGGTCACAGAGAATGTCACGGGGTTATTCCCGTAGTAGAGCAGGCCATTGGCCGGGTCCTCGTCGTAGCCGCTGCTGTAAATACTGGTGCTGCAGCGGGCATCCTTGGGCTGCTTTGCAATGTAAAGCTTGTTTCCCGCGCTGTAGCCGCAGACGACGCACACGCTGTTGGCGTCGAAGCTATGGGCCGCCTTGTCAGAATTATGCGCTTCGTTGTCGCAGAAGCGGCAGGCGCGGTAATGGCCGGAGGCATCAAAGCTCCAGAGATCGCTGGGGGTAGCGTCATGGTCGTCGATGAAGTCCTCCACGTCCTCACATTCTTCCAGGTGGGCGTCAAACTGGGAGTCCTCTTCGCAGTAGCCATGGCTGCAGCCGTAATTTGTCTCGGTACGGCCGGCGCAGCAGTCTACGCAGCGGTTTTCTTCGCAGGTAGTGCAGCGGTCTGCGTCGTGGAAGCACTGGCCGCAGTCCGCGCAGAAGTGTGTCTCATATTCCTCGTCGTATTCGCACATGCCCTCGCTGCATTCGCTGGAAGCGCGGCAGCATGCGGCGCAGCGGGGGTGGCCCGCGTCAATGCAGGTCTCGCACATGTCGTAGTCCCCGAGGAAGAAGCTGCCGCAGTCCTCGCAGGTGCTGTCGAACCAATCGCTGCTCTCGACGCAGAGATCGCCATCCTCGCAGCCTGCCAATATGGAGTTGAATTCGCAGCATTCCACGCACAGGCCGCAGGTGCGGCAGGTCTCCAGATGCTCGCCTGCAAAGTATCATTGTCCCTGAATCGTTTCATCGCCTTATCCGTAGCAAGCGGATATTTCAGAATGGTTCGGAATCGCTA
>CAKTTR010000127.1 GCA_934615645.1 uncultured Oscillospiraceae bacterium | reverse complement strand
TGCTTCGGCGTGACCGTCCCGGTGACGAATTGCCACTCCGTCGTATCCGTATTGGCGGGGATGTGCTGGGACTCCGTCGAGTTATCCGTGTAGACCAGGACGATATAGAGGCCGAAGAAGCGCTCGTCCCAGTCGGGATTCGTGGATTTGGAGTTGTAGCTGGGGGCGGCGTTCGCCTTGGCCCAGGCGGAGACATGGAACGTGCTCCCCGCCGGGGCGTTGAGCATCACTGTCTGTGTTGCCCGTTTCTCGGCCACGGTGTTGCCGACGACGGTGATCTCCTTGCCGCCGGTGGAGAGGGCGGCGTCCTTCGTCGCTGCCGGTTGGCTTCCCAATTTCCAGTCGCCGGTGCGGGCCCAATCTGTGAAGCCATCGTCAAAGCGGCTGTTTTGCAGCAGATTCAGGTTCCCTGCCGCGCCGACGTCCTCCGCCCCTGCGCCCAGGTCGGCGTTGCGCTCTAATTGGATATCATCCGCGAAGGCGTAGCCCGCGCAGTTGCGCATCTGGACGCCGACGGTGTAGCTGCCGGAGGCTTTCGCCGTGAACGTATACGTCAGCCGCTGCCAGCCGTGCTGCAGGGCCTTGCCGGTCTGGGCTGTCAGGGCGATGCTCTGCCCGGCATCCTGCCCGTCGGCGCTGCGCATCGTGAGGAAGACGCCGCCGTTTTTGTAAAATTGCGTGACGGCGCTGGTGTTGACATACGCCGAGAGGGTATACTTCTTCCCTGCTTTCAGCGTGACGGTCTGCTGCGCCCCCGTCGCGACGGAGACCGCGCTATGATCTGCATTGGGGGCGGCGGGGCTGTACATCCGCAGGTAGCGAGACCCGAGATGGGGCGCGGGGTGGCCGGTGTTCGCCGCGCCAATGGCGCTGTTGGGCAGGCCGCTGTAGCCCGCCGGGGCGGACGACGGCGTGACCACCTTCTGCCATGCGTCAAAGGTGGTGCCGCGCTCAAAGTTGCCGTCCTTCAGGAGGTTGGCCGCGTGCAGGCCGCCGGAACCGGCGCGCTCGACCCGGTTGTTCGTCTGGGATGTGCCGCTGGTCTCGGTATAGGCCGCCGAGGCGATGCTCAGGACCTCCTCCCGGCCCGCGCCGGTGGTGTAGCTCGTGATGGTCCGGCCGTAGTAGTCTAGCAGGCAGGTCTCCATCAGGTCGTCGTCGGTTCCGGCGATGCGGTCGGCGCCATAGTGGCGGTAGGTCGTCTTCTGGCGGCTGTTGCTGTAGCCGTGGAAGCGGTAGCCGTATTGGCGGGTCACGTCAGCGCCGTCTGTGGGGATATTCTGGGGCTCCGTTGCGGCGGAAAATTCCCAGACCCGCAGCTGCCGCAGGGGGATGGAGCCGAAGTTGTGGTAGACGATTCCGTAGCCGGATTCGGCGTCGTAGGCCTGATACAGGGCGCACGAGGCCGCCCCGCCGCCGGTCAGATAGCGGTAGCGGGCTTGCTTGCCGTCGGGGAATGTGATGGCCGTCAGGAACAGCTTCGCGTCGTACTGGCTGTAGTGCAGCTTTGTGACCCGCGTCGCACTGCCGACGGTTTGGCGAATTTCAGAAAGGCAGCGATTGCTGTCATAGGCAAACGTCATCAGCTGCTGGGCGCTGCCGCCGCTGGGGACGCGGGTGACGCCGGTCAGCCGGTGGTTCGCCGTCGTCGGCTTCCAGCTGCTGCCGCTGGCGGAATAGGCGGCGTTGTTATACGTAAAGTGCAGGGCGTTGCCGTTGGCATCGCGCTGGGTGATGAGGTAACCGTTGTGGAAAATGCGCTGGTTATCCTTCTTGTCCTTCATCGTGTAGACCGTCGTGCTGCCGGAGACGGACTTCGTCAGCGTCAGGTTCAGGCCGTTTTCATCCTTGAAAACGCTGCCGTTCTTACGGAAATAATAGGCGGCGCCGGTCTCGTCGTGGTAGATGAGGTATTCCTCCGTGGCCTTCGGGTCGGTGTCCGACGACGCTTGGAGCTGGGAGGAGATCACCGTCTGCTGGGCTGAGAGCTTCCAGCCAGCGCCGATGTGCATCTGATTGTACGGCAGCGTGTGATATCCTTGCTCGGCGGCGTCAAAATACGTCCCCCGGTAGGCGCTGTTGTAGACCAGGGACAAGGTATAGGGCAGAACGGCGCTGGCACTGGTGGCAATGGGGTTGACGAGGGTCGTCTGCAGGTCGTAGTCTGAGACGTAGCCCTGCCCGGCCCGGCCGATGGACTGCTCGTGGTAGGACAGCGCCGTCTGCACCCCGGCGTTGTGCCGGTATTGCACCAGCAGCATCGGGGAGCCGTAGGGGTTGTTTGTGCTGTAGTGCCCGTTCAGGCTGGCAAAGTACGCGGCATTGGCCCCGTCCTTGGCCGCCAGGGTGATGGCGGCGAACAGCTGCTTCGGGTCATTTTTATCATACTGCGTCAGCACTGCGCGGGTGATGTCCCAAGAGATATATTGTCCGCGGGTGCTGGTTGAAAGCGTTCGGTAATCTAACGGGTCCTGGGCGCGGCCATAGCCGCCAGAACCATAGACGTGATTCCACGTCAAAAGCGACGCATCACTGATCCAATTATTTAAAGCGTAGGCGTAGAGCTGCAGCTTGCTGCCGGTAGGCGCGTTGGCGTAGGTCTTCGTAAACAGGCCGACGTGGGCGACGCTCAGCAGCGCGCTGACCAGCGTCGCATTTTTCGGCAGCGCCGGGAGGACCATCTGGACGCATAGTTCTTGCTGCCCCGCCGTCGTCAGGTAACCGGCAAACAGCGTCGACCGGTCCCCGGCCTTCAAAGCAGGCTGGGCGGAGCGGATATACGTCCCGCGGACGTAGTTGTCCGACCGCAGCTCCACCGTCGGGTCGATCTGGATGGGCCAGGCGCGGGAATCGTCATTCATCCACGTTTCGTCCGCCGTGACCGTCAGCAGATAGCTGCCGTCCGCCTGGGGCGAAAGCGCATAGGACGCCGCGTCCGACGTCGCCCCGGCGGCGTCTTCCAGATACGGCGCGGGGATGACGTAGATGACCTCTCCCGCCGGGT
>CAKTTR010000126.1 GCA_934615645.1 uncultured Oscillospiraceae bacterium | reverse complement strand
GGCATATTTTTGGCAGCTGGCGGAGTAATAGTAACGATAATAAAAGCTGCAGTCGGCTTCCTTCTCTAGGATAAACGTCCAGCTGGACTGCCAGAGCAGAAAGGCCCGCTCCTTCCAAGAGCAGTGTTCCCTTCGCATCACCGGCAGCGTTTTCCGCAGGAGCTGAACGAAGCGCTTGTCCTCTTCCAGAAAAGCCTCCCGCAGGAGCATTTCCTTGTTCTCAAAGCAGCGGTAAATATAGGCCTCGTTGAGATTGGCTTCGGCGGAGATCAATTTTGTCGTCGTCCGCTCCAAGCCGTACTGGGCGACGACGCGAACTGTACTTTCCAGGAAAGTACGGCGCATCGTTTCCATGCGCTCCTGCCTGGTGCTGCGCGCAGTCTGCTCGCTTTGCTTCATCTTCTGTCGCTCCTTTTTCGCAATAAGTAAACACTTACAAAAAAAAAAAAAAAAAACAGCATGAAACAAAGTAACACCATATTTGGTGCCTAAGCTTCCAGAGTCTCGCAAAAAACGTCTCTGCAAAAAATCAACTGTTTTTCTGTGGGTGTATTGTATCACAAGAGCGAACAAAAGTCAATATATTTCACGATTTTATAAATAAAATTTTCATATTTTCTGTCAGATTGTAAAAAAGCAGCATAAATTCAGTTGACAAGACAGCTTTCTCGCAAACGATGTGCAGTCACCGCGGCAGCCAAACCGCCGCCCACAGGCCCGTTTTTCAGGTTTGATCTTCAGGTCTAATACATGATATGCACACAGCTTTCGAAATAGAACAAAATTTTTGAAAATTTTTTCAAAAATTTGGCATTGCCGGAAAATCCGCACCAGAGCTTTGTTTTCCGCCGCTTCACGTGCTGAAAAAAGCCGCGGCAAGGAGAAGAATCCCCCCTGCCCGGTGATTCCGCGCGATACCGGCGCTCTCTGACTGCGCGCTTGACGCGCCCGCAAAAAATATCGCGCCGCAGCTTCCGTCACTGCGGCGCGTCTTTTCTATTGTTCAAGCACCGGCATCCGTTAATGCAGCGGAGGCCAGCGCGTAGAATTCCGGCCACTGGCTGCATTTGCGCAGCTGGCGCCAAAGGTCCTCCTGCTCCGGCTGGAACCAATAGCTGCAGATGCTCTTCATCCGCATCAGCGTATTGCGTTCATTGCCGAAGAGCGCCAGATATTCCTGGCTCAGGGCGGCAAAGAACGCGGCCTTCGTCCCCGGCGGGACCGCCCCGCCCCGGTATTGCAGCGCGAGGGCGGGGTTTGCCAGCAGACCGCGGCCCAGCATAGCGGCAGCCGGGGCATCCGGCCCCGTCTCCAAGTCGCGCAGCTGCGCGGGGCTGCGCAGCTCCCCATTCAAGCAGACCGGGCAGGTCAGCTGCGCCAGGCAGGCGCGGTAGGCGTCAAGGTGCAATGCCCCCTGGTACATCTGGCTGGCCGTGCGAGGGTGCACGATCAGCTCCCGCAGCGGATAGCGCCGGTAGAGGGCCAGAATCTGCGCAAACTCCGCCGGGTCCCGCAGGCCGAGCCGCGTTTTAATGGAGATGGGCAGCGGCGAGGCGCGGAAAATTTCATCCAGAAACGCCGCCAGCCGGTCCGGCCAGGCCAGGAAGCCCGCCCCCTTTCCCTTGGGCACGACGGTGCCGGAGGGGCAGCCGAGATTGAGGTTGATCTCCGCATAGCCCAGGTCCGCCAGCGCCTGGCCGGCCCAGAGGAAATCCTGGGCATTTTTCGTCAGCACCTGGGGCACGGCAGGAAGCCCCGGTACCGGTGCCAGCTCCCGGCACTCCCGGGGCGTCAGCCGGTGATGCTGCGTTGGGGAGAAGAACGGGATATAATACCGCGCCACCCCGCCATAAAACTGCTGGTGCAGTCTGCGAAACACCCGGTCCGTGATGCCCTCCATCGGTGCAAAATATAATTCCATAGCAAACCGCCTTTGTGATGATCTTGCATCCAGTTTAGCCGATTTTTCGGCATTTTGCAATGTTCTTATCACAAAAAGCACCGGCGGTTTCGCAGCAAACCGCCGGTAATAGCTTGCTCCAAACGCTCAGCGGGTCAAAAAGCTTTGGGCACCCTTTATAAGACATATCCGAGGATACACACAGCCTGCAGGAGGCTGCCGAGATTGACAAAGAGATGGAAGGCTGCGTGAAAATACCGCTTCTTTTTCCCGATGCCGTATAAAACCGCGCCAACGGTATAGCAGATGCCCCCTGCCAGCAGCCACCAGAACGCAGGCCAGCCGATGGCCGCGATGGTCGGCTGCAGCACGAAGATAATGCACCAGCCCATGGCGATATACAGGACCATAGACAGGACACGGAATTTCTTCAGGTCCATCGTATTCAAAAACACCGCGAGCGCCGCCAGCGCCCATTGGACGCCGAAGACGACCCAGGCGATCACCGGCTGCTCCGGCCGGATGCGCACCAGGAGAATGGGCGTATAGGTGCCGCAGATCATCAGATAGATCGTGCAGTGGTCGACGACCCGCATGACCGCCTTACGCAGCGACGGCTGCAGCCCGTGATAAATACTTGAGACGCAAAACAGCCCGACGACACAGATCCCATAGACCGCGCCGGAGGCGACAGACCAGATATTCCGGTGCGCGATCCCCAGTGCGATGGCCAGGATGAAAAAGACGACGCCAAAGGCCGCGCCGACGATATGGGTGACGGTATTGATGCGCTCCTCTTTTGGCGTGTAGCAGGGCAGCTGCCGGTGTAAAACACGTTCCATCGTTTGCAAAAACCTCCTTGCGGCCGCAGCGATGGCATATCCCGCCATACCGCACCGTGAATTTCTGCCCCCATCATAGGCGCAGCGCAGCCAAAAGGCAACCTACCGCGCGCCCCGGCCCGTCTACCGGTATGAAGCCGGAAAATAGCCCCCGGCAACCAGGGCTCCACAATGCAAAAACTCCAGCTCTACGAATCGTAGAGCTGGAGCTTCGAGCGTGTCAAAAAAGTATTTTTGACACGCTCTCAAATGCGACCCGCTTCGCTGGGCTCACATTTGAAGGGGCTTGC
>CAKTTR010000125.1 GCA_934615645.1 uncultured Oscillospiraceae bacterium | reverse complement strand
CAATCCCTCTACGCTGTATGGGTTCGACTTAGCCAAACGCTGCGCGTTTGGAGTCTCACCCAAGTCGCGGCTACGCCGCGCCAGCTCCCTTAGCTCTGCATGGGTTCGACTTAGCCAATCGCGCTTCGCGCTCTTGGAGTCTCACCCAAGTCACAGCTACGCTGTGCCAGCTCCCCTTTCAGGGGAGCCTTTGGGCGGTGCTGCCTTTGGCCTGGCGCAGCCTTGGGGGTGCGGTGCGCCGCCAGAGGTGCGGGGCAACTCTTCGGGGCGCGGCGCGGAGCGCCACGGGGGGCTTTGCGGGTTAGGGGGTGGGGGTCTGAGCGCGGAGGACCATGGCGGCGACTTCTTCGCGTTTGGCGTAGCCGCCGGGGCGGGTGCCGTCGGTGATGCCGGCGGCGATGGCCCGGGCGAGTTCGTCCTTGGCCCAGGCGCTTGCCGGGACGTCCTTGCCCGCCAGGGCGGCGGCGATGCGCTGGTCGATGAGTGCGATCACTTCGGCTTTGGTCATATTGATCTCCTCCTTTTGAGATTCAGTTCCTTGCGTTCCTGTTCCTTGGGATTCGGGCTTGCCTTGCATTGCGGCGGCGACGGCGCGGCGGAAGCCGGGCATGGTGTAGGGCAGGCCCAGGCCGCGCCAGAGGTGCTCCGGGTCCACGTGGCCGCTGGCGATGCCGCGCTTGCCTGCCTCGTTGTGGCTCAGGATCACGCCATCTTGCAAGGGGTCCTTGCCGTGGAAGGCGCACAGGCGGGCGAAGAGGGCGACGGCGTTTTCATACGTCTTGCGGCAGTAGCTCTGGGCGGCGGCTTTGTCGCGGATTTTGAAATTCGCGCCGGTCGTGTAGGTGATCTGCGCGGGCTCGCATAGTTCAAAGCCAATATAGCCGTTGTTCCCGGCGGGCTTTCCGGCGTGGGGCATGCGCTTGACCCGGCCCGGGGTCTCCAGGCAGGGGGCGGTGAGGTAGACGGTGTCGGCGCCAATAAAGCCGCTGATGCCGGCGTAGGTGAAGCCGGGCTTGTTCCACTGGCGGTAGAAGACCAGCGGGTCCGGCTGGCCGACGCCGACGGAGTGGAGGAAGAAGCCCCGGAAGGCGGGGCCTGTGATCCAGCGGCCGTCGTTAAAATAGGGGTTTTGGGTCAGATACTTCGTCTCAAGCGTCACGGTCGGGGGCCTCCTTTTGGGGGTTCGCGTCGGATGTTGGGGCGGATGCGGGGGTTTTGTCGGATTTTTCCGCGGTTTCGTCTTTTTCGTCGAAGGCTGCGGGAGAATCCGTTTTTTCGTCGGAAAAATCCAGATTTTCTGTGCCTTCGGCGGCATGCTTTTCACAGCAGTCGCGAAGGCCTGGGGTCGTCGGGTCGGCGACGATGCCGAGCAGGGCGAGAATGCTGAAGACAGTGCCTGCAAGGCCCGTCAGCTGGCCCTCCAGCTGGCCGGGGTCAAAATCGACGCCGCACAGGCGCAGCGCCTGCTGCACAAGCAGCAGCGCCGCCGGGATGAGCGAGAGCCAGAAGGCCCGGTTTTTGATGCGGACACGCCAGTTGATCATTTTTTGATTCCCTCCTGTTCCAAATGCAAAATGCGCTGGGCGAGTTGCTGGACCTGCGCCTCCAGGGCGGGGATGCGGCTGGCAAAATGGTTGTGCTGCCGCACCTCGTGGGTCAGGCTCTCCAGCTTCGTGTCGGTGACGGCCTGGGCCGTCTGGATTTTTGCCGCGATCCGGCGATTGGCGGCGGCGTTGGTGCAGATGACGCCAACGAGCGTCAGGCCGCCGGAGATCAGGGCGACGAGAATTTCGATCATGGGGTAAGCTCCTTTTTGTAAACATCACGGCGGCCCATTTGCCAATGAGCCGATGACGATGGCGGTACAGGGTATTCTATGTCGAAGGTTGGCGGGGGGTGACGGGGATGGATTGCGCTTGCGCGCGGCGTAGGCACCGAAGGGGTGTGGGGTACTTGGGGCGGCGTGCCAGGCCAAAGGGCTGCGCCAGGCCAGAGGCTCCCCTGAAAGGGGAGCTGGCGCGGCGGGACGCCGCGTCTGAGGGGTTTCTCCTGCAAGATTGCCCTGCACCCCAAGCGGCGCGGGGCACCAAAGGCTCCCTTGTGTATGGGTGAGACTCCAAGAGTGCGTAGCGCGATTGGCTAATAAGCGAGAGTCAAAATCTTTGATTTTGCTCCTCGAGCTTATACAGCGTAGTCGAACCCATACAGCGTAGAGGGATTGCTGCAACGCAAAAGCAAGTTTGCTGCGCAGTACTCGACTCCTCCAGGCTTAAAAGCCAAGTTTGGAAATCTTTCCATGCCAATTTCTACCAGACAAATCTGTTAGCGCCCTCCGGGGGCCCGATTCTTTCTTCTCCAGCGAAGAAAGAATCGGGGAAGAAAGACGCCGCCAAAGGCGGGGGGCGGTCCCCCCGCCCTTGGATCTCACCCCCTGGGTACGACGTCGGGGGTTCAGCCGCACACTGTACGAGGTGCCAGGCAGATTTGCAAGTGCATCCGTGCCCTGGCAGCTGGTGTGCAGACCGCTTGCCGCTTCGCTGTAGCTTACGGACTTCCCCGGTGACTTGAGGGATACGAGTGGGGGAGTCTGCTGCGTTGGATGGGGGGCACGCTGCGCGTATGCACTTGCGGCGCTGCGGTGCAGGGGGTGCGGTGCAGTCTGGGGGGAGAAACCCCTCTGCTCTGCATGGGTTCGACTTAGCCAATCGCGCTTCGCGCTCTTGGCGTCTCACCCAAGTCACGGCTTCGCCGCGACAGCTCCCCTTTCAAGGGAGCCTTTGGCTTGCGCAGCCTTGCGGGTGCCCAGCGCCGCTTGCGGGTGCCCAGCAGCCAATCGGATTTATTTATAAATCCGATAATGCGCCGTACTCGCCATGGACTGGGCCCAGGCTTGGGAGATGCCGGCGGCGGCAAGCAAGGCGGCGCTGGGGACGACGCCGAGGCTGATGGAGTCCATGGCCTGCCGCCAGGCGTTTTGCTGGGCCTGGGTCTGGTTGGACGCGGCGCTGGCGGCGGCGGACTGGCTCTGGGCCAGGGCGGTGAGATAGTCGCTGCGCTCCTGCTGGGCCTGGCTCTGCCAGTAGGCAAGCTGCTGGTCGTAGCG
>CAKTTR010000124.1 GCA_934615645.1 uncultured Oscillospiraceae bacterium | reverse complement strand
GCTTGGGAGATGGCGTGGTCGGAGGACCACTGCGTTGATACGTGGGCACCGAAGGGCTCTGGGTCCTTTGGTGCGGGGCGCAGCAAGGGGGGGGCTGCTCCCCTTCGGGTTTGCGGAAATGACGGCGCGGTGGTGGTGGATTGGGGGGGAATTTTGTGGAAATGCTCGAAAATTGGGGGAGAAATTCGAATTTGCTTGCATTGGCGCGAAAAATCATGTAACGTAAAGAAAGAGGACGAAATCTGGGAGAGATTAGGGATTAAGGACGAAATCTGGGAGAGATTGGGAATTGGCGTAATTCTGAACAGAATGCTCTGTCTTTTAGACGAATCCTTTCGAATTGGAACGTATTTTAGAAAATTTTGTAGAATTTTTGGCAAATGAGGTGCTGGGGATGCAGGCGGCGGAACGGAGAGCGGAAATTTTGGAGGTTTTGCGGGGGGCAAAGGGCGCGGTCAGTGCGACGCAGCTGGCGGCGCGGTTTGGCGTCAGCCGGCAGGTTATCGTCGGGGACGTGGCCCTGCTGCGGGCCGGGGGCGCGGATATTTGCGCCACGCCCCGGGGTTACACCTGCCGCCGGGCGGCGGCGGGGCTCATCGGCCGCGTCGCCTGCCGCCATGACGGCGCGCAGATGGCAGCGGAGCTCTACGCCATCGTGGACGCCGGGTGCACCGTCGTCGACGTGATTGTCGAGCACCCGATCTATGGGCAGCTGACGGGGCCGCTGCAGCTGGCAAGCCGCGCGGATGTGGACGCGTTTTTGGCCCGCTGCGCCGGGGCCGACGCCCAGCCCCTCAGCGCCCTGACCGAGGGCATCCATCTGCACACCCTCGCCTGCCCCAGCCCCGAGGCCTACGCTGCGGCGCAAAAGGCGCTGGCGGACCTGGGCGTTCTCTTCACCGGGCAGGAAAATAGGCGTTGACATTCGTGCCGCTTTGCGTTATAGTAGCATTTACAGGTGTCATGACACATGTAAATGCTATTTTTTATGACGCGTTCTGACATGTTATGACATATTCTGACATGCTGCGACGCGTTCTGACACGAGGAAAGAGACAGGGGGCTTTTTTATGGGCAAGGTACAGGCGTTTTTGAAGCGGAAGGACATTGAGATTTCCGCCAAACGCTATGGCATTGACGCGCTGAGCGCCATGGCGCAGGGGCTGTTCTGCTCGCTGCTGATCGGGACGATCATCAACACCGTCGGGACCCAGTTCCATATTGGGTTTCTGACGAAGGCCGTCGCGACCATCGGCGGCACGGAGTACACCGTCGGGGGTCTGGCGTCGGCGATGTCCGGCCCGGCGATGGCGGCGGCCATCGGCTACGCGCTGCACTGCCCGCCGATGGTCCTCTTCTCCCTCATCCCCGTGGGCTTTGCGTCCAACGCCCTGGGCGGCGCAGGCGGGCCGCTGGCCGTGCTGTTCGTCGCGATTTTAGCTGCGGAGCTGGGCAAGGCCGTCTCGAAGGAGACGAAGATCGACATTCTCGTGACGCCGCTGGTGACCATCGGCGTGGGCGTGGCGCTGTCGGCCTGGTGGGCCCCGGCCCTGGGGGCGGCGGCGATGAAGGTCGGCGACCTCGTCATGTGGGCGACGGAGCTGCAGCCGTTCCTGATGGGCGTGCTCGTCTCCGTCATCGTCGGCGTGGCGCTGACGCTGCCGATCTCCTCGGCGGCCATTTGCGCGTCCCTGGGGCTGGTGGGCCTGGCGGGGGGCGCGGCGGTTGCCGGGTGCTGCGCGCAGATGGTCGGCTTCGCCGTCATGTCCTTCCGGGAGAACCGCTGGGGCGGCCTCGTCTCCCAGGGGCTGGGGACGTCGATGCTGCAGATGGGCAACATCGTCAAGAACCCCCGCATCTGGATCGCGCCGACGTTGACCTCCGCCATCACCGGGCCCATCGCGACGTGCCTGTTCCACCTGGAGATGAACGGCGCGCCCATCTCCTCCGGCATGGGGACCTGCGGCCTCGTCGGCCAGATCGGCGTCTGGACGGGCTGGCTGGCCCCCAGCGAACAGGCCCTGGCCAAGGGCGCGGCGGCCATCGTGCCCGGCGCGATGGATTGGATCGGGCTGGTGCTCATCTGCTTTGTGCTGCCGGCGGTCCTCTGCCCGCTGCTCAATGGGGTTTGCCGAAAGCTCGGCTGGGTGAAGGATGGAGATTTGACGCTCTCGTAAATTTGAATTGGTTATGTGCAAACGCCGCCCGGCTGGGGCGGCGTTTGTGGGTTGTTG
This sequence comes from uncultured Oscillospiraceae bacterium, assembly GCA_934615645.1. Classification (GTDB taxonomy): domain Bacteria; phylum Bacillota; class Clostridia; order Oscillospirales; family Oscillospiraceae; genus SVMC01. The sequence continues at coordinate 936 of CAKTTR010000124.1, read as the reverse complement.
TGATGGATTTGAGAATTTCTATGTCTTAATGTCTACCAGGCAAGCTTGCTAGCGCCCTCCGGGGACTCCATTCTTTCTTCACCAGCGAAGAAAGAATAGAGGAAGAAAGACGCCGCCAAGGGCGGGGGCGGTCCCCCGCCCTTGGATCTCACCCCTGCATACAGCGTCGGGACTACAGCCGCACACTGTACGGGGTGCCAGGCAGATTTGTTTCTGCATCCGTTGTCCGGCCTGGTGAGCAGACCGCTCGCCGCTGCGCTTGCGCTTACGACGCAGGGTGCGGACTTGCTAGCCGCCATCGCGGAAATCTTTTTCGTTGAAACGGAACAGAGTGCAACCCTGAAAAAAAGCTTTCAAGTCCCCACCGCAGTGCGTAAGCAACAGCGAAGCGGCAAGCGGTCTGCTCACCGGGTATAGGGCACGGATGCAGTCACAAATTTGCCTGGTAGCCGAAACAAACCCACCTGCACCACCGACACCCACCCAAGGGGGTGGGTTCGTAGGGCGGGGTCCTCCCCCGCCCTGCGCGGCGTCTTTCTTTCCATATTCTTTCTTCGCCGGTGAAGAAAGAATATGGCCCCCGGAGGGCGGTAGCCCTTTCGCATGGAAATCATTAAGACGCAAAGACTTCCAGCCCCGAAAAAATCCATCAAGTCACTTATGCAGTGCGTAAGCTACAGCGCAGCGGCTAGCGGCCCGCACACCGGCTATCAGGGCACGGATGCACTCGCAAGTTTGTCTGGTAGCCCGTACCAAGCCACCCGCACCACCGAACCCCACCCAAGGGGGTGGGTTCGTAGGGCGGGGTCCCCCCCCGCCCTGCGCGGCGTCTTTCTTTCCATATTCTTTCTTCGCCGGAGAAGAAAGAATATGGCCCCCGGAGGGCGGTAGCCCTTTCGCATGGAAATCATTAAGACGCAAAGACTTCCAGCCCCG
>CAKTTR010000123.1 GCA_934615645.1 uncultured Oscillospiraceae bacterium | reverse complement strand
GCAAGCCCCTTCAAATGCGAGCCCAGCGAAGCGGGTCGCATTTGAGAGCTTGTCAAAAATACTTTTTTGACAAGCTCTGGGGCTGCCTCATTATGAGGCAGCCCCTTTTGTGTGTTCTGTTGGTTCCTGTTGCAAGTGTCGTTGCCTGCCCGTTACTTTGCCAGCCGCGTGGCAAAGCGCTGCAGGATCGCGGCGGCTTCGGCACGGGTGGCGTTGTTCGTCGGGTTCAGGCGGCTGTTGGTATCGCCATAGAGCAGGTGCTCTGCGACGGCCCACTTCATATCATTCAGTGCCCAGCTGCTGACTGCGGCGGCATCCGTATAACCGCTCAGGTCTGCCCGGGCATCGGTCTTCAGCTCGCAGAAGTCGGCATAGCGGCGCATCATAGCGGCCATCTGCTCCCGGGTGATCTTGCCATCGGGATTGAATTTGCCGCCCTCGCCGTAAATGACGCCGTTCTTTTCACCCCAGATCACAGCATCCAGATAATACGCGGTGCTGGGAACATCCGGGAAGGGACAGGTGCCAACAACACGCGGGCTGCCCGCCAGGCGATACAGCATCGCAGCGAACATGGCGCGGGTCAGGTTTGCATCCGGGCTGAAGGTCGTGTTGGTCGTGCCGTACATCAGGTTATTGCGATAGACATAGGCAACGCTCTCCTGATACCAATCCTGGGTCAGGTCCGTAAAGGGAATGGGCTTTTCCAGCGTAGCGATCTGCGCTTCTGCCTTTTCCAGCAGGGCCAGCGTCTCGTCGCTGACATAGGCCAGCTGGGCTTCCGTCAGGGCCGAGAGGGCTTCCCGGGCCGCTGCAACGGCATCCTTATCTGCCAGCGTAAGGTTTGCAGCGGACGGCAGGGCGTTGATCAGAGCTGCAACGGCCTGCGCTGCCTCCTTATCCTTATTCGTGACAATCACCTTGGCATACGCCGGAGCAGAGACAATCGCCTCCTCATTGCCGGCGCTCTTGCCGTAGCCGCCGTCGGTCCAGATGTACCAGGTGCCATCCGACGGGAATTTGATCTGCGCCTTACCTTCGGCGTCGATCTTGGTAGTCAGGGCATCTTTGTCATAAATGGACTTCTGGCTGTAGTACAGCGTCGTATCGCCATCCGGGACGATCGCCGTTTTGGTATCCTCCTCGTCGCCGCCGCCGCTTATGATCGAACTCCAAACTCTGCCGTAGCCGATCGACAAGGTCTCGCTGATATCCGTAGTAAAGTCATGGGTAATCTTGCCCGCTTCATCCAGGAAGTAATGATAGCCAGCTACGTCGTCGGAGTAGAATGCCCAACTGGTATACATGGAAATATCAATGAAGTCACCGGATTTGAGGGTAATAATATCCGCCGTCGCACCCCAACCAGGGCGGGCTTCCGGATACTCTGCGTTGACATAATACGTCAGGTTGCAGTCATGGCCCCAGAACGCCGTCATGAACAGAGAGCCAGGGCCGCCGCTGGTGGTGAGCGCCTTGCCATCCGTAGAACCGTAGTAGTTTTTCAGGGCATAGAGGAACACGTGCAGAAGCGTGACCGTTTCATTGCCTTCGTCATCCAGCACGATATACTTGCTCAGGTCGTAGTCCTCCAGCTTGATCTTCGCGACTTCATCCAGGCTGACCGGCACATAGGCCATGATCGTCCCGGCGTCGTCGTTGCCTTCGACGTACTTTGCGTCATCGCTGATGGAAAGATAAACTGTCCCCAGCGAGTCGCTGGCCGGTACGTCGCTCGCCTGCGCAAAAATCGGCAGGACGCCCAGGAGCATGGCGCAGCACAAAAGTACCGCAAGAATTCTCTTTTTCATTTGGACCTCCAATTTTAAATTTTTCACAGCCGGCCGGCCCCCTGCCGGACCGGCTGTAAAAGCACGAAGGGAAATGCCGCAGCGCTTACTTCAGAATATTGACCGCAAAGCGCTTCAGGATCGATGCCGCCTCGGCACGGGTGGCGTGATTTGTCGGGTTCAGGTTGCCGCCGCTGCCGTAGAGCAGATTGACTGCGACCGCCCACTTCATATCATTCAGCGCCCAGCTGCTGACCCGCGCGGCATCGCCGAAGCTGGTCAGATCCGCCCGGTCGCTGGTGTCGATCTGGCAGTAGGCTGCGTAGCGCCGCATCATGGCCGCCATCTGCTCCCGGGTGATCTTGCCGTCCGGGTCATACTTGCCGTTGCTGCCATAGACCACGCCGTTGTCGCTGGCCCAGATGACCGCCTTTTCATAGTACGCACCGGCGGGGACATCCGAATACGGCGCCGTCCCGCTGACCTCCGGCGAGCCCTCCATCCGGTAGAGCATCGCGACAAACATCGCCCGGGTCAGATTCTGATCGGGGCTGAATAGCGTGTCTGTCGTGCCGTACATCAGGTGCTGCTCATAGACATAGCGGACATTTTCCGTGTACCAGGCGTTTTCCGGGACATCGGTAAAGGGCAGCGCCGTCGGCGCCGGGGGCTCCGGATCCTGCTTGGGGGTGACGGTCAGCTGCAGCGTCACCGTCAGGTCGGGGACCTCCTGGCCCGCCTTGCCGTCCCGGTTCTGGTAGCCCAGGGGCAGCGTCAGCTCAAACTGCGTGTCATTCATCGTCAGCGCATCCGTATTCCAATCCAGCGCCGTGGTGATATCCCGCTTTGCGCCGTTTTCATACGTCGCCATGACCTGCAGGCCGGTAGCGTCAAAGGCCTCCCCTGCCTCGTAGGTCTGCTTTTTGGGCTGCTGGGTGATCTCCAGCGAGACGGGCTTACTGCCGATGGCCATAAGATAGCCGGAGTCGTTCTTGAAGTAGATCGTACCATCTGCGTCCACGATGGGCGAGCAGATACAGTACTGGGTGTGATCCCCATACGGGGTGAACAGTGCCGGGGCGACCTGGTGGGATTTGCCGTTGTAGACCTCCGTCACCGTCTCAGCCGGTTTCGTCTGGCCGGGCTTATCCTTCAGAATGCGCATCGTGCCCGGGGTGTAGTTTTCAACGAAATAGACGTAAACGGTCCCGTCGCCCTCGTCGTAGGCGGTTGTCAGGACGCCGCTCGTCTGCGGGTTGCCCTCGGTCTCGACCCGGTAGGCGATCTCCCAGTTCGTCAAATCAATGACAACGATCGTATGCCCGGCATACGCGCCGTAAGCCTCGGTGCCGCCGCAGCCAATATAGGCGCGGCCGTTGTAGATCGTCGGCGTGGAGCTGGAGCCGACCGTGCTCTCCAGATCCAGGCTGCGCAGGGAGCTCGCATCAATGATGCCCGCCTCGCTGACCCGGACGCTGTAGAAATGGCCGCCCTTGGTATCAAAATAGTAGTTGCCGCTCTGGGTATCGT
>CAKTTR010000122.1 GCA_934615645.1 uncultured Oscillospiraceae bacterium | reverse complement strand
GGCCGCTTGCCGCTGCGCTTGCGCTTACGACGCAGCGTGCTAGCTTGCAAGCTGACGTCGCGGAAATCTTTTTCGTTAAAACGGAACAGGGTGCAGCCCTGCAAAAAAGCCATCAAGTCCCCACCGCAGTGCGTAAGCTACAGCGCAGCGGCAAGCGGCCCGCACACCGGCTATCAGGGCACGGATGCACTCGCAAATCTGCCTGGTAGCCCGTACCAAGCCACCCACACCACCGACACCCACCCAAGGGGGTGGGTTCGTAGGGCGGGGTCCACCCCGCCCTGCGCGGCGTCTTTCTTTCCATATTCTTTCTTCGCCGGAGAAGAAAGAATATGGCCCCCGGAGGGCGCCAGCAGGATTGTCTGGTAAAAATTAGGATAAGAAATTCCCCCCAAAAAACGGGGAACAAATTTTGCAGTAAAAAAACCACACGAAAGGGGTTTCGTATATGGAACACTATGAGCGCCGCGATGCGCGGGATGTGATGGAGGCTTTGGCAACAGGCCGGGAGGGGCTCTCTGCCGAGGAGGCCGCCCGGCGGCTGCAAAAGCACGGGCCCAATGGGCTGGCGGAGGAGAAACGGCAGGGGGTCCTGGCGGTGTTCCTGGGCCAGTTTAAGGACCTGATGGTCGTCATTTTGATGATCACCGCCGTTATTTCCTTTATCACCGGGAGCCGGGAGAGTACGATCGTCATTTTGGCCGTGCTGGTCATGAACGCTGTGCTGGGGACGGTCCAGCATTTTAAGGCGGAGAAGTCGCTGCAGAGCTTGCAGGCGATGTCGGCCCCGACGGCGAAGGTCATGCGGGACGGTGTGACGCGGGAGGTTCCGGCCCGCGAGCTCGTCCCGGGGGATATTTTGCTGCTGGAGGCGGGGGATCTGGTCGCCGCCGACGGGCGCATTCTCGATAACTTCTCCCTGCAGGTCAACGAGAGCGCCCTGACCGGCGAGGCGGAGAGCGTCGACAAGACCCATGCGGCCCTGGCGGGGGAAAATCTCCCGCTGGGGGATCGAAAGAACATGGTGTTCTCCGGGTCCCTCGTGACCTACGGGCGGGCAAGCGTCATCGTCACGGCGACGGGGATGGAGACGGAGCTGGGCAAGATCGCGGGGCTCATGAACGCGACGAAGCGGCGCAAGACGCCGCTGCAGGTGGCCATGGACCAGTTCAGCCAGAAGCTTGCCATCGGCATTTTCATCATCTGCGGCGTCGTCTTTGCCCTGAGCCTGGTGCGGCGGATGCCGCTGCTGGATGCTTTAATGTTCGCCGTCGCTCTGGCGGTGGCGGCCATTCCGGAGGCGCTGAGCTCGATTGTCACCATCGTCCAGGCCATGGGGACACAGAAGATGGCGCGGGAGCACGCGATCATCAAAGAGCTGGGGGCCGTCGAGAGCCTGGGGTGCGTCAATATTATCTGTTCCGACAAGACCGGGACGCTGACGCAGAACCGGATGACCGTCACGAAGCTCTACGCGGACGGCGCGCTGCTGGAGCCGGGGGCGTTGGACTTTGCCAACGACGCCCAGCACTGGCTGCTGAAAACCGCGCTGCTGGCCAGCGACGCCGTCAGCACCGGGGGCCAGGAGATCGGCGACCCGACGGAGCTGGCGCTGGTGCATCTGGGGCACAAGTACACCGTTGACGAGACGGAGTATCGCCGCTATCACCCCCGGCTGGCGGAGCTGGCCTTTGACGCGGACCGGAAGCTGATGAGCACCCTCCACTGCCTCGACGGGGTCTACACCCTCTGCACAAAAGGCGCGATGGATGTCCTGCTTGCCCGCAGCGCACAGCTTATGACGGCGGCGGGGCCCCGGGAGATGACGGGGGCCGACCGGGCGGCGCTGGTTGAGACCAACGAGCAGCTGTCGCAGGAGGGGCTGCGGGTCCTGGCCTTTGCGTGCCGCCCGATGGGCAATACCCGCCCGGCCCTTTCGCTGGACGACGAGCAGGATTATATCTTCCTGGGCCTGGCGGCAATGATCGACCCGCCGCGGGTGGAGTCCCGGCAGGCCGTGGCCGATGCGCGGCGCGGGGGCATCCGGACCATCATGATCACCGGGGACCACAAGGTCACGGCGACGGCGATTGCCCGGCAGCTGGGCATTTTCCGGGACGGCGACCTGGCGGTCTCGGGGCCGGAGCTGGACGCGATGACGGATTCCCAGCTGGCTGAAATTCTGGACCGGGTCAGCGTATACGCCCGGGTCAGCCCGGCGCATAAGATCCGCATCGTCGAAGCGTGGCAGAGCCGGGGGAAGATCGTCGCCATGACCGGCGACGGCGTCAACGACGCGCCCGCCCTGAAGCAGGCGGACATCGGCGTCGCCATGGGCGTCACGGGGACGGAGGTCGCCAAGGACGCGGCGGCGATGATCCTGGCGGATGACAATTTTGCGACGATCGTCAAGGCCGTCACGAATGGGCGGAATATTTTCACGAACATCAAAAACGCCGTGGGGTATCTGCTCTCGGGGAATCTCTCTGCCATCTTCTGCGTGCTCTACGCTTCCCTGCTGGCCCTGCCGGTGCCGTTCCAGCCGGTGCATCTGCTGTTTATCAATCTGCTGACGGACTCGCTCCCGGCCATTGCCATTGGCATGGAGCCGCCCCGGGCGGACCTGCTGCGGCAGCCGCCCCGGGACGCCAAGCGCGGCATCCTCGACGGGCCCTTTGCCGGGCGCATCGCGCTGCAGGGGCTTATTTTAAGCGTCTTTATTATGACGGCCTACTACCTCGGGCGGCAAACCAGCCCGGCGCTGGCCAGCACCATGGCCTTTGCGACGCTGACGCTGGCGCGGCTCTTCCACGGGTTCACGTGCCGCGCGGAGCGGGGGTCCCTCTTTCAGCTGGGGCTGCGGTCGAACCCCTACAGCATCGCGGCCTTCGCCGCGGGGCTTTGCCTGCTGGCAGCGGTGCTGCTGATTCCGGGACTGCACGGGCTGTTCGTCATCGCCGATTTGACAGCGGCGAATCTTGCCGAAATTTTGGGTTTGGCGGTTGCACCCACGGCGGTGATGCAGGTTGTGCGGTTGGTGCGAGAGGCGAAGGGGCGCGAAAAGGGGTGAGGTTTTTGGGGTGTGCTGGGCACCAAAAAGGCTCCCTTGTGTATGGGTGAGACTCCAAGAGCGCGTAGCGCGATTGGTTAAGTCGAACCTATGCAGCGCAAAGGGAGCTGGCACAGCGAAGCTGACTTGGGTGAGACTCCAAACGCGCAGCGTTTGGCCAAGTCGAACCCATGCAGAGCAGAGGGATTGCTGCAACGCAAAAACAAGTTTGCGCGGCAGTACTCGACTACTCCAGACTCAAAACAAAATTTGAAAATTTCTACAAGCCAATGTCTACCAGACAGTTTATCTAGCGCCCTCCGGGGGCCCGATTCTTTCTTCACCAGCGAAGAAAGAATCGGGGAAGAAAGACGCCGCCAAAGGC
>CAKTTR010000121.1 GCA_934615645.1 uncultured Oscillospiraceae bacterium | reverse complement strand
GCTTTCAAATGCGACCCGCTACGCTGGGCTCGCATTTGAGGGGATTGCACCCTGCTGCGCGCATAATTTCCACGCTGCGCGTGGAAATTCCACACTTGCAGGGCGTAAAGAGTTTTTCCCGACGTACACGCCGCCGGAAAAAACAGATTGGACTTTATTTGCGCCGTGCGCGGCGCAAACTCTGCGAGGCTTTTTGCGACGCTTCAAATGTGAATTGCGGAGGCATTTTAGACGGTTTGGGCGTTTCCCCTGGAGGAGGCGCTATTTTTTCTGGGAATTTGCGAGATTTAACGTAAATTTAACAAAAAATTGCCTTGCATTTTTACAAAGAGGGGTTATGCTAAAGAAAAAGAGAAATTTGAGGAAAAACCGCCTGGATTGCGGAAAAAGGAGCGCGTACGATGGTTTATTTGCTGGAGGATGACGACAGCATCCGGAAATTGGTGATCTATGGCCTGCAGACCCAGGGGTATGAGGCCGAGGGGTTTGCCTGCCCGTCGGCCTTTTGGAAGGGCATGGCAAAACAGCTGCCGTCGCTGATTTTGCTTGACATTATGCTGCCGGAGGAGGATGGACTTTCCGTCCTTAAAAAGCTGCGGAGCGCGGCGGCGACAGAGAAGATCCCCGTCATTATGCTGACGGCGAAGAATACGGAGTATGACCGGGTCATCGGTCTGGACAACGGGGCGGACGATTTTATCTGCAAGCCCTTCGGCATGATGGAGCTGGTCGCCCGGGTGCGGGCGGTGCTGCGGCGGACCCAGCCGGTGGCCGGGAGCAAGAGCTACCGAGTGGGGGAGCTGTATGTCTGCCCGTCGGAGCATCTGGTCCAGGTCGAGGGGCAGGATGTGCTGCTGACGTATAAGGAATTTGAAATTCTCTGCCTGCTGCTGGAAAACCAGGGCATGGTCCTGACCCGCAGCGCCTTGATGGACCGGGTCTGGGGCTGCGAGCTGGAGCGGGAGAACCGCACGCTGGACGTACATATCCGCACGCTGCGCGCGAAGCTCGGGCCGATGGGCAAGTGCATCGAGACCGTCCGGGGCATCGGCTATAAGATCAGCGGCGTATGAGGAAGAAGCGCGTATGAGAAAGAAGATTTTTGGCAATAGCTTTTTGATTTGCGTGATCGTTCTAGTCCTGTGCGCGGCGCTGTTCGTCGGGGCGATCTACCGGTACTATGAGACGCAGGTCTTTGCGGAGCTGGCGTCGGAGGCGGCCTATGCGGGGCACGGCGTCGAGTGCAGCGGCGTGGCGTATTTGCAGTCGCTCCACCCCGAGGCCCGCATCACCTGGGTGGACGAAAACGGCACGGTCCTCTACGACACCCAGGCCCCGGCGGCCGAGATGGAGAATCACGCCGGGCGGCAGGAAATTCGCCAGGCCCTGGAGACGGGGGCGGGGAAAAGCGTCCGGGATTCCAGCACGCTGCTGACCAATACCCTCTACTACGCCCTGCGGCTGGACGACGGGACGGTCCTCCGCGTCGCCTGCCAGCAGCAGGCGGTTTTGGAGATGCTGCAGCGGATGGTCCAGCCGGTGCTGCTGGGCGTGCTGCTGGCGCTGGCGCTCTCGGCAGGCTTTTCCTACCGGCTGGCCCGGAAGATCACTGGGCCGATCAACGCCATGGACCTGGATTATCCCACCGCCGCCGGGATTTATCCGGAGCTGCAGCCGCTGCTGACGCGCCTGCAGCAGCAGAACGAGACCATCGGCAGCCAGATGCAGGCCCTGCGGCGCAGCCAGCAGGAGTTTACCGCCATCACGGAGAATATGCGCGAGGGCTTCCTGCTGGTGGACACCCAGACGAACGTTCTGGCGGGGAACCACCAGGCGATGCAAATTTTTGGCGCAGCGGATGGCTTGGAGAATCTGCGCCGCTGCGACTGCCCCCAGCTGCAGCAGACCGTCGCTGCGGCCCTGGCCGGGCAGCACGGTGAGACGCTGCTGGTTCGCGACGGCGTCAGCTGGCAGGTGCTGGCGAACCCGGTGCGGAGCAACGGGCAGCTGGCCGGGGCGGTCATCATCGTCGTCGATGTGACGGAGCGGGAGCAGCGGGAGCAGCTGCGGCGGGAGTTTTCCGCCAATGTCTCCCATGAATTGAAGACACCGCTGACGTCGATCTCCGGCTTTGCGGAGCTGATGCGCAGCGGCATGGTCCCGATGGACAAGGTCCAGGAGTTTTCCGGGGATATTTACCGGGAGTCCCGGCGGCTGATCCGGCTGGTGGAGGATATTATCCAGCTCTCCTCCCTGGATGAGGAGGCGACGCCGCTGGAGCGGGAGACGGTCGACCTCTACGACCTGGCCGACGCCTGCCTGGCCAATCTGCAGAAGGTCGCGGAAAAGCAGAATGTTTCGCTGCAGCTATCGGGGACGCATGAGACGGTCCGCGGGGTCTGGCAAATTCTCAATGAGATGGTCTATAACCTCTGCGACAACGCCATCAAATACAACAAGCCCGGCGGCAGCGTCCGGGTGGACGTCGGGCGGCAGGGGAGCCATGTGCAGCTGCGGGTGGCGGACACGGGCATCGGCATTCCCTATGCCCACCAGAGCCGCGTCTTTGAGCGCTTCTACCGGGTGGACAAGAGCCACTCCAAGCAGATCGGCGGGACGGGCCTGGGCCTGTCCATCGTCAAGCACGGGGCGCAGTATCACAACGCCCGCCTGGCGCTGCACAGCACGCCGGGGCAGGGCACCGAGATCACGATCGTTTTTTAGGAGAGCTTATGATCACGTATGAACAAGTCAAGCAGGACCCCGCCATCCGGACCTATATCCAGAAGGCGGATGAATCCCTGCGGGCGCTGGGCTTCACGGAGCACAGCTTTGCCCATGTGGGCATCGTCGCGGCGAATGCCAGCTATATTTTAAGGACGCTGGATTATCCCGCGCGGGAGATTGAATTGGTGCAGATCGCCGCGCATCTGCATGATATCGGGAATCTGGTCAACCGGGTCGACCACTCCCAGTCGGGGGCGGTCATGGCCTTCCGGCTGCTGGACCATCTGGGCATGGACCCGGCGGAAATTTCGGAGATCGTCACGGCCATCGGCAACCACGACGAGGGGACGGGCAAGCCCGTCAGCCCCATGGCGGCGGCGCTGATCTTGGCGGATAAGTCCGATGTCCGCCGCAGCCGGGTCCGGAACCAGGACATTGCCGCCTTTGATATCCACGACCGGGTGAATTACTCCGTCAAAAAAGCGGAGCTGAAGATCAACGAGACGAAGACGCTGATCAAGCTAAAGCTGGTCGTCGATACCCGCTACGGCTCGGTGATGGATTATTTTGAGATCTTTATGCAGCGGATGCTCCTGTGCCGCAAGGCCGCTGAAGAACTGGGGCTGCATTTTCGGTTTATGATCAATGAGCAGCAGCTGGTTTAAACGCTTGTCAAAAAAGTATTTTTGACAAGCGTTCAAATGCGACCCGCTGCGCTGGGCTCGCATTTGAGGGGGATTGCAC
>CAKTTR010000120.1 GCA_934615645.1 uncultured Oscillospiraceae bacterium | reverse complement strand
GGTGGTTTGCTCGTGATATCGTACACGACGCGGTTGATGCCGCGGACTTCGTTGACGATGCGGGCGGAGGCGCGGTCGAGGACGTCGTAGGGGATGCGGGCCCAATCGGCCGTCATAAAATCTGTCGTCGTGACGCCGCGCAGGGCCAGGGTGTAGTCATACGTGCGGCTGTCACCCATGACGCCGACGGAGCGCATACTCGTCAAAACGGCAAAATACTGGTTGATGGAATAGGCCAGGCCAGCGTTGGCGACTTCCTCCCGGAAGATAAAATCAGCGTCCCGCAGCATTTCCAGCTTCTCCCAGGTGATCTCCCCGATGACCCGAATGGCCAGGCCCGGGCCCGGGAACGGCTGCCGCATAACAAGCTCCTCCGGCAAGCCCAGCTCCCGGCCCAGCTGCCGCACCTCGTCCTTATACAGCATCCGCAGCGGCTCGATGATCTCCCGGAAGTCGACATAATCCGGCAGACCGCCGACATTGTGATGCGATTTGATCGTCTCCGCATCCCCGGCGCCGGACTCGATGACATCGGGGTAGATCGTCCCCTGGGCCAGGAAGTCGACATGGCCGATCTTCTTCGATTCGGCCTCAAAAACGCGGATAAACTCCTCGCCGATGATCTTCCGCTTCCGCTCCGGCTCCTCGACGCCCGCCAGCCGCTCCATAAAGTGCTGCTGGGCGTTGACGCGGATAAAGTGCATCCCGGAATCGCGGAAAGCCGCCTCGACCTCGTCGCCCTCGTTTTTGCGCAGCAGACCGTGGTCGACAAAGATGCACGTCAGCCGCTCGCCGACGGCCTTCGCCAGCAGCGCCGCCGCGACAGAGGAATCGACACCGCCGGACAGCGCCAGCAGGACCTTCCCGTCGCCGACCTTCTCCCGCACGTCGGCGATGGCCGTTTTCATATAATTGCGCATCGTCCAGGTGTGGTCGCACTGGCAGACCGCATAGAGGAAGTTGCGCAGCATCTCCTGCCCGCGGACGGTGTGATTGACCTCCGGGTGGAACTGCACGCCGTAGAACCCGCGGCTCTCGTCGGCGATGGCCGCCGTGGGGCAGGCGTCCGTATGGGCGACAAGCTGGAAGCCATCCGGCACCTGGGCCAGATAGTCGCCGTGGCTCATCCAGGTGATGCTCTCCGCCGGCAGGCCGGCAAAGAGCTTGCAGCTTTCCGAAAAATAGGTGTTCGTCTTGCCAAATTCCCGCGCCGTCGCTTCCGACGCGGCGGTCACACGGCCGCCCAGGGTCTGCGCCATAAGCTGGCAGCCGTAGCAGATGCCCAGGATCGGCAGGCCCAGGGCAAAGATCTCCGGGTCGACCTGGGGGGAATCCGCCGCATAGACGCTGTGCGGCCCGCCGGTGAAGATGATCCCCTTGGGCGCAAACGCCCGGATCTCTGCCAGCGGCATCGTGTAAGGCTTGACCTCACAATATACGTTACATTCACGCACACGGCGGGCGATCAACTGGTTATACTGGCCGCCGAAGTCCAGAATCAAAATCTTATCCATCGTAAATCAATCGTCCTCACGGAAGACAAAGCCGTTCTCATCGGCCTTGTCAATGATGGCCAGGGACTTGATGGGCATCCCCGCCTCGCGCAGCTTGTCGCCGCCGTGCTGGAAGCCCTTTTCAATGGCGATGGCAATACCCTTGAGCTCCGCACCGGCTTCCTTGACGATGTCGCACAGGCCGCGCATCGCTTCGCCGTTGGCCATAAAGTCGTCCACGATCAGAACCTTGTCGGTGGATTGGATCCAGTCCTTCGAGGCGATCAGGGTGACCTTCTTCTGATAGGTGTAGGAATAAATGTCGCTCTGATACAGGCCGCCTTCGATATTATCGCTCTTGGCCTTCTTCGCAAAGACCATCGGCACGCCAAAGCGCAGCGCGCAGATCGAGGCCAGGGCGATCCCGCTGGCTTCCGCCGTCAGGATCAGGGTGATCTCCTTCGGGTCAAAATACTTTGCAAATTCGTCGGCGATCTGTTCCATAAAAGCCACGTCGACCCGGTGATTCAGGAAGCCGTCGACCTTGATGATATTGCCGGGCAAGACTTTGCCTTCTTTGATGATTCTCTCCTTTAGTGCCTGCATGTTTCTGCCATCCTTTCCATTTTTGTGGTTGATTTCCTGCCAATTGTCAGTATAATAAAAAGTGGGATATAAGTAAAATAGCTTTCGTTAATACTCATTATAAGTATGACTAATTTTTGGAGGTGCGCATGACTGCTAAGCTGGAATTGTACCGCGTATTTAAGACCGTCGCCGAGGCGGGGAATATCTCCGCCGCCGCCCAGAGCCTGTATATCTCCCAGTCCGCCATCAGCCAGTCGATCAAGCAGCTGGAGAACCAGCTGGGCGTCCGGCTGTTTTTGCGGACCCCGCGGGGCGTCAACCTGACAGAAGAAGGGCGGATGCTCTACCAATACGTCAACCGCGCCATCACGACGATCGAAAACGGCGAGGAGCGCCTGGCCCAGATGCAGCACCTGCTGCGGGGCCGCCTGGCCATCGGCGCCAGCGATACCGTCACAAAGCGCTTCCTGCTCCCCGTCCTGCAAAAATTCCACCGGGACTTCCCCGCGCTGAAAATTCAGATCATCAACGGCACCAGCTCCATGGTCCTCGAAGCGCTGCGGGGCGGAACGGTCGACCTGGCCTTTGCCACCTCCCCCATCGACGAGACGGAGTACGACGCCACTCCCTGCTTTGACAACCATTATATCTTCGTCGCCTCGCCGGACTACGGCTGCGATTTCAGCCACGTCTACAGCCTGCAGGAGCTGACCCAGTTCCCGCTGATCCTGCTGGAGCGCAAAGCCAGCTCCCGGCGCTTTCTGGAGAATTTCTTCCTGGAGCACGGCCTGAAGCTGCAGCCCGAGATCGAGCTTGGCTCCCACAATCTGCTCATCGCGCTGGCCCGCATCGGCCTGGGCGTCGCCGGGGTGACGGAGGAATTTGCCCAGTCGGGCCTGATTCGCGGCGTCATCTGCCCGCTGCGGCTGAAAGAGGAGATTCCGACCCGCTATGTCGCCATGTGTACCTTAAAAAAGGTCCAGCCCAGCGCGGCCACGCTGAAATTTATGGAATACATCCAGGATTATCTGCGCAAATCGCCGCACTGAGCGAACCATCTGATTCACCGCAGCCGCCCGCATTTCCCGCGCGCCGCTGCCGTGCCTCTATTATCGCACACTTTCTCCCCTTTTGCAAGACCAAACCCACCCCCATGTGCCATTTTCCGCGCCGATTCACATCCATTTCTGATAATAAACACTTCATGCCAAATTATTGGCATGAAAACCACAAATTACCCCCCAGGCAGCTATACTGCCGGGGGGTAATAATTTTGGTTTATTTGCTCTATCTGCACGGTCTGCGGTCTATCGCGCTTTTACCCCTCCGCGTCGCGGCGCTTTCTGCGGGCAAGGAGCAGGAACGCGCCGAGGATGAGGAGCAGGAGGCCGAGGCCGCCGCAGAGGAGGATCGGGGCGATGGCCTGGCC
>CAKTTR010000119.1 GCA_934615645.1 uncultured Oscillospiraceae bacterium | reverse complement strand
TGCTTGCAGCGCCAGCAGTGGGGGTAGCTATGGACGATCTCTTCCGAGGCGAAGAGGAGGCCGCTCTGCCGCAGGTCCTCCAGGATGACGGGGTTGGATTCGTCTGTCTTCATGCCGGCGTATTTCCCGGCGTAGTCCGTGTGGCGGCCCTGATCGTCCACGGGAACGACCATGTCCATGCCATAGCGCATACAGGTCTGGTAGTCGTCAGCGCCGAAGCCGGGGGCCGTGTGGACGCAGCCGGTACCGGAGTCCATGGTGACGTAATCCGCCAGCACCAGGCGAGAGGTCTTGGGCAGGAAGGGATGCTGGGCCAGCATATTTTCAAAGAACGCGCCGGGGTGGCGGTCGATGATCTCATAGTGCTTGAAGCCGCCGATGCCCATGACCTTTTCCGTCAGCGCTTCGGCCATGATATAGGTCTCGCCATTGTCTGCCTTGACGAGGACGTAGCTCTCCCGGGGGTTCAGGGCGATGGCCAGGTTGCCCGGCAGGGTCCAGATCGTCGTCGTCCAGATGACGAAGAAGAGCTTGGATTTGTCGATCTCCGGCAGTAGGCCCTTGTCGTCCTGCATGGGGAATTTGACATAGACCGTGGTGCAGGGGTCGTCCTGGTACTCGATCTCGGCTTCGGCCAGGGCAGTCTCATCCTTCGGGCACCAATAGACGGGCTTGAGGCCCTTGTAGATATAGCCCTTCTGGAACATCTTGCCGAAGACCTTGACCTCCTCCGCTTCGAAGCTGCGGTTCATGGTCTTGTAGGGATGCGCCCAGTCGCCGATGACGCCCATGCGCTTGAACCCGGCCATCTGGCGGTCGATATATGTCTGAGCAAACTCATGGCAGGCGGAGCGGAAGTCCGCGACGGACATGGCCTTGTGATTCAGCTTGTTCTTCTTGATGATGGCCGATTCAATGGGCATACCGTGGTTATCCCAGCCGGGGATGTAGGGGGTGTAGTAGCCGCGCATGGCGTAGCTGCGGACGATGAAATCCTTGAGGGCCTTGTTCAGCGCGTGGCCCATGTGGATATCGCCGTTGGAGAAGGGAGGGCCGTCGTGCAGGCTGAAGCGGGGCTTGCCCTCGTTCTTTTTCAGCATCTCGCCGTATAGGTCCATCTCCTGCCACTGGGCCAGCATAGCCGGCTCCCGGTTCGGCAGGTTGCCCCGCATGGGGAACCCGGATTTTTGCATGTTCAGTGTTTTCTTATACTCCATATCGTAACCTCCAGATCGGGTATTTTACATATTGGAATACGCCGCCTGCGCGGCGCAGCGCATGTGGGCGCGAAAAAAACGCCTTTGCCTCCCATTGCAAGAGACAAAGGCGCTCAAACCTCTGCGGTACCACTCTCATTGCCGGTTTCCCGGCCACTTTGCGGCGCGATAACGGGCGCCAGGCCGCCCGGCTTACTGGATTGTTCAGCCGGATGCTCCAAGGGGATATTCACGCGCCGCCGCCATTGCCTCGCACCGCCCGGCAACTCTCTGGAGGGGGAAAGACGCGCTGTTTGTCCTTTTCATCGCAAGTGAGATATTTTAAATGTAATGTAGAATGCTGAAATCGCGAATTATTTCTCGTTTGGGTTATAATTCTTCCCAAATTTCAGCTCGCCAAACTTGGCGGTGATGGATTCCGGGTGCAGGCCGCGCAGGACCTTGGTGTCAAAGGTCGTATCCGGCGTTTCGGTGCCGACGATCTTTTCCAGGTTCTGCTCGATCTGGGCGGCGATCTCGTCGCTGGCGCTGTCTGCCGGGGCGCTCTCGGCTGCTTCGGCCGGCGCTTCGGCTTTTTCTGCGACCGGAGTAGGCGTCAGGTCCATCATCTTGAGCTTATTGAGAAGCTCCATGTGATGCTGGATATCCTGCTCCATGGCGGCGATAAAGCTGCTGGCAGCCTCTTTGGCCTTGTTCAGGCGATCCGTTTCCAGGTCGATCTCCTGGGTGCGGGCGGCCATGACAGCGGTATGCTGCGCGTTTTTCTCCGCCTCGTTCATCAGTGCGGCGGCCTTGCGCTCTGCCTCCTGCACGACCCGGTCCGCCGTCTGCTGGGCGGCGACCATGGCGTTTTGCATTGTGGCTTCCTGCTTGCGGTATTCCTCCAGCTTTTCCACCAGGACCCGCAGCTTGCTTTTCAGCACGGCATTTTCTTTGTAAAGGGTTTTGTAGTCCTCCGCCAGCGGCATCAGCAGCTCATCTACCGACTGCATATCATATCCGCCAAATACTGCCTTCGGGAAGACCATCTCATCGAGTTGTTGCGGCGTTACCATGCGTTGTCACTCCTCGTGCTAAAATCAGAAATACATCCCGTTATTTTCCAGCTCTTCCACCAGATCTCCCACGATATCGACATTGAGAGGCGTTATAATATAGGTGGAGATGGCGACCTTCTTGATCTTGCCGTCCAGCGCATAGGCGCAGCCGGAGAGGAAATCGACCAAGCGGCGGGCAACGTCCTTATTGGTGGACTCCAGGTTCAAAACAACGGCGCGGCGCTCCCGCAGGTGCTCTGCGATCTCAGAGACATTGTCAAACCGCTCCGGCTTGACCAGAACGACCTGCAGCTGGGCCGTGGTATGCACATTGACGATCTTGCCGCCGCGGCGGGACTCCGCTGCGCTGCGGGATTCCGGTGCACTGAAGGCCGGGGCAGAGCGGCGGGCACGGGGCGCGGGCTCCGGAGCTTCGTCCTCTTCGTCTTCAAAATCGTCATTGTCGTAATCATCGTAATCGTCTTCGTCGTCTTCGGCATAGGGTCGTGCGAGCTTCTTCAGTTCATCCATGAATCCCATGTAGTAATTCCTCCTATATCTATCTGTAGAATTTTATTTATTGTAATGCCGGGCACCGAAAATTGCCGTGCCAACACGGATCATCGTACTACCGGCGGAGATGGCGTCTTCAAAATCATCGGACATGCCCATCGAGAGACAATCCATAGAGACATTATCGTATTTTTTTGCCCCAATGTCAACAAAAAGGTTGCGCATTTCGGCAAAATATCTGAGATTATCCCCTTTTTTTTCACTGACAGGCGGAATTGCCATCAAACCGCGCAGCCGGACATGGGGATACTTTGCCATCGCTGCCGCAATTTCCCAGCTTTCGGCGACGGTGAAGCCGGATTTGCTCTCCTCCTGACCAATGTTGATCTCCAGCAGGATATCCTGCACGAGGTCCTTTTTTGCTGCAGTCTTCTCAATGCATTCCAGCAGCTCCAGCCGGTCCACCGACTGGATGAGGTCGACAGCGCCTACGACCTGCTTGACCTTATTCGTCTGCAGGTGGCCAATAAAATGGACGGGCTTTCCCGTATAAGCCCCCAGGGGCTGCTTTTGTGTCAGCTCCTGCACGCGGTTTTCCCCGCAGCAGTCCACGCCACCGGCGACGGCGGCCTTGACCCGGTCGGCGTCGTTCATTTTTGAGGCGGCGCACAGGAGGATCTCCTGCGGGTCTCGCCCGGCAGCGCGGGCTGCAGCGTTCATTTTTTCGCGGATCCCGGCAATATTTTGTGCAATTTCTTCTCTGTAATCCATGGTTATGACACAACCTTTCCATCGAACAGTGTCTGTG
>CAKTTR010000118.1 GCA_934615645.1 uncultured Oscillospiraceae bacterium | reverse complement strand
GCTCAACTCCATCGCGACCCGCCTGCAGGGCAGCCGCTACGAGGAAATCACCTACGATGCCTTTTTGCAGATGGTGGACGACGGTGATGTCTCCAAGGTCATCTTCGAATCCGACCGGATCGACGTCCTCCCCAAGGACCAGGCGTCCGTCGCCGAGAACCGGCAGCGGTGGAAATACACGGGCCTGATCCCCAATGTGGAGCTCAACGACCTGGTGTCCCTGCTGGATGAGAAAAAAATCACTTATAATAATGAGATCGTCGAGCCCGTCTCGCCGATTGTCACTTTTGTTGTCAACTTGCTGCTGCCGTTTGCAATCATCTATCTGCTCCTCGGCCTTTTGATGCGCTCCTTGAGCAAGAAGATGGGCGCCGGCGGCTTGGGCGGCATGGGCGGCATGGGCCAGAGCAAGGCGAAGGTCTATATGGAAAAGGAGACCGGCGTCACCTTTGCCGATGTCGCCGGGCAGGATGAGGCGAAGGAATCCCTCGTCGAGATCATCGACTTTTTGCACTATCCGAAAAAATATGCCGAGATCGGCGCGAAGCTGCCGAAGGGCGCGCTGCTGGTCGGCTCCCCCGGTACCGGTAAGACGCTGCTGGCCAAAGCGGTGGCAGGGGAGGCCAAGGTGCCGTTCTTCTCCATCTCCGGGTCGGACTTTGTTGAGATGTTCGTCGGCGTCGGCGCCAGCCGGGTGCGGGACCTGTTCCAGCAGGCGGCGAAGGTCGCCCCCGCTATTATTTTCATCGACGAGATCGACGCCATCGGCCGGACCCGCGATTCCCGCTTCGGCGGCAATGACGAGCGGGAGCAGACCCTGAACCAGCTCCTGGCGGAGATCGACGGGTTTGATTCCAGCAAGGGCGTCGTCATTCTGGCGGCGACGAACCGGCCTGAAATTCTGGACAAAGCGCTGCTGCGCGCCGGTCGATTTGACCGCCGCATCGTCGTCGACCGGCCCAATCTCAATGGCCGGTACCAGACCCTCCGGGTCCACACCCGGAATATTAAGCTGGCCGAGGACGTTGACCTCAACAAGATCGCCCAGGCAACAGCGGGCGCAGTCGGCGCGGACCTGGCGAACCTCGTCAACGAGGCGGCGCTGCGGGCCGTCCGCAAGGGCCGCAAGGCCGTGACGCAGGAGGACCTGCTCGTCTCCTTCGAGACGGTCATCGCCGGGACGGAGAAGAAGGGGACGGTTTTGACGGACATCGAAAAGCGCATCGTCTCCTATCACGAGGTCGGCCACGCGCTGGTGGCGGCGCTGCAAAAGCACACCCAGCCTGTCTCCAAGATCACCATCGTCCCCCACACCTCTGGTGCGCTGGGGTATACGATGCAGATGCCCGAGGAGGAGAAATTCCTCAGCTCCAAGGCGGAGCTTCTTGTCGAATTGCAGACGCTGCTGGGCGGCCGTGCCGCCGAACAGGTCGTCTTCTCGACGGAGACGACCGGCGCTGCCAACGATATCCAGCGGGCGACGGAGCTTGCCCGCAAGATGGTTATGCAGTATGGCATGAGCGACCGCTTCGGCCTGATGGCCCTGTCCGAGACGGGCAACGAGTATCTCGACGGCCGCAGCTATCTCAACTGCGCCGATACGACGGCGGCCGCCGCCGACGACGAGGTCCAGAAGCTGCTGCAGGATGCTTTTGAAGGCGCCAAGCAGCTGCTGCGGGAGCACCGCAGCCTGCTGGACGAGGTCGCCCTGTATCTGCTGCAGAAGGAGACGATCACCGGCGACGAGCTGATGGTCTACGTCAATGCCGACGCCAAGAGCATCCCGGATCACACCGGCGCCGAATCCGCGCCCCAGGACCCGGCCTGATGCGCAATTGCAATTTTTTGCATGGCAAACAGGAAAACCGCAATATTGATCCTACCCCAACCAGGCCTGCGCCCGGTTGGGGTGTGATGTTATCTTTCCCGGGAAATAGGCCAGGAGGTTTGCATGGACTGGAGTAAATGGAAAAAGCTGTTTTCGCATATCTCCGTGGAGGAGATCGCCCCGGCGCTGATCGTGCTGGTCGTCGGTCTCGTCGTCATCAAGCTGCTGCTGAAGCTGCTGGATACGGCGCTGCGCCGGTCGAATTTGGAAAAGACGGCCTATACGCTGCTGCGGTCGTTTCTGAAAATTCTGCTGCTGGTCGTCCTGGCGCTGATTCTGTGCAGCATGCTGGGCGTCAATGTGACGAGTCTGGTGGCGCTGCTGAGCGTCGTCACTCTGGCCATTTCGCTCTCCGTGCAGAACCTTTTGACGAATGTCATCAGCGGTATCATCCTGCTGGGGTCGAAGCCTTTTAAAGTCGGCGATTTTGTCGAGATCGGCGCCAACAGCGGGACGGTCCAGGAGCTGGGGATGCTCTATACGAAGATTGTCACCGCCGACTACCGCGTCGTCTCCATCCCCAACAGCAATATCACGGCCAATGAGATCGTCAACCAGACGGCAGGCGGCAAGCGGCGGATCGACATCCCCATCAGCGCGTCCTATGACGCGGCCCCGGACCAGGTCCGGGCGGCGCTGCTGGAGCTCGCGGGGCAGGAGCCCCGGGCGCTGTTTACGCCGGAGCCCGCCGTCCGGGTCATCCAGTACGGGGATAACGCCATTGAATACAGCCTGCAGGTCTGGGTCTGCGCGGAGGATTACTGGCCCGCCCGCTTCGCGATGACGGAGGCGATCTATGCCGCCTTCCGGGACGCCGGGATCGAGATGACCTATCCGCATCTCAATGTCCACCTGCAGGATGCAAAATAGAATACCCGCGCACCGGTGCCTATTTACCGGCGGCGAGCAGATCAATTGAGGAGGAAGAAATTATGACAAAGACATTGATCCAGTCCGGCCCCTGCCGGTTTGAGACCCGCGTTACCGCGGAGCGCATCGCCAAGCGGAAGGTCAAAGTCACGGTCGATACCCAGTGCCCCAATATGCAGAAGATGTTTGCCGGTTGGGTCGCCGAAAATGGCGACGAGCTGGACCCATATAAATTCTGCATGAGCCGCCCCGGGCAGGATGCGCTGCATACCTACGCCGCCGCCCATCTGCCGCCCCACGCCGCCTGTCCCGTCCTGGCAGGGCTTCTGCGCACCGTCGAAGCCGAAGCCGGCCTGTGCGTCAAGGCTGATATGTCCGTGAAATTCCTGGACGAGGAATAAGCGTTTTTGGATTTGCGCTTACATATTATAAAAGTATAAAACGTACACCAAAGCCCGCAGGGACCACCCCCCCGCGGGCTTTTTGCCGCGTGCGACGCGCACGCGACCAAAGGCTCCCCTGAAAGGGGAGCTGGCACGGCGCAGCCGTGACTGAGGGGTTTTCCTCCAAGCGTGCATCGCACCCGGTGCAGCGCACTGCACCAAAGGCTCCCTTGTGTAAAGGGAGCTGGCAGCGCGAACGCGCTGACTGAAGGATTGATGCAATGCAAAAACAAGTTTCTAATGCAGTACTCGACTCCACCAGGCTTTAAAAGCCGAGTTTGAAAATCCTTCCATGCTAATGTCTACCAGCCAGCCCAGCTAGCGCCCTCCGGGGGCCCGATTCTTTCTTCACCAGCGAAGAAAGAACCGGGGAAGAAAGACGCCGCTTAGG
>CAKTTR010000117.1 GCA_934615645.1 uncultured Oscillospiraceae bacterium | reverse complement strand
ATCCGGGCCAGCTCACCGGCGCGCCGGAAGGCATGATGATCTCCGCGACCGCCGAGCCTGAGGTTCAGGAAGCGGCCATCAAGTTCATGAAGTTCGTCATCTCCAAGGAAGGCGGCTATCGCCTGATCAACGGCGCATACACCTACGCCGTCTCGAAATTCGGCTATGTGACACAGACCGGCGCCTTTACTGTGGCAAATGCCGCGGTGGAGGTCCCCGCCATCACCCTGGCAGAGGCGCCGCGCTATGCGGTCACCCTGGCGCTGACCTATGACGGCGAGACCCCGGCCGATACGGCTGTAACCATCTGCCTGGACGGCGCCGCCGTTGCCACCAGCACCGAGAGCACCCTGCCGGACGGCGACTACACCTATAAAATCACCGCGACCGGCTATTTCACCGCCGAGGGCGAATTTACCGTGCACGGCGCGGACCTGCGCGTTCCCGTCGCCATGCAGACCAGAACGACCTGGGACGGCACCGCGTCCGAGGCTCTGACCCCCAACGCAGCAGGCGTCTATGAGATCGCCAGCGCAGAGGAGCTGGCCTGGTTCCAGCAGCAGGTTGCAGACGGGCATACCGACTACAACGCAAAGCTGCTGACAGATATCTATCTCAACGATGAGCTGTCGACCAACCACTGGGCCGGAATTGGCAACTACGACAAACAGTACGCCGGCACCTTTGACGGCAACGGCCACAAGATCTACGGCCTGGATAACTACCTCTTCGGCTACACCGGTGAGGGTGGCCTGATCAAGAATGTGACCGTATACGGCGCAATCAGCGGCGGTACGAACATTGGCGGTATTGCCGGTGCGGCCTACGGCAGCTTCGAAAACTGCGTGAACCACGTAGACGTTGCATCGGAGGGCATCCGTGTCGGCGGCATCGCCGGTATCCTCTATGCCACCGGCCATGTCACAAACTGCGCAAACTATGGCGCGATCTCCACGAGCAAGACGGCAAACTACGCCTCGTCCGTATCGGATGCAGCCCATGTCGGCGGCATCGTGGGCTATAGCTATGCGCCGATCTCCGGCTGTGCCAACTTCGGCGCGGTCAAGGCGGAGAACAAGACCTACGGCGCCATCGGCGGGATCGCGGGCTTCTCCAAGGCCGCCATCACCAGCTGCGTCAATGCAGGCGCCGTCTCCGGCTACACCCGCACCGGCGGCATTGTCGGCATCTACAATGAGCAGGGCGCTCTCATGCGCAGCTGCTTGAATGTCGGCCCGGTTGCCTGCACAAACCCGTCGCTCAGCGTCTCGCCCTTCTGCGGCGCTGTCGTGGGCACCGTCGCAGGCACCGACGGCCAGACCGTCGGCACAACGGACAACTGCTACTATCTCGCCGATTCCTTCTACCATCAGACGGCCAGCACGCTGTATCGCGGCGGTGTCGGCTACGGTACGGATACCACGACGTCGAAGACAGCCGAGGCACTGGCAAGTGACGATTTCGTCCTCACCCTCAACGGCTCCGGCAGCGCCTTTAACAAGGACACCGCCGGTCTCAACAGCGGCTATCCCATCCCCGCGTGGATGGGCGGCGAAGCCCCCAACGCCGGGGAGAACGCCGAAGCCGTCGCCGCCGACAAAGCGGCCCTGACCCTGGCCCCGACGGAGATTTACGAAGCCACGACCCTGAGCCTGGCCCAGACCGGCGAGAACGGGACGACCATCACCTGGAGCTCCGGCACGCCCGCCGTCATCTCTGACGCCGGTGTCGTCACCCTCCCTGAATCCGGCGAGGTCCAGGTCACGCTGACCGCAACGATCAGCAAGGGCAGCGCCAGCGACACGAAGGCCTTCGTTCTGACGGTCCACTCCCTGGCCCAGACGGCCAAGGCGGAGCTGGATACCGTCGTCGCCGCCCTGCCTGCCCAGCTGCTCCCGGTCTACGGCCAGGATACGAACCTCCTGACCATGATCCGCAGCCGGTTTGACGCCGCTGTCAAGGCGGGCAGCTACCATGTCCTCACCGAAGCGGCCCTGGCCGATGTGACCTTCACCGTCACGGCCTCCGGCGAGAATGTCAACGCCTCTGATACCCTGCAGCATATCGCTGCGGACGGCGCCATTACCTATTTCCGGCGCGATTTGTCCGGCACGGCCTTTGCAAACTACGGGCTGGTCCGAAACATCAAGGTCACCGTCGCCGCTGCCGGCGCGTCTGCGGAATACACCCTCCGGGCGAACATCCCCTGGGATGCGGATTGGGTCAAGACCCAGATGCAGCCCATCGCCGATGCCCTGACCTTTGACGCCATCCGCGCGGAGAATACGGACGCAGCAGCCCTGACGAAGGATCTGACCCTGCCGCAGGTCATCACCGATTACGGCTGGTCCACCATCACCTGGACCTCCAGCGATGCCGCCATTGTGGTGCAGCCCGGCTCTACCGCATCCCGGGAGCCCGGCGTCGGCAAGCTCAGCCCCAATGAAACGCCGACCGACGTCACCATGACCGCGACGATCACCTTCAACCTGACCCAGGACGGTGAGGCGAAGATCACGCTGGAAAAGGCGATCCCCGTTACCGTTGCAGGCCAGGAGGATCAGCGCCGCGTCGAGATGCAGGCCGCTCTGGACAAGTACACCATGGACAAGCTGACGTACGCCGCAGGCGAGAACAAGGGCAAGCCCATTGACCCCGCCGCCGTTACCGCGAACATCCAGCTGCTCCGTCCCCGGGACCTCAGCCTCGACGGCGGCAGAGACGGCTACGCCGTGACGGTCACCGCCCAGAATGTCGATTCGGCGGATACGAATGCTTACGTCAATGTCAACGGCTATCTGGCAAGCATCGTCCGCCCGCTGTCTGAGCAGAGCGCCGCCGTCCGCCTGACTGTGACGCTGACGCCGAAGATCGGCGGCGTCCAGCAGCCGGACAAGGCCATGTCCAAGGAGCTCGGCACCGTCCAGATCGCGCCCATCAAGCCATCTGAGATTCAAGCCGAGGTCGCCCTGATGGACGAGGTCATCGCCCACTACTTCGACGGCATCAAGGACAAGAACCCGGATCGGGATCATGTCACAACGAATCTGCACCCGTTCCAGGAGGCTGTCCGTGCGGACGATGGCAGCATCCGGTGGATCTACTCCCACGAGGAGCGGACCGGCAGCGGCATCATTCCGACGGACATCCCCGGTTGGTCCGAGCAGGCAGGCTACCGCGCCTTCAAGTCCTCCAATACGGCCATCATCACCGCGGAGAATCTCCTCGTGACTCAGCCGAAGCAGGACACCGCCGTCCGCA
Source organism: uncultured Oscillospiraceae bacterium (assembly GCA_934615645.1). Lineage (GTDB taxonomy): Bacteria > Bacillota > Clostridia > Oscillospirales > Oscillospiraceae > SVMC01. Next base: position 367 of record CAKTTR010000117.1, on the reverse strand, counting down.
TCACAAGCTATCTCAAGAGCGAAAAGTTCGGCGATTACGCCACCATGTACCCGGATAACGCCGACCTCAAGAAGCTGGCCGGTACCTATGTCAGTGTCACCGTCAACGTCCTCGGGACCGACTCCACTGCCGACCGGGAGGCTGCCGCAGCCGTTGCCGCCCTCATTGAAGGCATCGGCGATGTGACCCTGAATAGCGGCGACGCCATCCAGGCCGCCCGCAAGGCCTACGACGCCCTGACGGAGACCCAGAAGGCCCTCGTCGGCAACTACGAGACCCTGACGGCTGCTGAAAAGACCTACGCGTCCCTGGTCGCCGACCGCGACGCCGCGAAGGCCGTCACCGACCTCATCTCCAAGATCGGCAC
>CAKTTR010000116.1 GCA_934615645.1 uncultured Oscillospiraceae bacterium | reverse complement strand
GCCAAAGACCTCACGCTTGTCCTCATATTTGATGCATTGGAACATTTCCGATGCTTCTCTGGGTACGGAGGAGCTGGGGCATTTGGAGATGGTGGGGAGCATCGTCCACCAGCTGACCCGCTCGCTGACGGAGAAGCAGATGCAGGAGGGCGGCTTTGCGCCGTACTTTGTCGATCACTCCGCGGGCGTCTATCCCACGGCGGCCTCGGGCTTTCCGTGGAACGCCGCCAGCATGGCCGTCAAGGGCGACCCCATCGCGGACCTGACGGAGGACCTGGCCGCGGAGCAGAAGGCCCGGGTGACGTATGATAATATCCTGCGGCTCTCTGATGACCCGGATGTCAATGATGTCATCAAATTCCTCCGGCAGCGGGAGATCGTCCACTTCCAGCGCTTCGGTGAGGCGCTGCAGAAGCTGCGGGAGCGGCTCGACCAGAAAAATGTCTACTATATGAACCCGGCGCTGGATCTGTGATTTGTTTGTGACCGGATTCCTCGCCAAATTACAGGACCCCGCCGGATTTTTCCGGCGGGGTCTGAGCAGTCTTATTTGCTTTTAGAGAAACAGCGGGATCAGGCTAAGCAGGGTCACGGCGACGGTGACGAAGGTCGCGATCATGGCCATGCGCTCTTTGCCCTCGGTCGTGGGGACCTTTTTGTTTTTCAGGTACGGGCAGCTGTGGAACAGGAACTGCAGCAGCTCCTCCTCCGTCCCGCCCTGCAGGCCGGTTTTGGCGACGGCGATATAGATCTGCTGGTCCATGCACAGCAGATAATAGTGGGCCGTCTGGCAGAGAGAGCGGATGGTGCTGTAGTCATACTGGACCATCGGCAGGCCATTGACCGACATGCGGATATGCTCGCCCAGGGCGATGTGATACCGGGATTCGCTGGTCTTGGTGATATAGATCTGCCGCGCGTGGGCATTTTTGATCTGCTGCTTCGTGTTGCCATAGAGCATATACGTGACGACGGCGATGATGACGCCGACGATGGGCAGCAGGGAAGTGATCTTGCCCGCGATCAGGCTGGCGGCAAAGTAGACGACATAGAGCCCCAGCAGGATCCAGGCGTTGTTCGTCACCCGGAGATAGGCGAACGACGCCGTCTCATAAAAGCCGTCGGGGTCGAGGAGAAAATCGCTGACAAAAACCGGCTCCTCCTCCGGCAGCGTCTCTTCTGCGGGTTCCTCTGTGACCTCTTCTGCGGTGCCCAAAGCGCTGTCCTGCGCCTCGGGTGCATCGAGCGCGGTTTCTGCAGGCGGGGCTGCTGTAGCCTTGGGCTGGGCTGCGGCGTCCTGCCGGATCTCTTCTTGCATGGTGTGCCTCCTTCAATTGTGTTTCATCTATGTTCCAGTTACTTAAAAAGCCAATAATACCAGAGGCCAAAGGCCTCGCGGATAAAATAATTGACCTGCATAAAGACAAGACTCGTCGGCGCGGCGATGGCGATGCCTTGGCAGCCCTGGCGGGATGCGACCAGCTGGGCGCGGCGCAGGTGATATTCGCTGCTGACGATACCGAGCCGGTCCGGCCGCGTGCCGGTCCGCGCTTCGATCAGGGAAAGGCTATTGGCCAGGTTCTCCGCTGTGTCGCTGGCCTTCGTCTCCAGCCAGATGCGCGTCTCCGGGACGCCTGCTTCCAGCAGCAGGCGGCGCATACAGGCGGCCTCTGTGATCTTTTCCCCGGGCCCCTGGCCGCCGGAGACGATGCAGATGACGTCCGGATGCGCGGCAAGATAGGCGGCTGCGGCGTCTGTCCGGTCCCGTATGGCGCGGGAGGGCTGCGTCCCCCGGACCTGCGCGCCGAGGACGACAATGTACTGGCACGGCGTTGTATCGTCCGTCTGGGCGCCGGAGATCAGATAGACCTCTGTCCCCAAAAACCAAACGGCACAAAGTGCCAGCAGCAGGCTCAGCGCCCGCCGCAGATGCCGGGCAAGCCCGGCCTTTCTCGCGGCAAGAAGTCGAAGCGCGCGATACGCCGCCCAGACGAGAACGCCAAAGACGATGCTGTAGGCAAGATAGTCACAGGCGGTGCAGACAAACCGCAGAATAAGGGCCAGCGCCAGCCAGAGGGCGAGCAGCACACCCTGCCGCTTTGTCACCATTGGGCAGGCTCCCCCCAGCGCCAGGTGTGATACGTCTCGCCGGACAGGTCCTTCCAGGAAAAGGTGCCGCCGTCATAGAGCAGGTAGCTCCGGCGGGAGCCCGCCTTGGGGATGGAGACAGAGCCGGGGTTGAGATAGACGAAATCGCCGCAGGCGCGGCAGGCGGGGATATGCGTATGCCCGCACAGCAGCACGTCGCCGGGCTGCAGGGGAGGGGGTGCGGCCTCGCTGGCGTGATGGCCGTGGGTGGCAAAGACAAGGTGCCCGTCCAGCTCCACCAGGCAGTAATCCGCCAGGACCGGGAAGGTGAGGACCATCTGGTCCACCTCCGCCTCGCAGTTGCCGCGGACGCAGAAAAGTTGGGCGCGGCGTTCATTCAAAAGGGTGATGACCTCCTTCGGGGCGTAGCCGTCGGGCAGGTCGTTCCGGGGGCCGTGATAGAGCAGGTCGCCCAGGAGCAGGATGCGGTCCGGCTGTTCCCGGTCCGCGGCGTCCAGCAGCTGGCGGCAGTAGCGGGCCGAGCCGTGGATATCGGATGCAATCAAAAGCTTCATAAGGGTTCCTCCCTGGTGGGGGCGACGCCGAGTCGGGCGCGCTCCTTGGCGGTGAGCGGGCGGAGCTGCCCGGGGGCAAGCGACGCATCCAGCGCGACGCCGCCGATGGCAGTCCGTTTTAAGTAAAAAATTTGACAGCCGCAGGCGCCCAGCATCCGCCGGACCTGATGCTTGCGGCCCTCCCGGAGGGTCAGCGTCCCGGTGACGATCTGCCGCTGGGGCAGCCGCAGGACGCGGCGCTTATAGCCCGCCGGGAGCCAGGCCTGGCATTCGGCCAAGGGGCGGCGCTGCACGCAGGACAAAACGGCGGGGGCTGTCGGGACCGGGTCGCCGGGCAGCAGCAGGCCGGCTTGCAGCGCGGCCTGGGCGTCTTCCTCCAGCGTGCCGAAGGCGGCGAAAAAATAGGCTTTTTCGACATGCGCCCGGGGCTGCAGCAGGCGGTTATCCAGCTTGCCGTCGTCCGTCAGCAGCAGAAGGCCCTCGGTATCCCGGTCGAGCCGGCCGACGGGGTGCAGATGCTGCAGCGCGGCGGGCAGAAGGGGCATGATCGTCGCCCGGTGGGCATCGCGGCACGCGGTCAGGTAGCCGCGGGGCTTATAGAACATATAGTACGATGCCAAAACGCCACCTCGCTTGCGCGGGATATTTTTTAGGAAAACCGGCGCAGAAGCGCGCCGGTTTTGCAATCGGGCCTGTAAGCCGGGTTCTGTCGTGGACAGCCATCTATCTAGGCGCACGGTCGCCCGTGCGCTCCAGCCACCTCCTCGGAGACAGCCGGGCCAGCCTTATCTCCTCCACGGTGTTGCTCCGGATAGAGTTTACAGCGCCGCGATGTCTCCATGCGGCGGGTGAGCTCTTACCTCGCCTTTCCATCCTTACCCTGCAAGCAGGGCGGTATCTTTCTGTTGCACTTTTCCTGGGGTCACCCCCGGCAGGCGTTACCTGTTATCCTTGCCCTATGGAGCCCGGACTTTCCTCACGGCAGGCACGTTGGCGCCAGCCGCGCGGCTGTCCGGCCCGGTTGCAAAGTTTATTGTAACGGATTGCCGCGGAAATGTCAAAGTTTATTGCAAATTTGTCTGGGAAAGGCTATAATAAAATAAGTTTGCTGCGCGCAGATGCAGTCTG
>CAKTTR010000115.1 GCA_934615645.1 uncultured Oscillospiraceae bacterium | reverse complement strand
TGCATCCGTGCCCTGATAGCTGGTGAGCAAACCGCTTGCCGCTTCGCTGTAGCTTACGGGGTGCAGGGGTGATTTGGAAGTGGCGAGGTTGGGAGACTACGCGTTGCAACGTAGGCACCAAAGGGTGCAGCGCCCTTGGCTATGGCGTGTCGCAGGTGGCACTGGACAAAGAGGGGGGTGTGCGGTATAATAGTTATAGCGGTTAGCGATTGCTAACATGGAGTGATTGCGGAAATTGAATGCTTGCGAACATCGTGCGGGTGCGAACATAGAGAGGAGAACGGGTATGGTTTTGGGTTATGGGCTGGCGCTGCCGTTTTTGGGGACGGCGTTGGGGGCTGGGTGTGTGTTTTTTATGAAGCGGGCGCTGCCGGATGGGGTGCAGCGGGCGCTGACGGGGTTTGCGGCGGGGGTCATGGTCGCGGCGACGTTTTGGAGTCTGCTTGCTCCGGCGCTGGAGCAGGCGGCGGGGTTGGGGCGCTGGGCGTTTTTCCCGGCGCTGACGGGGCTCTGGGCCGGGATGCTGTTTTTGCTGGGGCTGGACCGGCTGATCCCCCATCTGCACCAGAAAAGCGGTAGCACGGAGGGGCCCCGCAGCCGGCTGCGGCGGACGACGATGATGGTCCTGGCCGTCACGCTGCACAATATCCCGGAGGGGATGGCCGTCGGCGTCGTCTGCGCCGGGTATCTGGCCGGGGACGGGGAGATCACCGCCGCCGGAGCGCTGGCCATGGCTCTGGGCATCGCCATTCAGAATTTCCCCGAGGGGGCGATCATCTCCATGCCCCTGCGGGCCGAGGGGATGGGCAAGGGGCGCGCGTTTTTGAGCGGCGTCCTGAGCGGCGCGGTGGAGCCGGTGGGCGCGGCGCTGACGGTCCTGGCGGCGCGGCTCGTTATCCCGGCGCTGCCGTATCTTTTGAGCTTTGCCGCCGGGGCGATGCTGTATGTCGTCGTCGAGGAGCTGCTGCCGGAGATGTCCCAGGGGCGGCACTCCCATACGGGGGTGCTGGCGTTTGCGCTGGGGTTTGGGATCATGATGGTTCTGGATGTTGCCTTGGGCTAACGGAGGCGGACGGAAGCAATGTTGCCGTCTGCTAACTATTTTTTTAAATTCGTTTTAAAACCCATTGACTTTCTTGCCTTGCACGCTATAATATGAGAAAAGAAATTCTGATTTCACCCGCTTTCCGCCTGGCGCACCCGGGGGAAAGCACCGGCTACAGGAGGTAATTTGTTATGAAGATCAGCAAGAAACTCGGCTTTTTCGCAGGCGGCGTCCTGTTCGGGACGGCTGGCCTCCGCATTCTTGGCAGCCGCGAGGCAAAGAAGGCCTATGGCTGCGCGACGGCGGCCGTGCTGCGCGCCAAGGACGACATTATGGCAGCGGTGACGAAGGTCCGCGAGAACGCGGGCGATGTCCTGGCCGACGCGAAGGACCGCAACGAGAAGCGCGCCGCCGCGGCGGAGGTCATCGACGACTGCGCGGAGGACGCTGGCTGCGGCTGCAGCTGCGATGCCGATGCGGCAGAGGCGGCAGAATAAGGAAAAACGCCAAGAGAGTCGCCGGTTTGGCGGCTCTCTTGCGCATGGGAAAGGGCGCTGGGGGCACCGAAGGATTGCGCCGGGCCAAAGGCTCCCTTGTGTATGGGGGAGACTCCAAGGGCGCGAAGCGCGATTGGTTCAGTCGAACCCATACAGCGTAGAGGGATTGCTGCACTGCAATAGCAAGTTTTTAATGCAGTTCTCGACTCCTCCAGGCTTCAAAAGTCAAGTTTGAAAACTTTTCCATGCTAATTTCTACCAGACAGTTTAGTTAGCGCCCTCCGGGGGCCCGATTCTTTCTTCTCCAGCGAAGAAAGAATCGGGGAAGAAAGACGCCGCTTAGGGCAGGGGCGGTCCCCCTGCCCTAAGAACCCACCCCTGTCTACAACGTCGGTACTACAGCCGCACACTGTACGGAGTACCAGGCAAACTTGCGCCTGCATCCGTGCCCTGGTGGCCGGTGTGCAGACCGCTTGCCGCTTCGCTGTAGCTTACGAGGGTGCGGTGGTGACCTGGGGGCAACCGTTATCGGTGGCTTCTGCGTTACTACGTAGGCACCGAAGGCCCTTCCGCAGCCTTGATGTGCGGTGCGTGATGCGCGGCGGTTTGCGCAATGTGATACGCGGCTTGTGCGGCCTCTTGATAGGGGGGCGGCGTGGGTGCGCGGAAGTTGGAGGTAATTTTTTATGCGATGTGAAGTGAAGCATACGTCCCCGGGGCGGCTGCGGGTGCATCTTTGCAAGGGCCGGATGTCGCTGCGGGAGGCGGATGTGCTGGAATATTATCTGCGGGCTGTCCCCGGGGTCACCCGGGTGCAGGTGCTGGACCGGACGTGTGACGCGGTCATTTTCTATGCTGGCCCCCGGGCGGATGTGACCCGGGCGCTGGCGCGGTTTTCCTTTGCTGCGCCGGAGGCTGCGGCGCTGGTGCCGGACCATACGTCCCGGGCGCTGAACCGGGAATTTGAGGATAAGCTGGCGGGCCGCGTTTTGATGCGGGCCGTCACAAAGGCGTTTTTCCCCCTGCCGCTGCGGGCGGCCATCGCGCTGGTGCGGGCGGTCCCGTATCTCAAGGCGGGCGTGCAGGCGCTGCTGCGGGGCAAGCTCACCGTCGCCGTGCTGGATGCGACAGCCGTCACCGTCTCCCTGGCCCGGGGCGACTTTGACACGGCGGGCTCCGTCATGTTCATGCTGGGCCTCGGCGAGCTGCTGGAGGACTGGACCCACAAGAAGTCGGTCTCGGATCTGGCGGGGGCCATGGCGCTGCAGGTCGACCAGGCCTGGCGGCGGGTCGACGGGCAGGAGATTTTGACCCCGGTCAGCGAGATCGGCGCCGGGGATGAGGTCGTTGTCCGCACGGGAAATATGATCCCGTTGGACGGCAAGGTCTGCGCGGGCGAGGCCCTCATCAACCAGGCGTCCATGACCGGCGAATCCCTGCCGGTGCGCAAGGCGGCGGGGCACTATGTCTACGCCGGGACCGTCGTCGAGGAGGGGATGTGCGTCATCACCGTCGACAAGGCCATCGGCAGCGGGCGGTATGACCGGATCGTCCGGATGATCGAGGATTCGGAGAAGCTCAAGTCCACCGCCGAGGACCACGCCGCCCGGCTGGCCGACCGGCTGGTGCCCTATACCCTGGGCGGGACGGTTTTGACGTACCTGCTGACGCGCAATATCACAAAGACGCTGGCGGTCCTGATGGTCGATTTCTCCTGCGCCTTGAAGCTCTCGATGCCCATCGCCGTGCTTTCGGCCATGCGGGAGAGCAGCCAGCGGGAGATCTCCGTCAAGGGCGGGCGGTTTTTGGAGGCCGTCGCCCAGGCGGACACCATCGTCTTTGACAAGACGGGGACCCTGACCTGCGCGACGCCGACCGTCGCCGAGATCGTGACCTTTGACGGCGAAGCGGAGGACGATATGCTCCGCCTGGCCGCCTGCCTGGAGGAGCACTACCCCCACTCCCTGGCCAACGCCGTTGTGCTGGAGGCCAAGCGCCGGGGGCTGAACCACGAGGAGTACCACTCCAATGTGGAGTACGTCGTGGCCCATGGCATTTCCAGCACGGTGGAAGGGCGCAAGGTCGTCATCGGGAGCTACCACTTCGTCTTTGAGGACGAGGCCTGCCGGGTCCCGGCAGGGGAGGCGGAGAAATTCGCCGGGCTCTCCGACGCGTATTCGCATCTGTATCTGGCGGTCTCCGGGGTGCTGCGGGCGGTCATCTGCATCGCGGACCCGCTGCGGCCGGACGCGGCGGCGGCTGTCACGGCGCTGCATGAGATGGGCGTGCGGGAGCTTGTTATGATGACGGGCGACAATGAAAAGACGGCGGCGGCCGTGGCAAAGCGCGTCGGTGTCGACCGGTACTTTGCCGAGGTGCTGCCGGAGGACAAGGCCGCGTTTATCCAGGCCCAGCGGGACGCGGGGCACACCGTCCTCATGATCGGCGACGGCGTGAACGATACCCCGGCGCTGTCTGCTGCGGATGCGGGCATCGCCATCTGCTCCGGCGCGGCCATCGCCAAGGAGATCGCGGATATCACGATCTCCACCCAGGACCTGACGGCCCTGGTGACCCTGCGGCGTCTGGCCCAGGCGCTCATGGGGCGCATCCATTGGAATTACCGCTTTATCGTGAGCTTTAACCTGCTGCTGATCGTCAGCGGCGTGGCGGGCTTTTTGCCGCCGACGACATCGGCGCTGCTGCACAATCTCTCGACCCTGGCCATCAGCCTGCGCAGCATGACGAATCTGCTGCCCGGCGGCGAAGCGCCGCAGGGGTAAGAGCAGCGCGTCTTTGGCGCGCCGGGCGGCTTAGGATCGCTGGTTTATATAGCTGGTTTATATTGTGGGAGACCCCCGG
>CAKTTR010000114.1 GCA_934615645.1 uncultured Oscillospiraceae bacterium | reverse complement strand
CCTTTGTACTTAGCAAAGGCGCATCTGTTGACGGGGCAGATACGTTAACATTTGAACCGAATGTGCAGAAAACGATCACTGTCAGGGCAGAAAACGGCATTCACACAAGAAAATATAATATCACGATCACGCAAATGCAGTTGGATGGGGAAGGCACAGAGGAGTCACCGTTCCTGATCGCATCTGCAGACGATTTCAAGAAATTCATGCAAATGCCCGTAGCCGGGGTCTACAAGCAGACCGCCGACCTCGATCTGACGGGGGTAACCGGAGTGGCAGGCACGCTCATTTCCAGTTTCTCTGGGACGTATGACGGCGACGGTCATAAAATTTCAAACCTGAACTTGAGCAGCAACAGTAATGCTGCAATGTTTGGCAGTTTGACGGGCACCGTTCGAAATGTAACGCTGGATCAGACGTGCAGCTTCTCTGGCAAAAACCGTGTCGCATCCATTGCGGTGTTCCTGCGCAAAAACGGGACAATCGAGGGCTGCAAGAATAATGCGGCAATTACCTGCACACCTGCCAGTGTCGATGCCAGCATCAATATGTATGTCGGCGGCATTGTTACGGAAACAACGCAGGAGGGTACGATGCTGATCAACCGCCTTAAGGACTGCGAAAACTACGGTGCGGTTACCATTGCAGGCGAGATAGCGAACTTCGGGCGTGTCGGCGGTATTGCAGGCAGTATCAACGGCTGCTTCGTGCAGAACTGCCAGAACTACGTTGCTGTTACCAGCGGCAAGGCTTCGGAAGGTTATTACGGAAGCACCGGCAACATTGCCGGCGGCATTGCCGGTCAGGCAAACGGTAATAACACGCTGGTAGGCTGCGGAAACAGCGGAAAGATCTCTGCCGGCGGCTATGTGGGCGGTATTGTCGGTCTTGCACAGAATACCAGAAATTCTTCGCTGCTGATTGAATCCTGCTTCAACACCGGAGAAATCTCCGCTTACAATAGCAGCTGCGATCAAAATGCCGGCGGCATTGCAGGCAGCGCCTTTGGCGATATTCGCAACTGCTACAATACCGGAAAAATCAGCGGCGCAATAACGGACGGCAATGCAAACCGCGCAGCCATTCTCGGCTATGCCAATGCCGAGACGGGTTCTAATGACACTGCTATCTACCACAGCTATGCAGTTGAAGCGGATAGTGTCTCCGTCGGCGGTCAGGATGAAAAAATCACGGTTTCAAACGACACAACCTTGATGACCGCGGAACAAATGAAAGCACAGGCGTTTGTCGATACGCTCAACGCTTATACGCGGCCGAGAACGCTTGTCGGTGTCACATTTGCCCTGCCGGCAGAAGGGGAGAACCACGGCTACCCCGTCGTGGCCAGCTGCAGCAGAGTACAGAACTATGAGGCGGCGATCCATGCGTTTACATTGGCGGGCCGCCAGGGCGCGATCGACGAAGAGAAGCATACCATCTCGGTGTTCTTACCCTATGGGACGGATGTTACGGCCCTGACACCGGAGATCGAAACCAGCCAGGGCGCCCAGCTGGATAAGACGGGGGCGCAGGATTTTACAAACCCGGTCAGCTACCAGGTCACCTCGGAGGACGGTTCCGCCAGCGTGGCGTACACCGTCACTGTCACCGTCGCGGCGCAAGCGACGGGCCTGAGGCATTTGGGGGTAAAACTCCACGATCGTGAGCTGCCTATGACGGATGGCCCAGACGGGAAAAAGCAGGTCACGATCACAGATGCGGAGCTGTCGAAAGGGATCCAAAAGCTAACGATCGAATATCTGACGAACAACGGTTCCAAGGCCTCCGCCGAGATCGACGGCACGACGCTGAAAGAAGCGACGTCTAACGTCTATGATTGCCTGGAGTGGAGCTATCATACCAACAGCCTCACCAGCGGGACAAGGACGCTGGAGCTGAGCTTTGGCAGTGAGACGCAGATCATTGAGATCATCATCCAGCCGACGCTTGAATCTCTGACCGTCCAGGCAGGCGAGCAAAACCTCAAGGTGAAGAAAACAGACGACGGCTATGCGGTCGATGTCCCCACCGGGACGGAGCAGCTCACCGTCACAGCTGCCGCGACCCTCAAGAGTGATTCCGTCCAGGTCAACGGGCAGAGCAGCCCTGCGACGATTCCCGTAGAGGACTTTGAAGTAACCGTTGGCAGTACGACGTTCCCGGTTGTCATTAAGCCGGTTAAGCCTACGAATGTGAGCTTTACAACCGATCCAGCCGAGGCTGCGGTCACAGTGCTGGATCAGGATGGCACGCCAGTGCAGCCGGATGACGACGGCGTGTATTCGCTGATTGGCGGTAAGGATTACAGCTATACGTATCGCGTCTCCTGCAGCGGCTATGTTACAAAGGAAGGCACGCTGAATGCGTCCCGGCTCAAGGGCGGTTCGCTGGTCGTGGATATCAGCCTTACTAAGGTCACGACCGGCGGCGATACGACGCCGATCGAGCCAATGTACGGCGATTGGACCAGCTTCCGCGGCAATAACGACAACAACGGCGTGACCACTGCGAAGACGCCGCTGTCTCAGGAAGAATCTCATGTGCAGTGGGCGATCTCGGCTGGTATGCCGACGCCGCCGATCCTGCTTGATGGGAAGGTCTATGTCCATGTCGGCAAACAGATCCGGAAGATCGATCCGGAAACCGGGAAAGTGCTCCAGACCTCGGAGCAGCTTGCCGATAGCAGCCAGTTTGCAATGAACCCTTTGGCCTACGGTGATCATATGATTTTCGTTCTCTTGGGCAGCGGCTCGCGCGCCCGCGTGCAGGCCCTAGATGCCGATACGCTGGAGAGCCTCTGGATTTCCGAAGAGATTCGCGGTCAGAATATCTCGCCCCTGACGTATCACGACGGCTATCTCTATGCCGGCACCTGGAATTCGGAGACGGCTGACGGTACATATTACTGCCTGTCCGCGACGGATGAAGATCCGAAGCGCCCGGACGAGATCAAGAAAACAAGCTGGACTGTCACGCATGCAGGCGGCTTCTATTGGGCCGGTGCATACGCGACCGATGACTATGTGATCTTCGGCTCCGATAACGGGAAAAACGGCTACACAGAAGCTGGCGCAGTGCTCTACAGCGTCAACGCGAAAACTGGCCAGTTGATCTCGTCGCTGTCAAAGGACATCATCGGCGATATCCGCTCGACGGTCGCGCATGATGGGAATTCTGTCTACTTCACGACGAAGGCCGGGTATTTCTACCGGGCGACTGTTGAGGAAAATGGTCAGTTGCGCGATCTCAAGAGCTTTAAAATGCCAGGAATGAGCACCGGGACACCGGTCATCTGCGGCGATGTCGCCTTTGTCTCCTGCTCTGGCGCATCGCAGTTCAGTGATTCCGGCAAGGTTTACGCCGTCGATACCGCGACGATGGAAAAGATTGCGGAGATTAGCACGCCGGGTTATGTGCAGTCCAGTCTGCTTGTCTCCAACGCCTACCAGGCCGAGGAAAATACGCTTTACATCTATGCAACGTATAATAAGATGCCGGGCGGGCTGTATCTGCTCAAGTATCAGCTGAACCAAAAGACCTTCAGCGGCGAGGATCTCTTCGTACCGGAAGGAACCCAAGCACAGTACAATATCTGCAGCCCGATTTGCGATGCAGAGGGAACAATCTACTTTAAGAACGACTCCGGTTATCTGTTTGCGGTTGCATGTGGTGCGCGGGATAAGGCTGCCGTCAAGGTCGAAGAGACGATCGATGCGCTGCCGGATGCAGATCAGCTGACGTTGGAAAACAAAGAGGCAGTTGCCGCGGCAAGAGCTGCGTTTGATGCGTTGCACGAAACGCAGCAGGCCCAGGTCTCCAAAGCCGCCCAGGATAAGCTGGCTGCAGCAGAAGCTGCCATCGCCAAGCTGGAAGCTGCGGAAGCAGACAAGGCCGCAGCTGCCAAGGTCACGGAAGCCATCAACGCCCTGCCCGCAGCAGCGGATATCACCCTGGAGAACAAGGAAGCCGTCGCAGCAGCGAGAGCTGCGTTCGACGCGCTGACCGAAGCCCAGCAGGCGCTGGTCTCTAAGGAAGCGCAGGACAAGCTGGCCGCCGCCGAAGCGCGGATCGCTGAGCTGGAAAAGCCGGACGAACCCACCGAACTGCCCTTCACCGACCTGACCCAGGATTGGTACATGGATAGCATCCGCTACGTCTACGAGCACGAGCTGATGTACGGCACGACGGATACGACGTTTGCGCCGGACGACGCCCTGACCCGCGGCATGTTCGTCACCATGCTCTACCGCATGGAGGGCAAGCCGGAAGTGACGGGTAACACAAGCTTCACAGACGTCCCCGCGAGCATGTACTACGCGCCCGCCATTGCTTGGGCAAGCGCCAACGGCGTGGTCTACGGCACCAGCGAGACAGCCTTCAGCCCCGACGGTAACATCACCCGTGAGCAGATGGCCGCGATGATGCGCCGCTATGCAAGCTTCAAGAAGATCGACACCAGCGCGAGAGCGGACCTGTCTGGTTACACGGACGCCGCGACCGTCAGCAGCTGGGCAATCGACGATATGAAGTGGGCCGTTGCCTCCGAGCTCCTGTACGGCAACACCCGGAACCAGTTGCAGCCGACGGCCAACGCGACCCGCGCCCAGGCAGCAGCCATCCTCCAGCGGTTTGCGACGAAGATCGTCAAGTAA
>CAKTTR010000113.1 GCA_934615645.1 uncultured Oscillospiraceae bacterium | reverse complement strand
CGGTACCGTGGGTTCGAATCCCACCCGCTCCGCCACAAAGAGCCTGTAATCGACCCGATTACAGGCTCTTTTTTTCTGCTACGTTATCTTTCTGCTACGTTATCTTTCTGGTACGTTCTTTATAAATTTCTTCAAAATAAATTTCTTCAAAAATTCTATCCCCTATCTTTAAAAATTCTATCCCCACCAGATTGACAACTTCCGTTTCTCGATATATAATCTATATTATACATAACGCAAATTATACATGGAGGTCCCCTATGCCTGCGAAAGCGAAAGTCACAAAGGAAATGATCGTTGACGCAGCCTTTGCGGTTGCCCGGGAGGCAGGCGCGGAAAAAATCAACGCGCGGACGGTATCGGCGCGGCTGCACTGCTCCACGCAGCCCGTGATGTATCATTTTGCAACGATCGAAGCCTTGAAACGGGCGGCCTATGCCAAGGCGGACCAGTATCATTCGGACTATCTGATGGATCTGAACCGTCCCCCTACGGGTATGCTCCTCGGCATCGGGATGAATTACATCCGCTTTGCGATCGAAGAGCCGCATCTATTCCGCTTCCTCTTTCAGTCGGACTTTTTCAGCGGGAGTACGCTCCTTGAACTGATCGACGCTCCAGAGCTCGCCCCGGTCCTTTCCGCAATGCAGGCGGCCCTGCAGCTCAAGATGGAGCAGACGAAACAGGTCTTTTTGACCGTTTTCCTGTTTGCCCACGGCTATGCCAGCATCATCGCCAACAATTCGCTGAAATACGACGAAGCGCTGGTCCATTCCCATTTGGAGCAGGCGTATCGCGGCGCAATTTTGGCAGCGCAGGCGGAAACGCCGTGATGCGCCTTTGCGATCGTATAGCGCATTGGCGCGCTATCGGAAAAACGCACAAATTTACAAAAATTCCGCAGATTATGTTAACCAGCGAGGTGGTATCCATGGCGGAAGCCATAAAAGCAAACCCGAATTGGCTGCGCTGCCCCAGATGCAGCGGCAAAACGAGGATCCAGCTGCGCCCGCACACGGTGCTGGAGGACTTCCCTCTGTTCTGCCCCAAGTGCAAATACACCTGTGTGATCCAGTTTAAAAACGGCAAAACAATTGATCTCAAAATGCCAGACGCTTAGACGCAGTGCAGGCCGCCCCCTCGGTTTGCGCCGCGTCTATCGTTTTCCCCGAAGATTTACGCGGGCAAAAGAGCGGCAAATCATCGCAGAAATTTCAAAACAAACGCAGAAAAGCAAGGAGGAGCATCGCATGAAGCACAGCGCACTGGTCGTGATCGACCTGCAAAATGACATCACGAAAAACTACCGGGAAATCATCGAAAATGTCAACAACGCGATCGACTGGGCTGCCAAAACGGGGCGGCTTGTCCTATACATCCAGCACAACAACCTGTCCGCGGGGACACGGACCTTTAAGCCCGGCACCCGCGGCGCGGCGCTGGTCCCGGAGCTGCACGTTGTATCCGACCATATTTTTACAAAGACAAGGAGCAACGCCCTGACCGGCGAGGCGTTTGCCGCTTTTCTGCAGGCCCGCGGCGTGACCGACTTTTATATTGCCGGCGCCGACGCCGCAGCCTGCATCAAATCCACCTGTTACAATATGGCAAAATGCGGCTATACCGTCCACGTGCTCTCAGACTGTATCACCAGCTACGATAAAAAGAAGCTGCCGGAGATGCTCGCCTACTATAAAAGCAAGGGCTGCTCCGTCGGGACGCTCCAAGCTATCATGCAGGCGTGAAGGCCGCAACGCGCAAAAGAAAGAAAGAAAGAAAGAATCAATATGGATCTGAATTTCAGGATCACCGATGACGCAGATGCGCGGGATATCGGCGAGATCTACGAGATGTTAAAAGCATATAATCTGCGCCATCGCGAAGCGTCAGCAAATGTTCCCCTCGGGATCTACCTGGAAGATGCCCAAAACAAGAAGCTCGCCGGATTGACGGGAGAGACCTTTGGCAATTGGCTTTGCATCCAATTCCTATTTGTCCGCGAATCGTGCCGCGGCAAAGGGATCGGGCGCAAGCTATTGGAAGCGGCTGAAGCCGAAGCCCGGCAGCGCGGCTGCAAATATGCCTTTGTCAATACCTTTTCCTTCCAAGCCCCCGCGTTTTACAAAAAGCACGGCTATCAGGAGGTTTTCACCCTCGAAGAGTACCCCTACACCGGCAAACGGCACGATTACACGAAGCAATTGCTTTGATCCCGCTCCCGTGCCTTTTTCAATAGAATAGCAAAAGGGCAAGGAACGTCGAGAGAAAATTTTCCCGCCGCGGTATCATACCTCCTGTAAGGAGCCTGAGCAGAATGACAGAACAGGTATTGGCGGTCCAGCGAATGCAGGACTACATTGAACAGAACAACGCCGGGGAGATCAGCCTGCAAGACCTTGCGCGGGCATCGCTGTTTTCCCCTTGGTACGCCTACCGGCTATTCCGGAGCTACCTCGGCCTGACACCAGCCGAATATATCCGCAAATACCGGCTGACGCAGGCGGCGGAGCAGCTGCGCAGCGGCAAGATCAAAGTCATCGACGCGGCCTACAATGCTGGGTTTTCCAATGTAGATACCTTCACCCGGGCGTTTTACCGGGAGTTTGGGCTAAAGCCCAGTGATTATCGGAAAAGCCCCGTTCCTGTCCCGTTCTTCATTCCTTACGGCGCAAAATATCGTGAACTGAGAAAGGAGAACATCGACGTGTCCGGGATACAACCAATTTTCATACAGGTCATCCGCAAGCCGGAGCGCCTGTGTATCATCAAACGCGGCAAGCATGCGGCGGACTATTTCTCCTACTGCGAGGAGGTCAGCTGCGAGGTCTGGGGCATCCTCATGAGCATGAGATCATGCTGCGGGGAGCCGGTTGCCCTATGGCTGCCCGAAAAGTACAAAAAGCCGAACACCTCCACCTATGTGCAGGGCGTGGAGGTCGAACCCGATGATATGGGAATGGTCCCGGAGGGCTTTGATACCATTCACCTGCCGGAGGCGGAATATCTGATGTTTCAGGGTCCGGCTTTTCGGGAGGAGGATTACTGCGAAGCCATCCGCACCGTGCAGGCGGCGATGGACAGCTATGACCCATCCGTCATCGGCTACCGCTGGGACGACGAGAACCCGCGCATCCAGCTAGAGCCTCGAGGGCAGCGCGGCTATATCGAGCTGCGGGCAGTCAGGAGGGTCCAGAAATGAGCGAAGCGATTTTTGTAGAGGGCTTGTGCAAAGCCTATCACGGCAAACCCGTGGTCGATCATCTGCGTCTCTCGGTAAAACGCGGTACAGTATTCGGGCTGCTCGGCGCAAACGGCGCCGGAAAAAGCACTGCCACCGAATGTATGCTCGGCACAAAGCAGGCAGACGCCGGAACGGTGCGCCTTTTGGGGCAAGACCCATCGAAACACCGCCGCACGCTTTTTGAGCGTATCGGTGTGCAGTTTCAGGAGGGCGACTATCAGAAAGAGATCAAGGTTTCCGAGCTTTGTGCAGAAACTGCAAGTCTCTACCGCAAAAGCGCCGATTGGCGCAAGCTGTGTGCGCAGTTTGGGATCGGTGAGAAAGCAAACGCAGCGGTGAAAAGCCTTTCGGGCGGCGAACGCCAGCGGCTTTTTATCGTGCTGGCGCTGATCGGGCAGCCGGAGCTGGTGTTTTTGGACGAGCTGACCACTGGCCTTGATGCAAAAGCGCGGCGCGGCGTGTGGAAAACGCTGGAAGGCTTAAAAGAACAGGGCCTGACGATCTTCCTGACGTCTCATTTTATGGATGAAGTGGAAGCGCTGTGCGACGAGATCTGCATTTTGAAACAGGGTACGCCCGTTTTCCTGGGAACCGTGGCCGCGGCAAAGCAGCAGTGCGGCAGCGCATGCTTCGAGGACGCTTATTTGCAGCTCTCTCGTGAGGAGGCAGACGCATGAAACGCTTCTTTCCCTATCTCAAAACGGAGCTGAAGCTCAGCCTGCGGGATATGAATATGCCGATCTTCGCCGTCCTGATGCCGCTTGTGATCTTGATCATCCTGGGCATCCTTTATGGCGCAAAGCCCGCGTATGGCGGCGCAGATTACACATTATTTTAGCACAGACGCCGCAAAAATGCAAAAGCCTGCGAATTTCGCCAGATTCCGGCGGATTCCGGTTGTATTTGTCGGAAAGCTGTGCTATACTTTTGGTATCCTGCGGCGGTCCGCGCCGCGGTGAGACTCTACCTTAATAGAAAAGCGAGGGGTATTTGTGGCTGATTCCAACACCTATTCCTTCCGTACCGCCCTGCAGGGCTTTAACCGGGCGGACGTGGTCCATTTCATCGAGCAAAACACCGCCGCCCACGAGGCGGAGCTACGCCAGCTGCAGCTGGAAAACAGCCGCCTTGCCCAGCAGCTGAACGACGCCAACGCCTATATTGGCCAGCTGCAGCAGACCGTCGCGTCCCTGCAGCAAGCGCCCGCCGCCCCGGCCCCTGCGCCGGAGCCGGTCCTGCCGCCGCTGGAGCCGGAAGCGCCGCCCAGCCAGTATGAGGAGCTGGAGCTGGCCGCCTACCGCCGGGCCGAGCAGGCCGAGCGCAAGGCCCGGGAACGCGCCGCCGCATTTTATCAGAAGATCGACGATCTCGTCGCCAAGACGAACGACCAATTGTCCCAGGATGATAAATCCCTGGG
>CAKTTR010000112.1 GCA_934615645.1 uncultured Oscillospiraceae bacterium | reverse complement strand
TTTGCCCGTTTTTTCAACTGTCACTTAAATTTTGCTGTCCCTGCTTAACTTGACGCTGTGTTCTTTGACAGGCTGAAGGGCGCTGCAAAATTTGCAGCGCCCTTTTGCGCATTTGCACATTGCTATAGCAGCATCGGCTGGAGCTGCTTGCCTTGTAGGGCCAGGTCGACGGTCTCGGGGAGCTTTGCAAAATCTGCCACAAGGGAGGCGGGCTTTTTCACGGGACTGTCCTGCCCGAAGGGGACGAAGTAAAAGTGCCGCCGGGCCAGCAGCTTGCCGAGACTGGCGGCGTTGCCCGCCAGCGCATCGTTGGAGGAGACGGCCAGGACGATGGGCCGCTCATTGCGCAGATGCGCCTTGCAGGCCAGCGTCACGGTGGAGTCCGCCACGCCCCGGGCGAGTTTTGCCAGGGTATTGCCGGTGCAGGGAGCGACGATCAGCAGGTCCAGCAGCTTTTTCGGGCCGATGGGCTCTGCGTCCGTCAGACTGCGCAGCGCGGGCCTGCCGCAGATCTGCTCTGCCCGGGCGATGTGCTCCGCCGCCCGGCCAAAGCGTGTGTCCAGCGAGGCGCTGGCTTCGGAAAAGATCGGGATGATATGGGCATAGCGCGCGGTGAGGGCCTCCAGCGCCTGCAGGGATTTTTCAAAGGTACAAAAGGAACCGCACAGGGCGTAGCCCAGGGTCAAGGTCTCGTTCATAATGCCTCCTGTTCTGTCAGTGTGCGGGCCACGGTCTGGGCGATGAGCCGTCCGGCTGTGGCAGGCGCGGTCTTGCCGGGGAGCCCCCGGGCGTGGGTAAATTGCAGGCTGCGGCGCAGGCACTGGGAGGCGTCGATGCCGCCGGGGGCGGACGCCAGGTCGATAAGCACGCAGGCGGGGCCGATGGTATCATACTGCGCGGGCGTGAACACCGGGGCCGGGACGGTGTTGAAGATCGCCCGGTATTGCCCCAGGGGGCTGCGGTACTTTGCGACGGTATCG
The DNA here is from genome assembly GCA_934615645.1 of uncultured Oscillospiraceae bacterium. Taxonomy (GTDB): domain Bacteria; phylum Bacillota; class Clostridia; order Oscillospirales; family Oscillospiraceae; genus SVMC01. The sequence goes on along the minus strand of CAKTTR010000112.1, from coordinate 3,735 downwards.
TGCGCCAGGCCCAGGGCTTCCAGCAGCGCCCGGTCCGCGTCCTTGCGGACGGCGACGGTGACCCGGGCCCCCAGCCGCTGCAGCCGCAGGCTCAGCTGCTTGCCCACGCGCCCAAAGCCCAGGACAAGGCAGCGAGATTCCCAGAGCGTGTCAGGCATCTGCTGCATGGCCAGGGTCAGCGCGCCCTCTGCCGTGGGGATGGCGTTGGCCGTCGTCAGAAATTCATCTTTCTCATAGTCCAGGACCTGGGCCCCGGCATCCCGCAGCTGCTGGGCAAAGCTGCCGGGCCTGCCGCAGAGAAAGCGGCTGCCGGTGATGGGCCCCTGGGTGAGATCGCTGCAGTGCAGGATCGTCTCGCCCTGCAAAAATGGGATGTAGCCCCGGGCGTTGAATGCGGGGTAGGGCAGCAGATAGTCCCGCTGGGGCTGGAACAGCCCAGGCAGCGCCGCCGTGTCCGGGCTGCCCTGCACCTGAAATGTATCGACCTGCCAACCGGCCTGGCGGAGCTGCTGCGCGCAGTAGCTGTAGCGGACGTCGCCGCCCAGGATCGTGATGTGTGCAGGCGTAAGCTGCAAGAGGATCACCTCCCGAAGGATTTTTCCATCCTATGCGCGCAGCGTCTGCCCGGTGCGGCGGAAAACAGGGCTTGTGCGAACCGGTCTGGTGGGGTATAATAGAGAAAAGCTGTGAGGCCGCTGCGGCGGCGCCGGTGAAAGGAGGCGGCAGGAATGGAACGTCGCGGTTTTATTCATGATATGCTGGACGTAAAAATTTTGATCCTCTACGTGATGGACCGGGTCATGTACCCGGTGGACGCGCAGAAAATATATGAGCTTTGCTATCAGGATGACTGCCTGAGCTATTTTGATGTCGTGCAGGCGATCCCGCAGATGGTGGCCTCCGGGCATCTGCTGCAGCAGGAAGACGGCAGCTATGCCATCACGGAGGAGGGCAAGCAGACCCTTGCGGTGACGGCGGATTCTATCGCATTCCCGGTCCGGCAGCGAGCGGAAATAGCGGTGGAACGGTTCAATCGCCAGATCCTGCGCAACAATTATGTCCGGACGGAGATCCTCCCGCGTCCGGCGGGGGATTTTTCCGTGGTCATGGGGCTGGATGATGAATTCGGCAATTTGATGACGCTGGAGCTGGTCGCGCCGACCCGCGCCCAGGCGCGGAAGCTGGAGCAGGCGTTTTCCCAAAAAGCGGAGCAGCTGTATCAGTCGGTCATGAACGAGTTGCTGGAGTCCGAGGAACGCGCCGGGACGTAAACGGCCTGTTCACAAAAAGTTTACACGAAAACCGGCATAGAGGGGCCTATTATAGAAAATGCACAGGAAAAGCTATTGAAATCTGATAAGTTTATGGTATAATAGTAGACAGCAAACCCCCTGAATCATCCGAAAGGAGTGGCCAATGATGAAAATTCAGATGCAAGAAAAGAAAATTCGCCTGCCGGAGGATATCCATGCATACGCCAGCAAGAAGGTGACAAAGCTGGAGCGGTACTTCCGCGAGGAAGCAGAGGCTTTTGTCACGTTCTCCGTTGAGAAGAATCGCAATAATGTGGAGCTGACGGTCCACGCGGCCAATACCTATTTCCGCGCCAGTGAATCGACCTCCAATATGTACGCATCCATCGACGCTGCGGTCAGCACCATTGAGCGCCAGATCCGCAAGAACAAGACCCGCCTGGAGCGCCGCCTGCGGCAGGATGCTTTCGCCAGAACGGTCGATATGCCCAATACGTTTGCACCCGTCGAGCCGGAGGAGGAAGAATTCCGCATCCTGCGCACCAAGCGCTTCCCCCTGAAGCCTATGACGCGAGACGAGGCGATTCTGCAGATGAATCTGCTGGAGCACAGCTTCTTCGCCTTCCGCGATACGGATGCCGACGGCGCCTTTGCAGTCGTCTATAAGCGCAACGACGACGGCTACGGCATCATTGAAGACGTCCAGTAAGTTTTCCCCAGGCGCGTTCAGCGCCGCGCAAGCTTTTGCACTTTTTGCATTCCCGCGCCGGGCCGACGATGGCCCGGCGCTTTTTTTGCTTGCTTTTTCTGCCTAAATTCAGTAAAATGTACTAAACGTACCGGATATCATGCGGGCTTCCCGCTGGCGAAAAAAGGAATGAGACGATGAAGAAAGTGAAAAATTGGCTGCTGGCCGTTGTGCTGTTAGCGGCGTTGACCGCAGCGGTCGCCTGCGGTGGAAAATATCTGAGCCATACGTATCGCGCGGAAAAAACGCTGGAGCGCAGCACGCTTGCGCTGGACGACCAGACCGTCGCGATTTCCGAGACGCAGCAGAAAAACTATTTGGGCGACCGGACGATCCTTCGGCGGCACTATCAACTGGGAAACGGAGACACCGTGACGCAGGCTCGGGTGCAAAATGGCAACTGGTCCTCCCGCTGGGAAGCGGTGGAGACCTGGGACCTGCCGTCAAAGGAAGGGGCGATCTGGTATTATGACCCGGCGGTCGGCGCATGGCAGCAGGCCGCACTTGCACCTGCGGTCCTGTCCGCGACGGCGGCCTATCTCGTGACGCCGGATGTGCAATATTTTGTGTTCATCCCCTGGGGCTATCGCCAGGTCGAGCGCGCCTGCCTGCAGGAGACGGGGAGCCGCGGCTATTTGACCATTACACAGTCGGCGGACGGCTGGCGCGTGCAGGTGTTTGGCAGTTATCTGGCTGCAGGGGAGGTCTGCGATTACACCGTCGTGCGCTCCGACGATCCGGCACCGTTGTGGGATACGGCGGAAAACAGCCTGGCTCTGTGGGCGACGTATGTCCAGCCGCGGGAGTGGAAGTGGTGCTACGACGGTTACTATCGCCCGTGTCCGGAGACGTACGAGCCCCACGGGAGCGGCGTCTATTTTCGGTGCGTGATTTCTTATTTGACAAAAAGCTTAGAAGCCCTATCGGGTTCCAACCGCTGTGCTGATGACCTAACGGTCGCGATGCTGGATACGGTCTCGCGTCTGGCGGAAGCCGACGGGAGCATGCATACGAAGACCCGCAGCGGCTGGCTTTGGGAAGATTACGGCATCGACGCGGATTATTACGATACCCGCTGGAATTCAGACGCGATGCTGCTCTATCTGACCTTTGCGCAGCGGCACGGCGGCTTCCGGGATGTGATGGAGGACTATCTGGCGTTCTATCTTGACTACGCTGAAAAATATCACCACACCACGGAAAACGGCGGCTGGTTCGTCTACGATTACTGCAATCCGGCGGCGGATATGCCGGTGCATAGCTCGCTCAACCATCAACTGGCGGAGATGCAGGTGCTGTATGACTACAGCGACTATCTGCAAAGGCCGGACTTGGCCGCGCTGGCGGACCGGATGCTGCTGGCCATCGAGGACACCTGGCCCCAGTGGATCAAGCCCGACGGCGACCTGCACTATTGCTATTACGGGGAGGGTGTCTATGGCAGAACGGATTATCCCTATTTGACGTATAATGACCTGTTTACCATGCAAAAGACGCTCCTTGCCCGCAATGGGGCAGAGAACCCAGCGCTCCGCGCCCTGATGGAAAGCAAGCTGCGCTGGATGACGCAGCAGGAGATCACGGGGTATTTTAAATAATTTTGAAAAAACCTGGAAAAAGATATTGACAAAAGTGTAGGGAGCTGGTATACTAACGAAGCGCATTACGGAAGCGCAGTTAATACCAGGCAGAAGTGAAAAAGATAGCGGCGACGAGCGCGAAAGCGTGGTGGCT
>CAKTTR010000111.1 GCA_934615645.1 uncultured Oscillospiraceae bacterium | reverse complement strand
GGATGGATGGAACCCGGCTTTGCCAGGACCTGGCCTCTTTCAATGCTCTTCTTGTCAACGCCGCGGAGCAGAGCGCCGATGTTGTCGCCAGCTTCTGCGTAGTCCAGCAGCTTGTGGAACATTTCGATGTCGGTGACGACAGTCGTCTTGATCTCTTCGGTCATGCCGACGATCTCGACGGGCTCGTTCTTCTTGATGACGCCACGCTCGACACGACCGGTCGCGACGGTGCCACGGCCAGAGATGGTGAAGACGTCCTCGACGGGCATCAGGAAGGGCAGGTCGTCGTTACGGGCGGGCGTCGGGATGAAGTCGTCGACTGCGTCCATGAGCTCCTTGATGCAAGCATACTCGGGAGCGTTGGGATCGTTGGATTCGCAGGACAGCGCGTTCAGCGCGGAGCCGCGGATGATGGGGGTGTCGTCGCCGGGGAAGCCGTAGAAGTCCAGCGTCTCGCGGACTTCCATCTCGACGAGCTCCAGGAGCTCTTCGTCGTCGACCTGGTCGCACTTGTTCAGGAAGACCAGAACGGAGGGAACGTTAACCTGGCGGGCCAGCAGCAGATGCTCCTTGGTCTGGGCCATGGGGCCGTCGGAAGCAGCGATGACGAGGATCGCGCCGTCCATCTGGGCAGCACCGGTGATCATGTTCTTAATGTAGTCAGCATGGCCCGGGCAGTCGACGTGGGCGTAGTGACGCTTTGCGGTCTCGTACTCGACGTGCGCAGTGTTGATGGTGATGCCGCGCTCTCTTTCTTCCGGAGCCTTGTCGATGGAAGAATAGTCGGTGTACTCAGCGCCGCCCTGCAGAGCCAGCCACTTGGTGATGGCAGCGGTCAGGGTCGTCTTACCATGGTCGATGTGGCCGATGGTGCCGATGTTTACATGGGGCTTTGTTCTTTCAAATTTTTGCTTAGCCATTGAAAAAAATCCTCCTGTGATAATTGAACCTTATAAAAACTTCAAGTCTTTGCCAACTAGCTTCATCATACAACATAAAATGCAAAATGACAAGCTTTTTTTAATGCGCGCTGCGTTTTTCCATCAAAGCTTCCTGCATACTGCGGGGAAGCTCGGTGTAATGGCTGGGCTCCATGGCGTATTGGCCGCGGCCCTGGGTCGAGCTGCGCAGGTCCGTCGCGTAGCCGAACATCTGGCTCAGGGGGACGTTCGCGTCCACCTGGGTGGCGCCGCCTCTGGGGATCATGCCCAGGATGGAGCCACGGCGGGCGGTGATATCGCCGACGACGGTGCCGACGTATTCCTCCGGCACGATGACAGAGACCTTCATGACGGGCTCCAGGATGACCGGATGCGCCTTGAGGCAGGCATCGCGGAAGGCCATGGAACCGGCGATCTTAAAGGCAAGCTCGGACGAGTCGACCTCGTGATACGCGCCGTCGAGCAGCGTGACGATGCAGTCCACGACCGGGAACCCGGCCAGGACGCCCGACTCCATGCAGCCCTGCACGCCCATATCCACAGCGGGGATGAACGTATTGGGGATGGCGCCGCCGACGATCTTGTTGACAAATTCGTAGCCCTTCCCAGACTCATTGGGCTCGACGCGGATCTTGACCTTCGCGTACTGGCCCTTACCGCCGGACTGGCGGACGAAGCTCTGGGTGACCTCGACGGTGTCGCGGATGGTCTCTTTATAAGCGACCTGGGGCGCACCGACGTTGGCTTCGACCTTAAACTCCCGCAGGAGCCGGTCGACAATGATTTCAAGATGCAATTCGCCCATACCGGCGATGATCGTCTGGCCGGTCTCAGAATCGGTGTAGGCTTTGAAGGTCGGGTCCTCCTCGGCCAGCTTCTGCAGGGCGATGGTCATCTTCTCTTGCCCGGCCTTTGTCTTCGGCTCGATGGCAACGCGGATGACCGGCTCCGGGAATTCCATGGACTCCAGCACGATGGGGTGCTTTTCGTCGCACAGGGTATCACCGGTGGTGGTATTTTTGACGCCGACGGCCGCCGCGATATCGCCGGAGTAGACCATATCGAGGTCCTCCCGGTGGTTGGCGTGCATCAGCAGGATCCGGCTCAGGCGCTCCCGCTTGCCCTTTGTGGCATTGAGGACCGTGGACCCCTTGTTCAGGGTGCCGGAATAGACACGGAAGAAACACAGCTTGCCGACGAACGGGTCCGTCGCGATCTTAAAGGCCAGGGCGGAGAAGGGCGCGTCGTCGCTGACATCGCGGGTCTCTTCCTCGTCGGTCTTCGGATTGATGCCGGTCATCGCCTTTTTGTCCAGCGGCGACGGCATGTAATCCACGATGGCGTCCAGCAGGGCGATGACGCCCTTGTTGCGGTAGGCTGTCCCGCAGACGACGGGCACGAGGCGAACGCCGATGGTGCCGCGGCGCAGGGCCGCGCGGATATCGCTCTCGGCGACCTCGCCGCCTTCCAGGAACGTCTCCATGATGCTTTCGTCTTCATCGGCGACGGCTTCAATGAGCTTTTCCCGGTATTCGTCGGCCAGGTCCCGCATGTCGTCGGGGATCTCTTCCTCGCGGATCTCTTTGCCGAGGGCATCGACAAAGTAATTCGCTTTCATCGTGATGAGGTCGATGACGCCGCAGAAATCCGCTTCCGCGCCGATGGGCAGCTGGATCGGGACGGCGTTGCATTTCAGCCGGTCATGCATCATGTTGAGAACGTTATAGAAATCGGCGCCGATGATATCCATCTTATTGACGAACACCATGCGCGGGACGCTGTATTTATCCGCCTGATGCCACACTGTCTCCGTCTGGGGTTCGACGCCGCCCTTGGCACACAGTACCGTGACGGAGCCGTCCAGCACGCGGAGCGAGCGCTCCACTTCCACCGTAAAGTCCACGTGACCCGGGGTGTCGATGATGTTGATGCGGCGGCCCTTCCAATGGCAGGTGGTGGCGGCGGAGGTGATCGTGATGCCACGCTCCTGCTCCTGCTCCATCCAGTCCATCGTGGCGGTGCCCTCGTGGGTCTCGCCGATCTTGTAGTTCACACCCGTGTAGTAGAGGATTCTTTCCGTTGTTGTGGTCTTACCGGCGTCAATATGCGCCATAATACCAATATTTCTTGTATTCTCAAGAGAGTACTGTCTCGGCATGTAAATGCTCCTTCTTTACCAACGGAAATGTGCAAAAGCCTTGTTGGCTTCGGCCATCTTGTGGGTGTCTTCGCGCTTCTTGACAGAGGCGCCGGTGTTGTTGCAAGCGTCCATGATCTCGCCGGCCAGGCGCTCTTTCATGGTCTTCTCGCCGCGCTTGCGGGAGTAGTCCGTCAGCCAGCGCAGGCCGAGGGTCTGACGGCGGTCAGGCCGGACTTGGATCGGGACCTGATAGTTGGCGCCGCCGACACGGCGGGTCTTGACTTCCAGGGTGGGCATGATGTTATCCATCGCCTGCTGGAAGGCTTCCAGGCCGTTCTTGCCGGTCTTTTCTTCGACGATCTCAAAAGCGCCGTAGACAACTTTCTGCGCAACGCCCTTTTTGCCGTCGAGCATGATGCTATTGACGAGCTTGGTCACCAGAACCGAATGGTACATCGGATCCGGCAAAACTTCTCTTTTGGGAACATTACCTCTTCTGGGCACTTCGCTTCCCTCCTTCATAGAATGATTTCATAGGTACTTCGAAAGGCGGACCTTTCGTTGGTGCCTGCCAAGAGGTCTTTTATCATAAATATAAAAAACGTCATTGGCAAGGCGTCGCCTTGCGTCAAGGCGTGGAATGGGTCAAATTACTTTTTCTTGGCCTTCGGCTTCTTCGCGCCGTACTTGGAGCGAGACTGCATACGGCCCTGCACGCCCTGGGTATCGAGAGTACCACGGATGATGTGGTAACGGACACCGGGAAGGTCCTTGACACGGCCGCCGCGGATAAGCACGACAGAGTGTTCCTGCAGATTGTGGCCGACGCCGGGGATGTATGCAGAAACTTCGTAGCCGTTGGTCAGGCGAACACGGGCGATCTTACGCAGTGCGGAGTTCGGCTTCTTCGGGGTCGTCGTTCTGACCGCGGTGCAAACGCCTCTCTTCTGGGGGGAGGACAGATCGGTGGGTCTGTTCTTCAGGGTGTTCATACCCTTCTGCAGTGCGGGAGCAGTGGACTTGTAAGTAGCCTGCTCTCTGCCTTTTCTTACCAACTGGTTAAATGTAGGCATGGGGTTCTCCTTTCTTAAAAATTGCTGCTTGCACAGCGTATATCTTATCCGGGATATTGCTAAAATATTCCGTTAAGACCAAAGTTTTACGAGATCACGGCCGCAGCGGCGGCTTTGACGTCGATCTCGCAGACGGCGCCCAGCTCGGCCATGGTCGGGACGGGGCACACGGGGATGCCCAGGGCCTCACATTGGGCGGCCAGGGGCTCCGTCAAGGCCGGGTCGGCGTCGGCGGCGAGGAAGACCTTCTGGACCTTCCCCTCCTGCAGCGCCCGGCGGATCTGCTTCATTCCAACAAGCTTCCGGCTTGTTTTCAGCTCTGAGAGCATGCCGAAACCTCCGTATATGCGATTATTGCGCGATTTTGCGTTCGGGGGCGTTATGGGCGCACGAGTACGTGCGGCGTAACCCACCGAATGTTGATTATACCAGACAAGCGGCGTGAAGTCAACTAGAAATATGGGATTTTTTTGGGGTTTGTGGGGGATTCCCCCTGCCGCACCACCGCGCTATACAACTTAAATATAGACGCACCGCTCTCCCCTATCCGGCAGCTAACAAGTCACCGGGGAAGTCCGTAAGCTACAGCGAAGCGGCAAGCGGTCTGCTCACCGGGTCACAGGGTACGGATGCAGAGGCAAATCTGCTTGGTAGCTGGTACAGTGTGCGGCTGTAGTTTCGATGTTGTAAGCAGGGGGTGAGATCCAAGGGCGGGGGGACCGCCCCCCGCCCTTGGCGGCGTCTTTCTTCCCCGATTCTTTCTTCGCT
>CAKTTR010000110.1 GCA_934615645.1 uncultured Oscillospiraceae bacterium | reverse complement strand
TGGGACGCCATAGCAATAAATTCGCTGGCGATCTCCATATCCATGCGCTTGCGCTCTTCCAGATAGGCCAGGTATTGCTCCAGGATCGACGTAATGGAGACATCCTGGATCTCGATCTTATTCTTGCTCAGCAGCAGGAAAATAACATCCAGCGGCCCCTCAAAATCCTCCATGGATTCCTCGCGGGTATGCACCACGCCGGACAGGTGATATTTCGGTTCTTCCATCGCGCCTCTTTTCTAACAAATGCTCACGCCAAGCCCCTCTACAGGCCGGAAAACAGCCCAACGACGCCGCGCCACATGCCCTGCACGACCCACTGGAGCCCCGTGTTCAAAAAGCCATCCAGGCATCCCAGAACCACCAGCAGGATCAGCAAAAGCATCCCATAGCGCTCATAGCGCATCAGCCAGCTGTACGCCCGCTGGGGCAAAAATGCAAACAGGACCTTCGACCCGTCCAGCGGCGAAATAGGGATTACATTAAATACAGCCAGGCCGCAGTTGATGACAGCCAGGTCCTGCAAAAACAGCCCCAGATAGACGGCCGCCTCCCCCTGTCCATACCGCAGGCAGAAATAATAGCCGCACAGTGCCAGAAAGCCGAAGAGCAAATTGGAAACCGGCCCTGCCAGGGCCGTCAACGCCATCCCGGCCTTGGGATTTTTAAAATTCCGCATATCCACCGGCACCGGCTTTGCCCAGCCGACATGGGCGACGGCCAGCATCACGAGCCCTAGGAAATCTACATGCTTGAAGGGGTTCAGGCTGATGCGCCCGGCCCGCTTTGCCGTCGGGTCCCCTAGGGCGGCAGCGATCAGCCCATGGGCGCTCTCATGCACCGTGATGCACAAAAGCGCCGCCGCGGCGGACAGCAGCAGCGTCAAAAGATAAGAAAAGTCCAACTGATGCAGCCAGGCGGAAATGCTCATGCGTGCCTCCCAAAACGTTTGCAGCACCCGCGCGCCGCGCCGGGCTGCCCTTTGGTATTTTATTCAGTATAGCATTGCCGCACCAAATATGCAAGCTTCGTTTGCCCGCCACCCCTGGGACAAACCAGGAAAATCATATCGAATAAAATGTATCAATTTCGAATTTTTTCCGTTCATTTCCATCGTATTCGTATAAAACTATCGGTATAAAAAGAATTTTTTATACCTATTTACAATATTCAAAAATCGTGTATAATGGAAAGTAATACACCGAGAACGCGCGTGTTTTTTCTATCACGAACTTTGGAGGGTTCCACATGAGCAGACTTTACATCAAATCGGAAAGTCAGGCACAGGCTGTGGTGGACGAGCTCTACAGGAGCATTGAAAACCGCATCGCCGCCAGTCCCCCGGGGCTGTGTCCTGTCGATATGGCACTGAATTTCTTAAATCTCTGTCATGCGCAAACCTGCGGCAAATGCGTCCCGTGCCGGATCGGCTTGGGGCAGCTGTCTTCCATGCTGCAGCGCGTGCTGGACGGCAACGCCACGGAAAACACCCTGCAGCTCATTGAAGATACGGCCCAAGTCGTCGTTGATACGACGGACTGTGCCATCGGCACCCAGGCCGCGCGCCTGGTCCTGATGGGACTCAAGGGCTTCCGGGAGGATTATGAGGAGCATGTCAAGAATCACCGCTGCCTGGGCGGGCTGAAAAACCCGGTACCCTGCGTGGCGCTGTGCCCGGCGGGGGTCGACGTCCCCGGTTATATCGCCCTGATCCGCGAGGAGCGCTATGCCGACGCAGTGCGCCTCATCCGGAAGGACAACCCCTTCCCCACGGCGTGCGCCTATATCTGTGAGCATCCCTGTGAAGCCCGCTGCCGCCGGAATATGATCGACGATCCCATGAACATCCGCGGCCTGAAGCGCTTCGCTGTGGACAACGCAGGCTCCGTCCCCAATCCCCCCTGCGCCCCGGCCACCGGCAAGCGTGTCGCCATCGTCGGCGGCGGCCCCGGCGGCCTATCCGCTGCCTATTATCTTGCACTCATGGGCCACGACGTCACGATCTACGAGCAGCGGAAAAAGCTGGGCGGTATGCTGCGCTACGGCATTCCCAGCTATCGTCTGCCCCGGGAGCGACTGGACGAAGAGATCGCATCCATCCTCTCCACCGGCATCCATGTCCATACCGAGGTCTCCATCGGCAAGGACGTCACATTCAAGGACCTCAAAAAGCAGTATGACTGCCTGTACATCTCCATCGGCGCACATACCGACAAGAAAACCGGCATCCCCGGGGAGGACAGCCACAATGTCATGTCCGCTGTCGAAATGCTGCGCCGCATCGGCGATGACGATATGCCTGATTTTACCGGCAAATCTGTCGTCGTCATCGGCGGCGGCAACGTCGCGATGGACGTCACGCGTTCGTCCATCCGCCTGGGTGCCAAGCAGGTCAGCTGCGTCTACCGCCGCCGGGCCGAGGACATGACGGCCCAGGAGGAGGAAGTCCAGGGTGCCGTCGCCGAGGGCGCGGAGCTTCTGACGCTGCAGGCCCCGATCCGCATCGAGGCCGACGAAAACGGCAACGCCGTCGCGCTGTGGACCCAGCCGCAGATGCTGGGCCGGATGGACGAGCGGGGCAAGCCGAAGATCTCTGCCGCATCGCTGCCGGAGCGCCGCATTGAGGCGGATATGATCATCGTCGCCATCGGTCAGGGCATCGAGTCCGACGCCTTTGACCAGAGCGGCGTCAAGATCACCCGAGGCCGCATTGCCGCGCAGGACAGCAGCCAGCTGGATGAAAACAGCAACGTCTTCGCCGGGGGCGACTGTGTCACCGGCCCCGCCAGCGCCATCCGCGCCATTGCCGCCGGTAAGGTCGCGGCTGCGAATATTGACGAATACCTCGGCTTCCACCACGAGATCACCACGGACGTCGAGATCCCCAACCCCCGCTTCAACAACAAGCCGCCCCACGGCAGAGTCTCCTCGGCCGAACGGGAGGCCAGCGAGCGCAAGCATGATTTTGTTTGCATTGAATGTGGCATGACCAAGGAACAGGCAATGCAGGAGACCAGCCGCTGCCTGCGTTGCGACCACTTTGGCTACGGTAACTTCAGAGGAGGTCGAAACAGAGCATGGTAACGGTAACGATTGACAACAAAATGATCCAGGTCCCGGAGAATACGACGATCCTGGAAGCTGCCCGCATGGCAAAAATTGAGATTCCAACCCTCTGCTATCTCAAGGACATCAACGAGATCGGCGCGTGCCGCATCTGCGCTGTCGAGATTGTCGGCAACGTGCGGCTCGTCCCGGCATGTGAAAATCTGGTGCAGGACGGTATGGTCGTCTACACCAACAGTCCGAAGGTCCGGTCCGCTCGAAGGACAAACCTGCGGCTCATTCTCTCCCAGCACGACGCCCGCTGCGCTCTGTGCGTTCGCAGCGGAAACTGCACCCTGCAGAAGCTGGCCAACGACCATAACCTGGTCTACACCCCCTACGAAACAAAGCTGCGCCGCAAAAGCTGGGGCTACGACGCCCCCCTGATCCGGGACGAAAACAAGTGCATCAAGTGTATGCGCTGCGTCCAGGTCTGCGACCGTATCCAGGATATGCACATCTGGGACATCGCCGGGACCGGCTCCCGGACGACCATCGACGTCTCCCGCAACCGCCACATCACCGAGACGGAGTGCACCTACTGCGGCCAGTGCATTACCCACTGTCCCACCGCAGGCCTCGTCGAGCGAGACGACACGACCCCTGTCTTCGACGCCCTGAAGGACCCGGACCGGATTACTGTCGTGCAGATCGCACCGGCGGTCCGCGCAGCCTGGGCCGAAGCGTTTAATCTTAGCCCCCAGTTTGCGACGGTCAAGCGGATGGTCTCCGCCCTGCGGCAAATTGGCTTCGACTATGTCTTCGATACCGACTTCACCGCCGACCTGACGATCATGGAGGAGGGCAGCGAGTTTATTGAGCGCTTCACCCACGCAAGCGAGCACAAGTGGCCCATGTTCACGTCCTGCTGCCCCGGCTGGGTCCGCTTTGTCAAGACCCAGTTCCCCCAGTATGTGGACTGTCTGTCCACGGCAAAGTCGCCCCAGCAGATGTTCGGCGCGGTGGCCAAGAGCTACTTTGCCCAGAAGCTGGGGGTCGACCCGCACAAGATCTTTGTCGTCTCCATCATGCCTTGCGTTTCCAAAAAGAGCGAATGTGCAATTCCCAACATGAATGACGCCTGTGGAGACCCGGATGTCGACATCGTCCTGACGACCCGGGAGCTGACGCGCATGATGCGCAGCGAGCATATCACCCCGGCCTACCTGGATGAATCCGAGTTTGACAGCCCCCTGGGCACCGGCACCGGCGCAGCCGTTATCTTCGGCGCCACCGGCGGTGTTATGGACGCGGCCCTGCGCAGCGCTTATTTCCTGCTGACCGGCGCGAATCCCCCGGCGGACGCCTTCACGGCGGTGCGCGGCAGCCAGCCTTGGAAGGAAGCCATCTTCAATATCCCCGGCACCGGCACAGTCCGTGTGGCCGTCGTCAGTGGGCTGGGCAATACCCGCAAGCTGATGCAGGCGCTGGAGAGCGGCGAAAAGCAGTATGACTTCGTCGAGGTCATGGCCTGTCCCGGCGGCTGCGCCGGCGGCGGCGGCCAGCCGATCCACGACGGCGCAGAGCTGGCTGAGAGCCGCGGCAATATTCTCTGGGAGCTGGACGCCAACGCGCCCATCCGCTTCTCCCACGAGAACCCCGACGTGCAGGCCCTGTACCGGGAGTACCTGGAAAAGCCCCTGGGCGAGCGCTCCCACCACCTGCTGCACACCGATCACCACGCCTGGAAAATGCCCGGCGAGGCGTAAACATTCTAACAAAAATCACACACAGCAACACAGCACTGCAATGAAAACCCATTGCAGTGCTCAGCCTGTCAAAGAAAGCTCGCGTAACAGCGAGCTTTTTGGTATAATGGGAAAAAAGAGGAGAGGCGGGGAGA
>CAKTTR010000109.1 GCA_934615645.1 uncultured Oscillospiraceae bacterium | reverse complement strand
GCCAGATCGTCAGTAAACTTCATGCAGCCAAGGATCGGCGTGATGAGCCCCATAGAGACGAGGACGATGAGGAGAAATGTATCCGGCGCTAAGCTCCCGTTTTTCAAAAGCCACCCGCCGATGGGCAGCACGGCCAGGAGCGTCGCGGGCATAATGTTCATGGCAAAGGTGAAATAGAAATTGCTCTTGTTCATCCAGTCGATGTAACTCTGGGCGCATTGCCTGGCGGCAGTCACAAATTTTTCGTAACTGCTTTTCGCCTTGCCGAAGACCTTGATGACCTCGATCCCGCCGATGTACTCCACCGCCGTATCATTGAGGGTATTCGTCGCCGCCACGGTGCGCTCGTAATTTTTCTTGTACCCCGCCATCATCAGTCCGAAGAAGACCATGCCCAGCGGGAACGTAAGAAGCGAAGCCAGCGCCATCCGCCAGTCAAGCGCCAACAGATACCCAAACGTCGCCAGGACGACAACGGCATTGCTGCTCATCTCCGGCAGGACGTGCGCCAGCGTCGGCTCGATGCTGTCCACCCGCTCGACCAGGATATTTTTCAGTTCTCCGGACCCCTTGGCCTGCACATCGCCCAGGGGCATCCGGGCAAGCTTGGCCAGGCACTGCTTGCGGATATTGCCCAGCACCGCGAAGGTCGCCTGATGGGACTGCGCCGTGGAAAGTGCATGGCAGAGCACCCGCACGCCCCAGAACGCCGCCATCAGGGCGCAATCCAGCAAATACCCGGCAAGCGCCCGGTCCCCCGCCAGCAGCTTGCCGATGACCCGCGCCATCACAAAATACGGCAGGATCTGAAACGCCGCGCCGATGACGGCAAAGCACACGCTTGCAAGATAACCCGATTTTTTCTGCCCGGCAAAGGTAAAGACCCAGCCGAGCGTCCCTTTCTCTTTTTTCACAGCGCTCACCTCACCTGGAAAATATCTTTGCATTTCCGCAGGGCTGCTTCCGTCACGGAAAAATCTGCCTGAATCCCGCCGCGCGCAAACTGCAGCACCCGCCCGCAGGTGCGGCAGACGAATTCATAGTCGTGGGTCACAACGAAAATGATCTTCCCCAGCCCGGCAAGCTGCCGGATGAGGGCGGAAAGGCGGACCATACTGTCATAGTCAAGTCCACTGGTCGGCTCGTCCAAGACCAGCAGCGCCTTGCCGCTGACGATGGAAGCCGCAGCCGCCAGCCGCTGCTTCTGCCCGCCGGAGAGGGTGTTGGGGTGGCGCGCCCGGAAGGGCGCAAGGCCCAGGTCCTCCAGCGTCTTTTCCGCCAGCGCCGTGTCTGGGCGCTTGATTCCAAAGGTGCATTCTGCCGCCACGCTCTCGGCAAAGAGCTGGTAGTTGACATCCTGCATGACGAGATAGGCCCGTTTCCGGCGCGCCTGCGGCGTCTGCGGCTTCCCGTTCCAGAGATAGACGCCGGACGCTGCCTTGTGCAGCCCGCAGAGGGCGCGGGAGAATGTCGTCTTCCCCGCGCCGTTCTGCCCGACGACAGCGATGACCTCGCCGGGGGCGGCTTGCAGGGAAATGTCTTGCAGGACGGTCCGCTTCTGATACGCCAGCGTCACCCCCTGCAGCTCCAGTACCGGCGCTGCCGCAGGCGCAGCGACACAGGCCGGGCGCTCGTCGGCAAGCGCCACCGCCCGCAGCCCCATTTGCTGCCGCACCGCATTGGGCAAGGCGCGGAATTGGGCCGGGGTAAAATCGCCTGCGATCGCGCCGTTCTCCAAATACAAAATACGGTCAGCCACATCCATCAGATAATAGAGCCGATGCTCCGCGATCAGGACCGTCTTTCCCTGCGCCTTGATGCGCTGCAGCTGCTCCCGCAGCGCGGCAATGGCCGCCTGGTCCAGATTGGAGGACGGCTCATCCAGCAGAAACACCGCTGGCCCCATGGCGTAGCTTGACGCGAAGGCGATCTTCTGCTTCTCCCCGCCGGAGAGGGCAAAGATATTGCGCCCAAGCAGCGGCTCGATCTGCAGCGCCGCGGCGGTCTCCGCCACACGGCGGCCCAGCTGCGCCTGCGGGACCGCGGCATTCTCCATGCCGAAGGCGATCTCGCTGTCGGTATCGACATTAAAAAATTGCGTCCGGGGATTCTGGAACACGCTGCCGACCTTTTCCGCGATGCGATACATGGGCAGCGCGGCAAGATCTTCGCCATCCAGCAGCACACGGCCCTCCAGCGCCCCCGCGAAAAACTGCGGGATCAAGCCATTGACAAGCCGCGTCAGCGTCGTCTTGCCGCAGCCGCTCCGGCCGCAGAGCAGGACGCACTGCCCGTCCGGAATGGTGCGGTCGATATGCCGCAAGCCGCCCGCCGGGCTGCCCGCATACGCAAACGACACATCCTGAAACTCGATCATCCGCCCACCGCCTTCCAGACAAGCTCCGCGGCAAAAAATGCCGCAAACAATGCCAGAATCCCCCAATCCGCCGCCTGCATCTGGATCTTCACCAAGCAGGTGCGGGGCTTCGGGTTTTCGATCCCCCGGGTGACAGACGCGACGGACAGCTCATCGGCCGCCTTGCTCGCCGCCGTCAGCAGGGGCACATAGATGCAGTTCACCGTCATGGCTGGGGCTTTCAGAAAGCCAAGCAGGGTCGGCGATACATCCCGCAGCCGCATGGCGTCCTGGATAAAATGCCAGTCCTCCCGAATCGTCGGCAGATAGCGGAGCATGACGGCGATGGGGATCGTCAGCTTTTTGGGTACGCGCAGCCGCGCCATGGCGGAGAGGAATTCCCCGACCTTGGTCGTGGCAATCACCAGCCCCGCCAGCATCCCGCAGGCGTAAACCTTATGCACCAGGCCAAGAAACGCCACAAACATCGTCCGCCAGGCGCCGGTCATGACACGCATGCTCCAGACGGTAAACGCGCAGATCAGCGCATAGGCAAGCACCCCGCGCAGCGCGTACCGCCCCTTCCCGCTCAGCGCGGCCAGCAGACCGATGAGCGCCACCAGTGCCAGCGGGACAGACAGGTTCGGCGCAAACATGGCGCTCAAAACGCAGAGCAGCAGGAGCGCAAGCTTGGTCCGCGGGTCCAGGCACAGCGGTGTCATTTCGTGATACCGGCCTTTTCAAACTGCTTGCGGAGCAGTTTGCAGCCGGCAAACGCACTGATGGCGGCGGCAAGCAGGGTGCCCGCCAGCATCAGAAGCAGGATCCAGGTCGTCCCGGTCGCGCGCATGGTGTCGATATACGATTGCTCCGTGCCGTTTCCCAGCATGGTCTTGGCCCAGCCGTCCGGGTCGGCGAAGAATACGAGATAAGACGCCGTACCGCCCAGGCAGATCAGAAGATAGGAGATCGAATTGACCTTCTTGCTCTTGTACTGCCCCGCGCCAGCGACGAGGTCGGCAATGATGCCCATAACGAGATAGCCCAGCGCCATCGCCCAGTGCATCCTGCGGACTCATGCCCTCCAGCTTCCAGGAAAAGATGTCGCGCACGACATCTGCGGCATATTCGTCTACGATCAGGTGATTCTTGTCCGTTTCGTCCTTCAGATAGCCGTACACGGCAAATGCGCCGATATACTGGCCGCTCTTGCGCTTGACCTCAAGCTGGGTGCGGACTTTCACGGAAATATCCCGGCAGTAGGCTTCGTTTATAAGATTCTTGAACGGAATGATAAGCTCGTCCGAAGCGTTTTTTCCGCCAAAACTGTCATAGTTGTCGTTGACGGCAATGAACCGCACGCCTAAAAAGGGAAGTATCTTCTCGATGTATTCGCCAGCATCCAGATAATTTCGGCCAAAGCGAGAAAGATCTTTTACGATGATGCAGTTGGTACGCCCTGCTTTTACGTCCTCCAGCATTTTCTTGAAGCTCGGACGATCAAAATTGGAGCCTGTGAAGCCGTCGTCGATCCTGACGGCGTATTCCCGAAGCTCCGGGCGGGTTCGGAGAAAATTCCGCAGCAACTCCCGCTGATTCTGAATACTGTTGCTATCTCCGTCCAAACCATCGTCCTGCGAAAGGCGACAGTAAAGGGCGGTGATTTTTTCTTGGTCTGCATTTTTCTTGACTGTCATAGCGTTTAACTCCTTTCCGATAGCCGAATCAAGCAATGGGATATATGCCATTATATTGATTTCGGCTGTTCCTTTCGATTGTGTGACTGACTCCATTCCTTCTGAAGCAGCAGATCTTTGAACTGCTCCAACACACACTGCCGCCCCTTGGGGTCATAATGAGTCGTAACATCATAAACCGTGCCACCGATTTTCATATGAAAATGCGAGTCGGCATTGTTTTCAAAAACTTGATTGTACGGATATTTTTGGATGAATTGTTCCATAGGGGGTACCTCCTCATCTTTCATCCCGATTACGCTGGCGGATAAGATATTTGCGATAGTGATCGCAAGCCTTGATGATAAAATCTTCCGTCCTCCTCGCATCCAGCCCTTGAGGAAGAACCTCCCGCAGACGGGAGATGGGAACTTTCACCGTTTCCTGCTGGTTGGCTTTTTCCTCCGACATAATGGTTTGGATGGCTGCCTTGGTCAGTGTACCTTCCCGGTCGGCTTTGTGCATCCGCCAAGCCTGTGAATAGGATGGAGTGCAGTCATTGATGGCGCACTGTTCCAGCACCTCCCGCTGGCTCTGCACATCAAGAAATGACAGCTCCACGCCGACAGACAGGGCGATTTCATTATTGTCCATCTTTTCAAGAAACTCAGGGATGAGATAGGTCAGGCGGATATAGCGCCGTACCTGAGATTTGCTGTCATCGGACTGCTGTGCAATAATCTCGGCGGTCTCTAACTTCCGACCAACTTGGTCGGAAGTTAGGTCGGAACGATGCCCTTGGCGACTCATTGCTTCCAGCTTCATTCTGTACGCAAACGCCTTTTCAGAGGGCAGAATATGCTCCCGATGCAAGTTGCTGTCTACTACCGCAATGGCGGCGGCATCCCGGTCAAGAGCATAAATTAAGGCAGGGACCTCGGTAATCCCTGCCTTTTGTGC
>CAKTTR010000108.1 GCA_934615645.1 uncultured Oscillospiraceae bacterium | reverse complement strand
TGCTGTTCCGGGCCGGTAAGCAGCGATTTCTGGTACGAAGTCAGCGCAGCATATGCAGTTTTAAGGTTATTGACAGCCTCCTGCACCGCCTTTGCGCTTGTGATCTTGCCGGTGTCGTCGGGCAGCATGGCAAGATACTTGCGGAAACGGCTCAAAGAATCCTGATTATCGCCCAGCATTTCGTTTTGCAGCTTCTGGATGGCTGCAATCGCAGTCTGCTGTGCCGCACGTGCTTCGGCAACGGTGCTGTCGGAGCTGTTCAGAACCTCAACGGCATCGTCATACGCCGCTTTCAGCTGTTCCCACGCGGCTGCGCGGAACTGCTCCTGCGGGTAGGCGTTGAAGATCGTGTCAAGCTCTGCTTTGAGTTCCTTCTTCACGCCGTCCGCGTCGTTGGACGCGCCGACCGTGACCTCGAGATACGGCGCAGCCGCCATACCCGAGTAGAAGGTGGACGTAGACTCGTCGTTTTCGCGCGGGTCAAATGCCGTGACGAGATACGTGCCCTCGGCATAGAGCTTGAAGGAGGCCTTGCCCTTTTCATCCGTTACCGCGTCGAGGATGGTTGCCTTGGACGGGTAGCCGGTGTCCGTCTTGGGGCCGTAGACGGCGATCTTTGCGCCTGCATAGGGCGCGTAACTGCCGTTATAGCTCCAGAGGTGCGCCGTCTTCGCGCCCTCGACGCGCAGGGACAGCTCCGCACCGGCTTCAGCGCTCGTGCTGCTGTCCTTGCCAAAGCGCAGCGTGCCGAGTACACCGGCCATCTCGTCCCACTCTGCCAACTTGCGGTAGATGTAGTTGTAGGCGTAGGACGGCGTTTCGGAGAACGTGATCTGCACCTGATCGCCGTCGCGGAGCGGCAGCTTCAGATAATCCATTCCGCTTGCGTCGGCAATGAAAGCAGCATTCTGCTGGACGCCGTTGACGTAGATGCTCCACTGATAGAAGCGGCGTGCATCTGCGTCAGAGGCAAAACCGGGATACAGATCAGCTGCCCAACCGCCGCCCGGATACTTGTATCCAGCCTGATCGAGCAGCTGACGCAGCGTGGTGCCGCTGTCAAGCGTATAGCTTGTGACACCGGGCGTCAGACCGCTCTTGTCTGCCTGCTTGCTGGACGGGACACGCAGATGATAGTCGTCCGTGTAGGTCAGCGTGACGCGGATCTGTTCTGCAGCGGGCTTGAGCGAACAGATCGCGTTCCAGAGTGCGATCGCTTTATCGCGCAGCCCGCGGTATTCGTCCCTTGTCAGCCGATCCGTTACCGGATGCTCCTTGACATAGGCAAGCGCGTCGGTGCGCGCAGACTGGAGCGCCGACCAGCTTTCTTCCGTATAGCCCGGATTTTCCCCCGCGCCGTAACGGGCAGCCAAAGCCTGAATGTTCTTGGCGTTCTGTTCGCTGTAGGAAACCAGACTCTGGTGGACGAGCAGCGTCGGCAGTGCCTTCGTCTTGGTAACTGCTGCGTCAAGCGTGGTCTGGTTCTCTTTTTTGTTCGCATCCGACGGCTTGCGCTTACCATCTTCCCCGGTAAACAGAGAATCCAGATACTTCTGTGCATCGTCGCGTCCTGCCTTGAACAGCGCCGCGCTTGTTTCCGTGTACTCTTTCAGGCCAAGATCATTGTAGCTGTAGCCAGGACTGTTGACCTCTTGCAGCGCTTCATAAAGCGGGGTGGTGTTCAGTCTGTCGGCGGGAATCAGCTGATCGATTGCTGCTTGCAGCTCAGCTCTTGCAGCTTCAATGGCCCCCGGACTTTTTGCGGAGGCCAATGCTTCTTGGGCCCGTTCGCGCGGACCATCTTTCGCGACAAAATCCGTCCAAAAACCGTTGGCGTTGTATGTATTGCCGTTGTAGCGATCACCGGATTTATACCAGTCTGCTTCGTTTTCATCGGTAACGGTTGCAAGCAAGCTCGTGAGCGGCTTTTTCTGCTCGTCGGTTAATTCCGCGTTACTGCCTTGCTGTTGAATAAGAAACGCAAAATTTGCTCCGCTTTTCCACCCATTTAAGTAAATTGCAAAAAAGTAGTATGTGCAATCAGATGATAATGTCCCATCTGAAAAAGAAGCGGAAAAACCGTGTTTTTTAAGCTGTTCTTCGGTAACTTCTAATTTACTGGTGTCAAAATCATTAGGGATACTTTTGGAAGTAGCTTTGTTCCATCTGGCTGCCGAATTTTCATTCAGATATAGAAATTTTGAAGGCGCAACATTATATCCAAAGGAGTTCGTAATTTTAATGCTATCGTTTGCAGTAAGTTTAATTAGATATGTTTTACTTATTGTATTACTGTCTGAACCAGCGGTTATATCACTTGTTAGCTCTGTAATGCCAGCTGTAGATGTTAATCCATTAGCGTCAAAAGCATATTCTAGACTTCCTGCAAGTACATTTGCGGCTAAAACCACAAGAATAGCCAGCACGAAAAGGATAGATAATCCTCTTGTTAAATAAAGGCGTTTTTTCATTTCATAATACCCCAGAAAAAACGCCCGGCTCTTTTCAGAGCCGGGCGCCGATTTTCAATCTCAGTATATCAACTATATCTTAGTCGATAACCAAAATATAAGGAGCGGCGGTTCCACTCTGGACAAGGATCTGAACAGCTTTCGCACTTGTTCTTACATCGTAAGAAGTTGTTTCTTCGCCGTTGATAAATACCTTTGCACCGCTTGCAGCGGTTACATCAACGGTTGTTCCAGCAATATTACCCGTGTGATAATAGTAAGTGTTAGTACCTTTCAACACTACAGAGCTGCCACTAAGATTGATTGCTTCACCATCGATTTTCACTGTCTGAGGAGCTGCCGTTGTGCCAGCACCGCCGGTGATCGTATTACTGGTTCTGTACAGACCGCAAACCTCAGCGGAGGTTTCACCGAAGATACCTGCGTTGAACAGAACCGCACTGTAGACACGGATATACTTTGCAGAAGTCATCGGATGAGGCACACCGTTTGCATCGACCGCCCAGGAGAGGTCGAAGCCGTCGCCGCCGTTACCGACAGAAGCCGCGCTTGCATACGGGTTGTTCGCGGTGCCGTAAGCCGTACCGTTGACGCGAACGTCGGCATAGCCCCACTGATAAACGTCCGTCATCTGTGCCTGCGTTGGATTGCTCCCCAGAACCTGCGTATCGTCCGGAACGAGCGTCAGACCGGAATAGGTGATAACTTCCGCGCCGTTCGGGACAGTGCTGGTTGTGTCGGCCTTGTCCCAGTTTACGCCGGCGTTGTTGGCGGTAGACGCGACAGCGGGAATGTGGGGGTTTGTGCCGAGCTTCCAGACGTTGCCGTAGTACTCTTCCTGCACGGCATTATTCACAACACGGGTTGCCCACTCCGGCCAGTAGGACAGGTTCAGAGCAGTAGCGTTTCCGGATGCCGGAACCTTTTGCCACGCAGCAGCGGAGATCGCGGCGTTGATGGCGCTCTGTGTCTGTTCGCTGGGGCTATTGTAGTTGTTGGAGTAGTAAACGCCATCAGCGGTAAACGTTCCGCTCTTCAATGCTTGCTGAGCCTCACCCTCAATACGGACATAGGAGATCTTCTGGTTCCACTGGGTACCGTTCATGTAGTGGCGGGAGCCAGCCAGCGTGTACCACGTTTCGCCGTCATTGGAGACCATGACGCCAGCAGCCTCAGGGTTGCCGACGAACGCATTACCGTAGACGATGAAGTCAATGCCGCAGGGGTTGTTCGCATCATTCATGATGGGACGCGCGCCCATGTCGAACTGGATGTAGCCGCCGGCCATGCCGAGGGAGACGCCGGTGGAAACATAGCCGTCCAGGAACTTTGGCGTGTTGGTGCCGGGGTTCTTGTTGGTGTTGTCCGTAAAGAGCGTACCCCAGCCGAAGCTATTGTGACGGGCAAACTGACCGACGGGCAGGTAGCCGGTAACGGCTGCCGGTTTGCTGCCTTCCGCGACCTGAACGTTCGGAGCCGAGAAGTTCACGGTCACATTGCCGTTGACAGTGATCGAGGAGTTGTCAGACTTCGGCTTGATCGTGTAGAAGCCGTCCGAGTTCAAGGTCGCAGTTTCGGACTCTGTGGGCGTGCCAGCTGCATCATAGGTCACGAAGATCATATTCGAACCGGTGATGCTGGTGACGTTGCCCGAGATGTACAGAGCGAGGATGTCGGGATAGTAGCTCGTATCCTCGGTCGTGCCATCGGTGCTGTAGATGGCGTCATAGGTGCCGGTACCGGTTTCCTTGAAGTACATATACTTCTCCGGTGCGGTCGCGGGGTAGTTCGGGTCACCGAACCGCAGGGTGACGCCAGAGACGGTGACAGGATTGCTCATGTCACCGGTTGCGGCAAGCGCCGAAGTACCCAGAGCGAGTACCATGACGAGTGCCAGCATGAGAGCAACGATTTTCTTTGCTTTCATAATCTGTTCTCCTTTTAATTTTTTTCTTCCTTCGTGCCAGCGCAGCCCGGAAGTGTGACCGCGCTGTCCATGCTTACGATCTTGCGCTGCCGCCGCATGAATGACAGCAGCGTGATTGTTTACAACACAAATCGTTTCTCACGAGGAATACCGGCACGGAGGAGAAACGCTCCGCACCGGCGCAATATGGCTGCGGCTTGCGCCATTGACTACAAAGAAATGCTCTTACACTACAGATACGATACCGTTTCCTGCGCTCCCGTCCGACCCGCAACGTGGACCGCGTTATCCGTCCGTTGGCGCGCTCGTTTCGTCGCGTCGCTTCCCCCGGACAGTATGCTCTCTCGCTGTAGCTATTCAGTTGTCGGCGCGTATCGCCTTATTGAGACGGGCGAAGGCCCGGTAGATTTGTTTTGAGCTCCCCGGTTCCGCGTTCCCAGCTCGGAACCGGGGATATCAAGCGCGTCAGGGGGCGACGCGCTGGCAGCTTGATCTCAGGGGGATGAGATCAGGTCTATGTGCAAATCCGTTCCTATTCGGATTATGCAAATAAATTATTGTGCAGAACTCGATTCCGAAACTGCCGGATGTGCGCCGCGGCTTTCTGCCTGCCTGCGCATCCGCTGCTCATGCAG
>CAKTTR010000107.1 GCA_934615645.1 uncultured Oscillospiraceae bacterium | reverse complement strand
ATCATGGACCTATATAAATTCTGCATCCGCGAGGCAATTTTCCCACCCCTATCTTACCAGCCCCCCCGCACATTGTCAACGCCGCCCCACGTAGAAAATCACGCGTACGCTTTGTGCGTTTTCACCAAATCACCCCATACAGCGTAGAGAGATTGATGCACCGCAAAAGCAAATTTGCAAAGCAGTACTCGACTACTCCAGGCTTTAAAAGTCAAGTTTGAAAATTTCTACAAGCCAATGTCTACCAGACAAATTTATTAGCGCCCTCCGGGGGCCCGATTCTTTCTGCTACCGCGAAGAAAGAATCGGGGAAGAAAGACGCCGCCAAAGGCGGGGGGCGGTCCCCCCGCCCTTGGATTTCACCCCCTGCATACCGCATCGAGACTACAGCCGCACACTGTCCCAGCTACCAAACAAACTTGCCCCTGCATCCGTGCCCTGATGGCTGGTGAGCAGACCGCTTGCCGCTTCGCTGTAGCTTACGAGGTGCGGGGGTGACTTGGGGGATGCTAGTGGGGGAGCCCACTACGTCGCATGGGAGCACGCTGCCTGTGTGCACGCGCAGCCCTTCAGCATTTCACGCAAAAGCCCCCCGCCGATTCATCGGCGGGGGCGCTCACAAAAACAAAATTGCTCAGTACTTGATCTGCTGCAGCGGGACAAGATACTCCTTGCGCCGCGCGGCCTGCTCGGCGAGGTACGACTGGTCGCCGGAGGCATGGAGTTCGTGGAGATAATCGTGGTGGTTGCTCATGATGGCCTCGTTGTTGCGGCCCAGCATCGTCATGGCGATGCTGGAGCACTGGTCCGCCGCTCGTTCCAGGTGGGTCAGCGCGTCCATAAAGACGATGCCGGACTGGATGGAACAGATGCCCTGACACAGCCGGTCTGTGTGCCGCTTTTTCAGCAGCAGGACCATATCGTCGATGACCTCCTCCAGCGGCTCGATGCGCCGGGCGGTGGCGTCGTCGTCGTGCTCCAGGGCATCGACGGTCAACTGCAGGATCTCCAGGATGGCGGCCCCGAGGATGTCTATCTCCTGCTGGGCGCTGTCGGAGAAATGCAGCTCGGCGTCGTTCAGCTTCTTGGCCATTTCATCAAAATTCGTGGCATAGTCGCCGATGCGCTCGATATCGCGGATGCACTGCATCAGCATATTCAGCTGCCGCCGGTCCCGCTCCGTCTCGACGTTCTGGGAGAGCTCGATGAGATAATTGTCGCACATATCCGTGAACCGGTCGATGCGCTCCTCGCATTGGTAGACGGCGGCAGAACGCTCCGTATTGTACGTCTTGAACTGCTCCAGGCTAGCGCGGACATTCTCCTTGGCCAGCGTTGCCACGGTGACGACGGCCTTCGTGGTGCCTGCCAGCGCAACGGCAGGGGAGATCATCAGCTTGCGGTCCAGCGCCGCGACCTCCGGGTACTCCTCGACCTCCGGCACCGGGTCGTCCTTGACGATCCGGCAGGCGATCTTGACGAGCACGTTCGTAAACGGCACCAGGAGCACCGCCGTGATGAGATTGAACAGCGTCTGGAAATTCGCGATGACGCCGCTGTCGGCGATGGAATTCCAAAGCCCACTGAAGGCTCCCGCCTTGCGGAGGATCTCCATAACGAGCATGAAAAGAATGGTCCCCGCACAATTGAAGACGATGTGGACGACGCCCGTCCGCTTTGCGTCCTTGGAAGAGCCGATGGAACAGACCATCGCCGTCGTGACACAGGTGCCGAGGTTGATGCCCATGATAATGGGGTAGATGAGGTTGAACGTCATGACCCCCGTCGACGAGAGCGCCTGCAAAATGCCGACCATCGCCGAAGAGCTCTGCACGATGACCGTCAAAACAAGCCCCATGAAAATGCCGATGACGGGCATATTGCTGAAGTAAGAGAGCAGGTCAGCAAATTTTTGCGACTCTGAAAGCGGCTCCACCGCGCTGGTCATCGCCATCAGGCCTGAGAACAGGATGCCGAAGCCCATAAAGATCATGCCGATATTTTTCGTATTGCCCTTTTTGATGAACATGATGAGGATGATACCGGCAATCAGCGCCAGCGGCGCCAGGGTCGAGGGCTTGAAGAACAGCAGCAGGACGTTGCCCCCTGCGTCGATATCCATCAGGCGGATGATCTGTGCCGTGACCGTCGTGCCGATGTTCGCGCCCATGACGATGCTGACCGCCTGCCGCAGGTTCAAAATGCCCGCGCCGATGAGGCCGACCGTCAGGACGATCGTCGCCGTGGAGCTCTGGATGATGGCTGTCACGATGGTGCCGGTCAGAAGGCCAAGGACGACATTGTGGGTCAGCTTGCCCAGAAAATTCTTGAGGGCCGGGCCGGAGCCCTGTTTCAAGCCGTCGCCCATGATCTCCATGCCGTAAAGGAACATCGCCAGGCCGCCCAGCAGGGAAATGATCATCAAAACTGTACTCATAATCGCTTACCGCTCCCAAAATCCAAAGTCTAACCGAACGCAGCGCCCCAGGCGCGCAAAAAACAGCGGGGATCACACCCATAAATTGTAATAATTATATCGAATTCGACGGGATATGACAAGGGGAAATTCAATTTTTTCCAGCCCCCTGCCAAAGTGCCGCCACCGGAGGCGCTCAGACCAGCAGCTGCCCGTCGTGATATGCCAGGCCCGCCGCGTCGCCCAGATGCCAGTAGATGTGGCCGATGGTGTCGTAGACCAGGGGGTCCAGCCGCTTGGCGTCGATCTCGCCGTTTTCGCCCAGAATCTCTTCCGCGGCGCTGACATTGACGATTCTGCCCCGCAGATGCCCCGTGGCCGCGTCGTAGGAGACGACCTCGCACTCCAGCGTCAGCGGCAGCTCCTGGAACTGGGGCGCGTCAACAAATGCGGCCTTTTCCGCGTGAAATCCCGCTTTTTCGACCTTATTCGGGGCCTCTTCGCCAGAGACGAGCCCAAAATAATCGCAGGCGACGACCTGCGCCCCGACCCCGGGGCTGACGGTGAACGCGCCGGTCCGCAGCAGGTTCTGCGTCGTCCGGTGCCGCGCGCCGATGCAGACGGAAATCTCTGTATTCCCGCTGATGCCGCCCCAGGCCGCGTTCATGGCGTTGGGCGTCCCGTCCTCGTTATACGTCCCCAGAATATAGACCGGCTGGGGGAGGATCAAGTGTTTTGCACCAAAATTCTTTCGCATTGCGTCAAACCTCCTGCAATTTTAGATGGGCGGCAAGAAATTTTACAAGAAAAATCGTCATTTTTCGATTTTTTCTCTCTTTGCCGCTGGTATTTTTCTCTGAACCTAGTATAATAAACAGGTCGAAAAATGTAAAGGGTAACCGGCGGCAAATTTTTCAGATTCCACCAGGAGGGCAAAACCATGAAACGGATCTTGACAGTGCAGGATATCTCCTGCGTGGGGAAGTGCTCCCTGACGGTGGCCCTGCCGGTCATCTCCGCCATGGGCGTCGAAGCGGCGGTGCTGCCGACGGCTGTCCTCTCGGCCCACTCCGTCTTCCCGGGCTTCACCTGCAAGGACCTGACGGATCAGATCGCCCCCATCGCCCGCCACTGGCGCAGCCAGGGCCTTGGGTTTGACCTAATTTACACCGGCTACCTCAGCTCCTTCGCCCAGATCGACCTCGTCTCCCAGCTGATCGACGATTTCAAGCGCCCCGAGACGCTGGTTTTCGTCGATCCCGCCATGGCGGACAACGGCCGCCTCTACGCCGGGTTTGACGACGCGTTTCCCCTAAAAATGGCCAGCCTCTGCGCCAAGGCCGATCTCATCGTCCCCAATATCACGGAAGCCGCCCTCCTGACGGGCACGCCCTACCGCCCCCAGCAGGACAGCGCCTACGCCCGGTCCCTGCTGCTGCGCCTGGCGGACCTCGGCGCCCGCGTCAGCGTCCTGACCGGCGTCGACCTCGGCGACGGCAAGACAGGCATTCTGGGCTACGACCGGGCGCAGGATACTTTTTTCTATTATGCCCACGAGAAGGTGCAAACTATGTTCCACGGCACCGGGGATATTTTTGCCAGCACCTGCGTCGGGGCCATGGCCCGGGGCCTGGATTGGAAGCAGGCGCTGCGCCTGGCGGCGGATTACACCGCCCAGTGCATCCGCGTGACCCTGGACGACCCGACCCGCCCCTGGTACGGCGTCGACTTCGAGCTGGCCCTGCCGTACCTCATCGACCGCCTGGGCAAGGCCCTGGCCCAGCAAGAAAACCAAGAACAGAAGGAAGTAAAGTAACCCGATGAAACAGGAAAATCAGATCGTCTTAGAGACCCCGCGCCTGTGCCTGCGCCCGATGACGGACGCCGAAGCCCAGGCCCTGCGCGCCCGCACTGAGGACGCAGAGCTCTGCGACGCCTACGCCGAGATGCTGGAGGGCTGCCAGCGCGACCCGGCCCACCGCATCTGGTACGCCCCGTGGCAGATGACAGCGCGGGCAGGCGGCGCCTTCCTCGGCGACCTCTGCTTCAAAGGCCCCGCCGCCGCAGGCGCTGTCGAGATCGGCTACGGCATCCTGCAAGCCTTCGAAGGCCACGGCTACACGACGGAAGCCGTCCGCGCCCTGACCCGCTGGGCCTTGAGCCAGCCCGGCGTCACCGCCGTCGAAGCCGAGACAGACCCGGAAAACCGCGCCTCCCAACGCATCCTGGAAAAATGCGGCTTCACCCCCACCGGCACCCAAGGCAAAGAAGGCCCCCGCTTCCGCTGCATCGCAGCCCCCAAAACCGCCGAATAAACCCCCAAGCGCCCCCACCAATCCCGGTGAGGGCGCTTCTGACTTTCCAAAAAAAAGCTTCGCAGAATTTGCGCCGCGCACGGCGCAAACAAGTTAAATTATTTTCTCCGGCGGCAAGTGGGTGAGACTCCAAGAGCGCGTAGCGCGATTGGCTAAGTCGAACCCATGCAACGCATACGTCGGAGAAAATACTTCTCAGCCCGCAAACGTGCGAGTTGTGCGCCCTCGGCGCACAGCGAGTGCGCTGCAGCGGGCTGTAATCCCCTCAAATGCGAGCCCAGCGAAGCGGTAAGCGAGAGTCAAAATCTTAAGCGAGAGTCAAAATCTCTGATTTTGTCACTC
>CAKTTR010000106.1 GCA_934615645.1 uncultured Oscillospiraceae bacterium | reverse complement strand
GGATGCTGTCGCGGAGTTGGCCCAGTACCTGCAGCGGGCGTTTGACCGGGGCGGCAGCGTGATCATTCCTTCCTTTGCCGTGGGCCGCACCCAGGAGCTGCTGTACGCCCTGCGGGAGATCAAGCAGAACAATATGGTCCTGCACCACGACGGCTTCCCCATTTATATGGATAGCCCACTGGCTGAAGAGGCGACTGCCATCTTCATGCAATGCCGCAGCGACTATTTTGACCCGGAGACGAAGGCTCTGCTGGCCCAAGGCATCAACCCCATCTGGTGCGCAGACCTGCAGCTCTCCATCACGGCGGAAGATTCGAAAAAGATCAACGAGGACCACCGGCCAAAGGTCATTCTCTCCGCCAGCGGCATGTGCGAGGCCGGGCGCATCCGGCACCACTTAAAGCACAACCTGTGGCAGCGGCGCAACATCATCCTCTTTGCCGGCTATCAAGCCGCCGGGACTTTGGGCCGCGCGCTTTTGGAAGGCGCACAGACCGTGAAGCTCTTTGGCGAGGAGATCGCCGTCCAGGCTGAGATCTGCGCGCTGCATGGCACCAGCGGCCACGCCGATCAGCAGGGCCTGCTCCATTGGGTAGATGCCTTCACGAAAAAGCCCAGCGTGATCTTCGTCAATCACGGCGAGGACGACGCCTGCGAGACCCTGCGGGACCTGCTGCAAAGCCAATTCGGCGTCACCGCCATCGCCCCCTTCAGCGGGACGGCCTTTGATTTGGCCGCCGGGAAGCTGACCGTCTATACCGAAGGCCGGAAGATCGAGCTCAAGGGCCACGCCCGGACGCAAAAGGTCTACGACACCCTGGTACAGGCCGCCCAGCAGCTGCTGGATGTGGCCAAGCGCAGCAAGGGGCAATCCAATAAAGAGCTGGCCAAATTTACAAGCCAGATCAAAAATCTGCTGGAGCGCTGGCAATAGACCCGGCAGAATAAAAACATCAAAAACATATAGAAGGAGTGTTATAATATGGAAAGAAAGTATTGCATCACCGTAGGTCGTGAATTCTGCAGCGGCGGTATCGAAACCGCAAAGAAGGTCGCCGATACTCTCGGCATGGCCTATTACGACAAAGAGATCATCGACAAGACGGCAGAAATGATGAACCTGAACAAGGACATCATCGCCAGCCACGACGAGAAGCCCGTCAGCTACCTGCAGTCCGGCGCGTTCCAGTACAATGTCATGTGGTACGAGGGCGACCCCTCCCTGCTGCTCTCCCCCAGTGTCCGCATTGCGGAGACCCAGTTCAAGGTCATGCAGGAAGCAGCGAAGAAGGGCCCGGCCGTCTTCGTCGGCCGCTGCGCTGACTTCGCCCTGCGGGATTTTGATCATGTCCTCCATGTCTTCATCCGTGCCGATCTGGAGATCCGGATCGCCCGCTGCATGCAGATCTTCAGCCTCAGCGCCGACAAGGCCAAGAAGCTGATCCAGAAGACGGATAAGATCCGTGCTGACTACTACAACCGTTACTCCGGCCAGACCTGGGGCGACATCGCCAACAACCACCTGATCATCGACGCAGGCACGCTGGGTATCGATCTGTCTGCGGAGCTCATCTGCAAGACTATCAAGGATCTGGAAGCAAGAGTCAAATAATACGTTCACCGTTTCTTTTCTTCATTCGCACGTACCGCCGGGGCAAACGCTCGCCCCGGCGGTATGTTTTTTCCCAAGCACTGCGTTAATACTGCCAAACGCCCGCCGCAAAAGCTTTGCGGCGGGCGTTTTTTGCTATTGCGGGGCAGCTTACATCTGCTCCTGGGTGATCATCTCTTCCGTGACCGGAGACTCGGGGGAATCGACGATCTCGAAATCGCGATAGACCGACAGGCCGGAACCGGCAGGGATGAGCTTGCCGATGATGACATTTTCCTTCAGGCCGACCAGATGGTCCACCTTGCCCTTGATGGCGGCTTCCGTCAGGACCTTCGTCGTCTCCTGGAAGGAGGCAGCGGAGAGGAAGGATTCCGTCGCCAAAGAGGCCTTGGTGATACCCATGAGGATCAGGGACTTCGTCGCCAGCTGCAGATCCGTCTCCCCTGCGTCGATGCGGGCCTGGACCTTGGCGTTGGCGTCGTCAAACTCGAAGGCGTCGACGACTGTGCCAGAGAGGAGATCCGTATCGCCCGGCTCTTCGACCCGGACTTTCCGCATCATCTGGCGGATGATGACCTCAATATGCTTGTCGTTGATATCGACGCCCTGCTGACGGTACACAGCCAGGACTTCCTGCGTCAGGTATTCCTGGACTGCTTCCACGCCGGAAATACGCAGCACGTCATGCGGCGAGAGGGCGCCATCGGTGATGCGGTCACCCTTGTTGACCTTCTGGCCGTTTTCGACCCGCAGGCCGACGGAGTACGGCACCTGGTAGAGCTTCACCTCACCGTCCTCGCCGGTGACGGTGATGCTGCGCAGGGCGGTACGATGGGTCTCGTCGATCTCGACGGTGCCGGAGATCTCAGAGATCGTCGCCATCTTCTTGGGCTTTCTGGCCTCGAACAGCTCTTCGACACGAGGCAGACCCTGGGTGATATCGTCGCCGGCAACACCGCCGGTGTGGAACGTACGCATGGTCAGCTGCGTGCCCGGTTCGCCGATGGACTGGGCCGCGATAATGCCGACGGCTTCGCCCAGATTGACCAGCTCGGACGTCGCCAGGTTCATGCCGTAGCACTTGGCGCAGACGCCGCTGCGGGCCTTGCAGCCCAAGACCGTCCGGCAATAGACTCTGTGGATCCCAGCCGCTTCAAAGCGGTCGGCGTCCTCCGGCTGCATCATAACATCGCTGGACTGCAGCAGGTTACCCTCGCTGTCGTACAGGTCCTCGACCAGGAAGCGGCCGTGGATCCGGGAGGCGAAGGATTCGATGACCTGGCCCTTTTCCATATAAGCGCCCAGCCAGATGCCCTCCTTCGTCTTGCAGTCGGGCTCGCGGATGATGACTTCCTGCGAGACATCGACCAGACGGCGGGTCAGATAACCGGAGTCGGCCGTACGCAGCGCCGTATCGGTCAAGCCCTTTCGTGCGCCTCGGGAGGAAATGAAGTATTCCAGGACGGACAGGCCTTCACGGAAGTTTGCCTTGATGGGGATCTCAATGGTGCGGCCGTTGGTATCTGCCATCAGGCCACGCATACCGGCCAGCTGACGGATCTGGTTCATGGAACCACGGGCGCCGGAGTCTGCCATCATAAAGATGGGGTTGAACCGGTCCAGGTTGTCCTGTAGCGCGTCGGTGACGTCCTTGATCGTCTTTTCCCACTGCTTGACCGTCAGGCGATAGCGCTCGTCGTTGGTGATAAAGCCGCGCTTATACTGGCGGTCGATCTTGACGACCTCTGCCTCAGCCTCGTGGATGAGCTCATATTTCCGCTCCGGGATCGCCATATCCGCAATGGAGACGGTAATGGCGCCGCGGGTGGAGTATTTGTAGCCCAGAGCCTTGACCTTATCCAGCATCTCTGTTGCAATGGTAAAGCCATGGACACGGATGCAGCGGTCAATGATCTTGCCCAGCAGCTTTTTGCCGACGGTATCCGTCATCTCCAGGTCGAACATATCGTCCTCCGTCTCGCGCTTCTTGAAGCCGAGGTCCTGGGGGATCGGGTCGTTGAAGATGAGCTGGCCGACCGTCGCGTCGATGACGCGGGACTTCTTGACGCCGTCGATCATCCGCTCCACGCGGACCTTGATGGGCGCATGGATACCGACGATATGGTCCTTATACGCCAGCATGACTTCGTCCACCGAGGAGAAGTAGCTGCCGTTGCCCGGCTCGTCCTCGCGGACGTAGGTCAGGTAGTAGGTACCCAGGATCATATCCTGCGTCGGGACTGTGACGGGCTTGCCGTCCTGCGGGCGCAGCAGGTTGTTGGCCGAGAGCATCAGCATTCTGGCCTCTGCCTGGGCCTCGGCGGACAGCGGGACATGGACTGCCATCTGGTCGCCGTCGAAGTCGGCGTTGAACGCGGTGCAGCACAGGGGGTGCAGCTTGATGGCGCGGCCCTCGACCAGCACCGGCTCAAAGGCCTGGATGCCAAGACGGTGCAGCGTCGGTGCGCGGTTCAGCATGACCGGGCGATCCTTGATGATATCCTCCAGGGCGTCCCAGACTTCCGTCTTGCCCTTGTCGATCATTTTCTTGGCGGACTTGATATTGTTGGCCAGGCCGTCCTCCACCAGCTTTTTCATGACGAACGGGCGGAAGAGCTCGATGGCCATTTCCTTCGGCAGGCCGCACTGGTACAGCTTCAGCTCCGGGCCGACAACGATAACGGAACGGCCAGAGTAGTCGACGCGCTTGCCAAGCAGGTTCTGGCGGAAACGGCCCTGCTTGCCCTTGAGCATATCGGACAGCGACTTGAGGGCGCGGTTATTGGCGCCGGTCACGGCGCGGCCGCGGCGGCCATTGTCGATCAAGGCATCGACCGCTTCCTGCAGCATACGCTTTTCGTTGCGGATGATGATATCCGGCGCGTTGAGTTGGATCAGCCGCTTGAGGCGGTTGTTCCGGTTGATGACCCGGCGATAGAGATCGTTCAGGTCGGATGTCGCGAAGCGGCCGCCGTCGAGCTGGACCATGGGGCGCAGCTCCGGGGGGATGACCGGCAGCGCGTCCATGATCATCCAGGTGGGATCGTTGCCGGAGATCCGGAATGCTTCCACGACCTCCAGGCGCTTGATGATGCGCAGCTTCTTCTGGCCGGAGGCCGTTTTCAGCTCACTGCGCAGCTGCTCGGAGAGGGACTCCAGGTCGATATCCGCCAGCAGCTTCTTGACCGACTCCGCGCCCATACCGGCGTCGAAATCGTCCTCATATTTTTCCCGCATATCGCGGTATTCTTTTTCCGTCAGGATCTGATTCTTCATCAGGGGCGCATCGCCGGGATCCGTGACGATATAAGATGCAAAGTACAGGACCTTTTCCAGGACCCGGGGGCTGATGTCCAGCAGCAGGCCCATCCGGGAGGGGATGCCCTTGAAATACCAGATATGGCTGCAGGGCGCGGCCAGCTCGATGTGGCCCATCCGCTCGCGGCGGACCTTTGCCCGGGTGACCTCGACGCCGCAGCGGTCGCAGATCTTGCCCTTGTAGCGGATCTTCTTATACTTGCCGCAGTGGCACTCCC
>CAKTTR010000105.1 GCA_934615645.1 uncultured Oscillospiraceae bacterium | reverse complement strand
TACGACGACGCCAACCGCGTCAAAAAGCAGAGCTGGTCCCTGTTCCAGACAGAAGACGGCAAAACGACCACCAAAACCTACACCGGGCGCTACACCTACAATACCGGCAACGGCACCATGTCCACCGCCGACTTTGGCACCGGCCGCACGGCAACATTCGCCTACGACAATTTGCAGCGCCTGACCAGCGAGACCATGACGGGGCTCTACACCAAAAGCCATACCTATCGCGATATCTCCACCACCCGCACGACGACGCAAATTGCCAGCGAATCCTACACCGGCCTCTGCTCCGGCTGGTCCGACCGTGGCGCAAGCTATACGTACGACGCGATGGGGAATATTGCAACGATCACGGGGCCATACAAGAACAAAAAGTCCGTCAAGCGGACGTATACATATGATGCACAGAACCAACTGCTGAGCGAGACGATTGGCAGTGATACGACGTCGTACACGTATGATACCGCAGGCAACATCCGCAGCATCACCGGTCCTAGCGTCTCAAAATCCTTCTCTTACAACGATTCCGGCGACTGGAAGGATTTGCTCACCAGCGTGACCGTCAACGGCACGACGCGGAATATTACCTACGAAGAAGAAAACGGCGTCACGATCGGCAATCCGCTGTCCTACTTCAACGGCACCCAGTACACCCTGTCGTGGCAAAACGGCCGCCAGCTAGCCAGCCTGTCCGGCGGCGGAAAATCCGCGACCTATACCTACGGCGCCGACGGCATCCGCACCAGTAAAACCGTGACCGATGCCAGCGGCACAACGACCTACCAGTACACGACGCAAAACGGCCAGATCGCCCGCCAGTCGTGGACGGCCGGCGGCACTGCTTACCAGATGGACTTTATCTACGACGCCGCAGGCAGACCGCTTTCGATGTACTACCGCACCAAAACGGCAAGCCAGACGGACTTTAACGGC
Organism: uncultured Oscillospiraceae bacterium; assembly: GCA_934615645.1. GTDB lineage: Bacteria > Bacillota > Clostridia > Oscillospirales > Oscillospiraceae > SVMC01. The sequence continues at coordinate 4,330 of CAKTTR010000105.1, read as the reverse complement.
GATTCCTACTATTACGAGACCAACCAGCAAGGCGACGTCACCGGCCTGTACAAGATCACCTACAACGCAACAACCAATTCCCTCACCGCCACCCGCGTTGCATCCTACGAGTACGACGCCTGGGGGAATGTAACGTATTCTACTGGCACGATGGCAAAGCTCAACCCGCTAAAATACCGGGGTTATTACCACGACGTAGAATCCGGGTTCTACTACCTGCAGAGCCGGTACTATGACCCGGCAATTGGGCGGTTTATCAACGCGGATAGCTATGCCTCCACTGGCGAAGGTTTCCTGGGACACGATATGTTTGCATATTGTGGCAACAATCCAGTAAATTCTTCTGATTCAACTGGGGCAATGCGTACTTATGATGCCGGTGGTTTTGCATATTCCGGTGGTAGCGCATCATCGCATGGGTCGCAAGGGTTTACAACGCTAATTGCGCAGGCATTGGAGGCTTTAGGATTACACTCTATTGCCGAAGGAATTCTGCTTTCAACTGCCGCAACCATCAGTGCAGTTACAGCTGTCAATGAGCTTCGAGAAGATGTCATCGCAATGCATCAGCGAGAGCGTACTGAAGCAGCAGTATTAGCGCGAGTTGAAGCACTGAGTATTGGAACTGATAAGCCCGAAAAGCCACAATACTGGGCTGCTACAATAGCTAAACCAAGTAATGTGGTTGTACCAGTGGTTGCACTGTCATACAAAGAAGCTAGGGTTTGGGTGGCTGCAAATGGTGATTTGCTATGTATCAACCGTACTGCTGCATTTGCAATTATAAAATTCTACCCGTCTGCCGTATACGAACCAGCACATCACCGGGGGGATCCAAACTATCTAAACCACTATCATTTGAGCGGAGCCCACACAAACCATATTTGGTTTTTGGGGCCTTGAATAGGGAGAGAATCAAATGGATAAATATGTATTTTTAGAGAGCGAATACCGAGGAATGGATATGCGTTCCGGCTGGATCCATCATAACTATTACGACGCCTGTTCCGGGCAAGCGTACTATGATTTTATCGATTACGCGTTTTCCATCTGCGATTACTTTATGCTTGTCTATGTCAATTATTGTGGGAAGGGCTTTCCAAAAACAATGAAAGCATTTCGCAAAGCGCTGTCACCTTACAGAGTGAAAAGCCGTTCCAATCCAAGCTGGCCAGGGACACTTATGACCTATTGCGCTAACACGATCTACCGTGTCATATTCTATCGCGCGGAGGAAGCGGCAAAAGAAGTGCTCAAACGAGTTTCGTCGATCAGCGATTGGTGTCGTCCGGCGTACCCGCAGGATCTGGCGTTTTTCAAGGGGAATACTTGCTGGTTTGCTTCGACAGCCCACGAGCACGATGCAATGGTTTTGCATGCGACACGGGAGGACATTGCATTTTTGATTTCCCACGGGCTGGCAAAACAGGAAAATGTAAAGGAAATGACAGAGGCGATGTCGGCTTATTATACGCAATATAATGAGCCGCTTGAGACGTGAATCAGGCGCAAAGACACGGTAGGTAAAGCAGAATGAACAGCAAACAACAGCGATACATCTTGAAAGCGTTCCTAGCATCGGACATTCCTGTGGCGATCCGAAAAAAAGCGCCGGAGTTGATTGCGCTGGATTCGGCACTTGGGGGGTATTGCACGACTTGGCTCCGGCATCAGAGATCCGCAAAGCCGGAGTGCCAAGCGGTTATTACAAAAGAAGAGAAACAACTTTTTTCAGCGCTGATCGCCGATGCATCTGGCGTTGAAAAAGAGGAACTGATTTTATACTATCGTTTGGCGATTCTTGTTGCATCAATTTTATGCTAAATGGTACGCCTCATTAAGGAGACAAAAAACGGAGGGCTGGAATGAAAAAGTCTGCCATTATCATGATATCTGCGGCTGCCGGTGCGGTTTTTCTTATCTTGGCTATTGCTTTCCTGATTCCAATGCTAAAAATTGGCATCTCTCAAAAAGCGGCGTCAGAAACGTTTGTAACGGCGTCACAATCGCCTGATGGAACCTATCAGTTGGAAGCCTACCGCACAGAGCCCGGCGCTACGGTTGATTTCTCAATTCGGGTTTATATCGTCCGTGGCGAGGGAAAGGAACGAATTTATGACGCATATCACGAACAGGAAGCAGTCATAAATTGGGAAAATGATACAACGGTTTCCATCAACGGCAAGGTACTTGACTTATCCAAAGGAGAAACGTACAATTGGCGTACACAATCGCGCCAGAATTACAAGGGCGTCTTCTAAGAAGAACGGGTCAAATTCCCGCTGGGCCATCGAAGCCCGCTACGCATAGCAGGAGGACAAGCATGAAAAAGCGCAAGGGAACCCGCGCCCCGACGAACCTGACCTTCCGCCTGGCGTACCCGATGATCGTACTATTTTCTCTGGCGTCCGTCGGTGGGCTGGTGTATCTTTTCGTGAGAGCTAGCCGGGAGATCCACTTGCCGTGGACGCTGTGGCTGCTGGTACCAGCGATTGCAGGGCTTGCTGGCTTTGTATGCTGGCGCACCGCGCGGGAAAACGGCTATGATACCGTGAACGTAGGCGAAGGGTCAATTGGCCAGCGCCGGTTTGGGCGGGAAGTTGCACAGCTTTCCTTTGCGGATGTGAAGGAATACGGCTTAAAATGGCGCTGCAGCGCAGATCTCACACCAGCGCCGCGGTTTACTGGCGACGATTATTATTTTGTATATTTTTCCAATCATACGATGACAGAGGAAGAGCGGATGTTCCTTGCCACCGGGCGCGATCATTGGAAAGCGCTTCCGGGCGTCGTGTATTTTATAGATTGCGGGAAGCAGGACTGCGATCACCATGAAGCGGGCATGGATGCCTGGAACATGCAGTACCGGCCGGCGCTTCCGGAGGCTGCCCGCCAGAAACTGCCAGTGTTTCAGCAGCTGTGCCGCAGCTTTACGGAGACAAAGCTTACAGAAAGCGCCGGATGTTATTGGGCGGACGGCAAAGTCCATCGAATGCCCAATGTTCGTAAAGACCCCGCGCTACTCCGGCAGCTGCGGCAAGATCAGCGGCGATTTTACCCAGCGCTCTATTACGCCATTGCGTATTCCGCCCTGTGGATCGCTCTGCTGTTCTTGTTTACGCGGTTGCAGTAAGTTATGAGGGGGAAAAGCAGGCGAAAAGATTTCCTTTGTTGTTTTTAACTCTAATTCTCCTCGTTTCACTATCTGGCTGTCCGTATCCGTGGGTTTATGCAAACCATCCATGTAACAAATATGACACAACGTGGTCGACTGCGGATGGAAAATCAGCATTTTATATTCCAGAAGATACACCGAATAGCCCTGTGATAGAACAATTTACATACGGAATACCAAGTGCAAGTTATAATGGCTGTGAAACAATTGCGGTGCATAACGCAAAGGTTTTACTTGGCATGGACTCAACGCTTTCTGATACTATGGAAGCATTCCAAGACGCAAATGCGATGCTTGCGTGTGGCGCATTTGGTTCTGATCCGTTTTCGATAGGGTATGTCTTGCAAAATGAGGGAATCGCATATACTCGTGTTCGGTTGGATGCGTTAGATAAACCGGGAACGTATATTATTTCATTCTGGACTGGACAGATTCATACAGTTGCAATGACATATGATGGGAGCAACTATGCTACCTACAACCGTTCAACGTATGCATCAGAAGCTGAATCTGGTGATCCGCATGAATACGCAAGCAGATATATCTGTGGGTATTATTTGGGGTGACGCAGATGAAAAAAACGTTGATATTCACGTACATCCTTATCATTCTCTTGACGCTTCCACAGTGTAAAAATCCGTTGTATTCAATGAACTACCCAAGAAATCAACCAGATTCGACTTGGGCTACGAAAAGTGGTGACGTTACTTTCTATGTACCGGTGGATATGCTGGCTCATGTAAAATGTAGGATTAAGACTGCAGGAAATACTGAAATGATTTTGACTTTGGATTATGGCGCTGGAATGGCTTATATAGACCCACCGGAAGCGACAATAAAGCAAAATGGTTATCATGAAAAAGACAGAGTGGAGGAATGGGAGAATCTAGCAGTCAGGGAAAGCAAATACACCGTCCGCGTCGAAGAGACCACCTACTTTACCCCCGGGGAAATTCTCACCTTCTACTGCGTCGATGGCAATCATTTAGATGATCCGGAATATCTGCAAGCGGAGATTGCGAAGATCCAGCGGGAAGAGAGAAAATCCCAATGGATCACCCGGGGGATTCTTGGCGGTGTGGTGCTGATTGCGGCTGCGATCGTTGTGCTTCTCTTGCGTAGAAAGCGCCGTCGTAAGTAAGGAGGATAGCCATA
>CAKTTR010000104.1 GCA_934615645.1 uncultured Oscillospiraceae bacterium | reverse complement strand
CGCCGCCGGAGAAAATAATTTTGACTTTATTTGCGCCTGCGGGCGCAAACTCTGCGAGGCTTTTTTGACAGTCTGAATCCAGCTCTACAAATCGTAGAGCCGGAGCTTCGTGTGAAAGCACCGTCAAGATGGCCTGTTCAGCGGGTCATGGCCCGCAGGACGCGGAATTGGTCCGGGTCGATGTGCTTTGTCATCTCCAGGCCCTCGTCCATGTCCACATCGTGGATCTGCTCTGATTTGCAGCAGACGATGCGGTTCGTCTTGCCCTCTGCCAGCAGGGCCACGGCGTGGTAGCCCATCTGGGTGGCGATCAGCCGGTCGCGGACCGTCGGGGAGCCGCCGCGCTGGATATGGCCCAGGACCGTCAGGCGGACCTCAATGCCCATCTTCTCCTTGATCTGCTGGACGATCTCCGCCGTATTGCCGACGCCTTCGGCCACGACGATCATATAATGGGTGCGGCCGTTCAGCCGGGCCTCCCGGATCGTCTCGACCAGATCGTCGATCTTCGTCGGCCGCTCAGGGACCAAGACCGCCGTCGCACCGGAGGCCAGGCCGACGGCCAGGGCCAGATACCCGGCATTGCGCCCCATGACCTCCACGACAGAGCAGCGCTCATGGGACTGCATCGTATCACGCAGGCGGTCAATGCAGGAGACGGCCGTATTGGCCGCAGTATCGAAGCCGATGCAATAGCGGGTACAGGCAATATCATTATCGATCGTCGCCGGGATGCCGATGACATTGACGCCGAATTTCGAAAGCGCCCGGGCCCCACGGAACGTGCCGTCGCCGCCGATGGCGATCACGCCGTCCAGCCCGAAGAATTTGCAGTTGTTATACGCCTTCTCCTGCCCTGCCGGGGTGCGGAATTCCTCGCTGCGGGCTGTATAGAGCACCGTGCCGCCCCGGTCGATGATATGAGAGACGGACAGCGGGTCCATCCGCTCGATATCCCCGTTGATCAGGCCGCTCCAGCCCCGCCGGATGCCGATGCACTCAAGCCCCCGGTCCATGCAGGAGCGGACGACAGCGCGAACTGCCGCATTCATCCCCGGCGCGTCGCCGCCGCTGGTCAGAACGCCGATCCGTTTGATTTTCTTTTCCATCTGAAAAACCTCCTATCACCAGCAGAAAACGCCCCGATTGGGGCCCTCTCCGTGTCAAGTAACCGATCTCACAAGCGCCGGATGCGCTGCCGGTTTTGCAGACTTTTTCAGCGCAAACTCCCGTGCCGCCGGCATGGCAGGGCACTTGTCGCTCCAATGACTATTATAGCACAATCGTAGCAAAGCGCAAGATTTTCGTTTTAGGAATTGCAAATATGCACGAGAACGGGTACAATAAATAATATTGAGGTATCACTTGAATTTTATTTGCTGGGAGGGACGTTTCGTGCTGTTTCCGTTTGTATTGGCTGGGCTTGTGCTGGCTGCAGCGTCTGGCGTGCTGCTGCAGCTTAGCGGGTGGCAGATTGTTTGGGCCGGTCTGCTGCTCTGGGCGGCGGGCATTTTGGTAAGCCTCCTGCTGTATGCCCTGGTACTGCTGGTCGTGAGCCTGTTTTTGCCGACGGACCGCCCCCCAAAGCGGGACCACCCCTTCTGCCGCCGCGTGACGACGGCGACGATGGGTCTGCTCTGCAAGCTCATGCGGATCCGCATCCAAGCCACCGGGCTGGACCAGCTGCCGCAGGACACGCCGTTTTTGCTGGTCTGCAACCACCGCTCCAATTTTGATCCTCTGATCGCTGCGTGGCTTTTGCGGCGCTATCCGATGGCATTTGTCATGAAGGCCCAAATTTTAAAATTCCCAATCGCCGGGCCGTTTGCGTTCCAGAGCGGCTATCTCCCCATCGACCGGGAGAACGACCGCGCTGCCCTCAAGAGCATTCTGCGGGCCGTGGCCGAGATCAAAAACAACGGCCTTAGCATCGGCATCTTCCCCGAGGGGACGCGGAACCACGGCGAGGGCCTGCTGCCGCTGCGCAGCGGTGCGTTTAAGATCGCCCAAAAGGCGCAGGTTCCCATCGTCGTCGCCCGGCTGGACGGCGTCGATGCAGCGGCGCGCAATTTCCCGTTCCGGTCAACACGGGTCCAATTTGCCATCCGCCAGGTCCTGCCCTATGCCGCCCTTGCGGGCCACACGACAGCCCAGATTAGCCAGACCGTCAGCGAATTTATGCGCTGACGCCCGGGCGGCGATACGGAATCTTCACACAAAACACATTGACTTCAATTTCTGCCCGTGTTATAGTTTATATTAGTATATTTCTGCTAATCTGGAACACTGGGTGAATCTATGGAAGATTTGAAACAAATTGTCGCGGAAAATATTACGCGGCTGCGCACGGCAGCCAATCTGACCCAGGCGGAGCTGGGGTCAATGGTCAATTATTCGGATAAATCTATTTCAAAATGGGAGCGCGGCGATGCAATCCCTGATGTCCGCGTGCTGCTGCAGCTGGCGCAGATTTTCGGCGTCACGGTGGACGATCTGCTCAAGCCCCATGATGGGCAGCAGCCGCTGCGGTCCAGCGGCCAGTGGCACAGCCGCTACAGCAGCACGGTCATCACCATGGTCGCCATCGCTGGGATCTGGACCCTGGCCCTGCTGATTTTTGCCCTGCTTTGGATGTCCGGCACGATCTACTGGCTCGTCTTCGTCTTTGCCGTGCCGCTGACCTTGGTGACATGGCTGATTCTCAACTCTGTTTGGAAGGCAGGGCGGTATAATTACTTTATCGTCTCCGGGCTGATTCTCAGCATCACCCTGGCCATCTATCTGGCCTTTTTGCCCCACAACTGGTGGCAGCTCTTTCTCCCGGCGATCCCAGCAGAGCTGATCGCCTATCTAAGCTTTCATATCAAGCGCAAGCGAAAAACCTGAAAATCCCGTCAAAAATGCGGCTCTACGATTCGTAGAGCCGCATTTTTGCATCGGTAGAGTGAAAAATTTTGTCTCTACCGCCAGCAAGCCCCGGAGTATAGCCCCGCATGCCGGGAGTATTTTGCAAAGCGCCCCTCGGTATGCTACACTAACAAAAAATCCGGCAAAGGAGAGACCCCATGGCTGATTTCATTTTGAGCTGCTGTTCCACGGCAGATTTGAGCAAAGAGCATTTTGAGCGCAGACAGATTCATTACATTTGCTTCCATTACACGCTGGACGGTGTGGAGTACCCCGACGACCTGGGCCAAAGCGTGAGCTTTGATCGCTTCTACCAGGCGATGGCAGACGGCGCCCAAACCAGCACCTCACAGGTAAATGTCCAGGAGTATTTGGAGTACTTCACCGATTTTCTGGAAGCCGGGAAGGACCTCCTGCACGTGACCCTCTCGTCCGGGATCTCCGGCTCCTATCAGTCCGCGTGCATCGCGGCGGAGCAGCTACGGGAGAAATACCCCGAGCGGCGCATTGACATCGTCGATTCCCTCGGCGCCTCCTCCGGCTATGGCCTGTTTATGGATACCCTAGCTGACCTGCGGGACAGCGGCATGGGCCAAGCGGAGCTAGCCCAGTGGGCGGAAGAAAATCGGCTGAAGCTGCACCACTGGTTCTTCTCGACGGACCTGACCTTCTATATAAAGGGCGGCCGCGTCTCTAAAACGTCTGGCACCATTGGCATGCTGCTGGGGATCTGCCCGCTGCTGAATATGGACCATCTTGGCCGCCTGATCCCCCGGGCAAAGATTCGCTCCAAGAAACGGGTCATCCAGGAGATCGTCAAGCGCATGGAAGAGCACGCCCAAGACGGGCTTGACTACAGCGGAAAATGCTACCTGTGCCAGTCGGCCTGCCTGGAGGATGCCCAGGCCGTCGCCGCAGCAGTGGAGGCACGCTTTCCCAAGCTGAACGGCAAATGTGTCATCAACCCCATCGGGACGACCATCGGCTCCCACACCGGTCCGGGGACCGTTGCCCTCTTCTTCTGGGGCGATCCGCGGGTCGATTGAGCCCATAGCAAAACAGATCGCCCCCGTGGGCTGCACAGTAAACTGCAGCCCACGGGGGATTTTTTCTTTCTTATTCTGCTTCTTCCGCTTCCGCCCCGTCGCCGGGCTCCGGGAACCAGATCATATTGCCCGGGTTCGGCGCCAGGGATTCATCCGGCTCCAAGCCACGGCTTTTGCACCAGCCGTTAAAAGCCGCCCGCATAAAATTCTGCGCGCCATTCATCGAGGAATAGAGATTGACCTCCTCCTGCCCGACATAGAGCATCACATTGATTCCCGCCCGATTGGCAAAGGACCGCTGCCCCCGGATCTGGTCATAGGTAAAGGCCTGCGCCTTCCGGCCCGGGCGGCGGTAAACAAAGCCCTCAGCGCTGTAGTCGATCCCTGTCATGAAATAATTCAGCAGCAGATACAGCCCCAGCAGAATAATAATCGCCGCCATGACATAAAATGCCGGCCCCAGCCGGGCGGCAAAGAACAGCAGCAAGGCCACGCCCGCGACGGCGAGGATCACGCCGAAGATGACATTTGCCCGGGCCAGCCGCACCTTCGATTGCCCGATGCCCAGATCCGCCCGCTTGCTCAGCCGCTGCAGCAGCTTGTCCGTCAGAAAGCACAGGGCAAACACCAAGGCCATAAAAATGCCGATCAGTACATAAATCATTGCGTCACCTCATTGTCATTTTCGCACACTTCGCACTCCGAACGCGCGCCCGGCACCGGCGCAGCCAGGACCGCGTCTACCGGGATATCATGGGCCGCCGCATCCAGATGGGGCAGCAGCTGAAAGTCGTAGCATAGGGCGATGGTCGGGTGCGGATGTGCGGCCAGATAGCGGTCGTAAAAGCCGCCGCCGTAGCCCATCCGATGGCCCTGCCGGTCAAAGGCCAGCCCCGGCGTCAGGACAAGAGCCGTATCATCATCCGCCGCTGGCTGCGAGCCGTCCGGCTCCGGGATGCCGCAGTAGCCGGGGGCCACCTGGGTAAGCTCGTCCAGCCAATAAAAGACCATCTCCCCCGGCCCTGTGACCTTGGGGACGGCGACCCGCTTCCCATCCCGCTGCGCCTGCCGCAGCAGCGCGTGGGTCTCGACCTCCTGGTTATAGCTCAGATAACCATACAGCGACCGAGCCTGCCGGTAAAGGGGATGCCGCCGCAGCGCCGCCGCCAGCTCTGCGCTGGCCGATGCGATCTGCGCCGGGGTCAGAGCCCGCTTTGCCTGCCGGATCTGCGCCCGCAGTGCATCTTTTTGCAACGTATCCATCCCCGCTCACCTCTAAATTCTTATCATACCGGATTTTTCCCCCGCCGTCAACCATATCTTCCCCGCATCGTGTGCCCCCTTGCACTGCGGCGTCAGAAAGCAGAAAAAGCAAGCCCTCGCGCAAGCGAGAG
>CAKTTR010000103.1 GCA_934615645.1 uncultured Oscillospiraceae bacterium | reverse complement strand
GTACGGCTTTACGGAGCTTGGGATGGGGGCCGTTTGGTGCGGGTATTATGTCGGCAATGAAAAGTCGAAACGGGTGCAGGAGAAGCTGGGGTTTGTGCCGCATCATCTGCGCCGGTCCGCACCGGTCCCGCTGCTGGGCGAGACGAGAGACGAGCAGATCAATGTCCTGACCAAAGCCCGCTGGGCGGCGCTTTGCGAAAAATAGACGGCAGAAAACGAGCGCCGCGGTGACAGGAGAGCCCTGCCGCCGCGGCGCTGCTTGTTGGATTTAGATTTAAATCTCAGCGTGCGGCGTACTTTGCCGCAATTGCCGGTAGGTGCGGATGAGAAGGACAATCGCGATTAGAAAGGTCAAAATATCCGACAGCGGCATGGAGTAGAGCACGCCGTCCAGGCCAAAGAAGCATGGCAGCAGCAGCGCCAAGCCGACACCGAAGACGACCTCCCGCATCATGGAGAGCATCGTCGAAGCGACTGCTTTCCCCATGGCCTGCAGGAAAATAAAAGTCGCTTTGTTCACACAGGCCAGGACGACCATACAGAGATAGGTCCGGAATGCGTGGATCGCAAAATCTGTGTAATAGGCGCTCTCGTGGGCAGCGCCAAAAATGGCAATGAGCTGCCGGGGGAGAAATTCCACAAAAACAAACCCGACTGCACCGACGGCGGCTTCTGCAAAGAGCAGCTTTGTCAGCAGCTGCCGGACCCGCTGCGGCTGCTGGGCCCCCATATTATACCCGACAACGGGAATGCATCCGGCGGCCATGCCGACAACAACAGAGATCACGATTTGGAAGAATTTCATGACGATGCCAACCACGGCCATCGGGATCTGCGCGTAGCGCACCTGGCCAAAAGTAGCATCCTGCGCACCGTATTTGCGCAGCATATTATTGATGGCAGCCATTGCCGCGACAAGGGAAATTTGGGAAAGAAAGCTGGTCATACCCAGTACCAGCGTTCGGCGTAGGATCGCACCATTGGGGTGGAAATCTGCACGCTGCGGTCGAATTAGTTTCATACGAAGCAGGTACCAGACGGCCAAGCCTGCGGTTAGTACCTGCCCAAGAACGGTTGCAACAGCCGCCCCCATCATGCCCCAACGAAAGAGGAAAATGAAGATCGGATCCAGAATCAAATTAACGACGGCGCCTGCAAGCGTTGAGACCATGGCAAATTTGGGGCTCCCGTCAGCACGGATGATCGGATTCATTGCCTGACCAAACATATAAAAAGGAATGCCGAGGGTGATATAGAAGAAATACTCCTGGCTGTATTGAAATGTCTCTGCGTTGACCGTGCCGCCAAACATTGTGAGAATCGGATTAACAAGGCAAAGATAAAGGATTGTCAACAAGAGGCTGGCAAGAATGACTGTTACCACAGCGTTCCCAACGCTCTTTTTTGCGTCAGCAGCTTGATCTTGCCCTAAACTGATGCTGACAAAGGCACAGCAGCCGTCGCCAATCATAACCGCTAAGGCCAAGGCAATGACGGTCATCGGGAATACAACGGTGTTGGCCGCATTGCCATAGGAACCGAGATAAGAGGCATTGGCAATAAAAATTTGGTCGACAATATTATAAAGCGCGCCGACCAAAAGTGAAATAATGCAGGGGACGGCATACCGGCGCATCAGCTTGCCCACCGGTGCGGTCCCCAAGGGGAGTGCGTTTGGATTCATAATGTTTCGGCCTTTCTGCATAAAAATAGACGTGTGGCATTTTTGCGCAACTGGAATTACGCAAAATGCCACACGTTGTTAGACTTATTATAACGGTTGCAGCAAGAAAATGCAAAGGAAATTTTCTACAAATTCCTGCTGCATCAGCAGACGGCCATACGCGGTTTATCAGAAGCCTCGGGAAGCTGGCGCGGCCTCATTCACAGTGCCATTGTGCCCGCTTCAAGTCCACATTGCCATTGGGCAGAAAGGGGACTTGCTCGCGTGCCAGCAGCGCGGCTTGCGCGGGCCAGCCCGGTGCCAACCGCCCTGCGTGATTGACGACCCGGTGACAGGGATAGTCGCCGTAGCATTCTGCGTGACGCAGGACGTTGCCTACAAGCCGCGCATTTTTCTCCCGCCCGATCAGCCGCGCGATCTGCCCATATGTTGCGACCCGCCCTGCCGGGATCTCCGCGACGACGGATAGAATTTCGTAGGCCAAAGCCTCCGTCATGGATGAGCGCCTCCTTTGGGTGCTGGACGCTGCCTAGTCACCGGCAGCTTGGTAACGCTCCGTGCCCCACCAATTGGGGACCAATTCGGCCAGGGTGATGGTCTCTCGCGTTTCGTAGTCGACTAAGATCTCCATCGCCTGATTCTTCGGCGAGAGCTGCAGGAAAAATTCCCGGCAGGCGCCGCAGGGCATCCCGCTGCCTGCGCCATAGGGGGGCTGATTGCGAAATGCGATCAACCGTTTGACGACGGTTTGCCCGCTGCGCATATACATGTTCAGCGCGGCGACGCGCTCCGCGCAAAGGTCCATGACGCCGCAGCAGCTTTCGATGCAGAAGCCGGTAAAGATCTCGCCGCTTTCGCTTTCCAACGCGCATACGACATGATGTGCGTAGAGAAACGGGGAGACCTCCGTTGGGTGGTATTGCGCTTTTGCTTTTTCATAGAGCTGCTGCCAGATATCCATATCGTTCCTCCCTCTCCTGCGGCGATAGCACCGCTCCGTGCCGTGTAACGGTTCTATGACCAGGCCGTGTATCGGCAGCCGCACGGTCCCAAGGCGTAAAAAGCCAAGGCTTTGAGAATTTATACCCAGTATAGCGTACTTTTGGGGGGATTGCAAGAAATTGCCGCGGTAACGCTGCCGGGTGTTGTAGTTTTATGCAATTCTCTGCTTGAATTTGGGAAGGATATTGTCTTTCCACGGCGCGGGTGGTATACTATAATATAAGAAATAAGAAAAGAAATCGCTGCCGATGGCGGCTTTTTAAGTGCATTGATGTTAGCGTAAGCTAACTACTGGCTAAAAAGTAACAGATTCTGTATTTTGAGATAGGGGGGTTCAGGATGAAAATTCTGGTATTTGGCGCAGGCGTGCTTGGCTGCAATCTGGCCAACAATCTGTTTCGCGCGGGGAAGGACGTGACGCTGCTTGCCCGGGGAAGCTGGGGGGCGGAGCTCCAAAAGAACGGGCTGCGGATCAAACATAAGGTTCCGCCCAGGTTGTCGGTCAGCCGGATCCCAGTCGTGGCGGCGCTGCAGCCAGAGGATGCGTATGATGTGATCTTCGTCGCGGTGCGTTATACGCAGCTTGCGTCGATCCTGCCGGTCCTGCAGGAAAATAAGACAAAACAGATCGTCTTTCTCGGCAATAATGTGCGCGCGGCAGAAACGGCGGCGCGCTTGCCGGGGAAAACAGTGCTATTTGCCTTTACGAGCGCGGCGGGGCATCGGGAGAGCGACCGCGTGGTCTCAGCGGATCTCCGCAAGATCACGATCGGTCAGCTGCGCGACGCGCCGTCCAATGAGGCGCTGATCGGCCAGATTTTTGCCGGGACAAAGTACCGGGTCACGTATGAGCCGAACATGGGGGATTATCTCCTGTGCCACGCTGCGTTTGTCGTCCCGGCGACCTTTGCCTGCTATAAAACGGATGGCGATCTGAAGAAGCTCAAGGGAAATACCGCGTATCTAAACCGGCTGATCGACGCGAATCTGGAAGGCTACCGCGCCATCCAGGCTGCTGGGCACGAGATCCTGCCAGCGGAGGATAAGGACTTTGAGAGCGCCAAGTATCGAAAGACCTGCCTGCGCTTTTATCAGCTCATGTGCGCGACGAGCCTTGGAAAGATCTGCGCGTCGGACCACGCCATGAACGCGGTCGAGGAAATGAGCGCCCTGAATCGGGACTTAAAGGAACTCTTTGCGGCGACCGGGATGGAATATCCGGTCTGGCAGGCGCTGGAGCAGGAGACAGGAGGGTATTTGAAATGGGTGCCCTGATTTTAAAAACCGTGCTCAAGGGGATCGGCCTTGGGGCTTTGCTCGTGTTGGTCTGCGCCGTCGGCATCCGGAAGGGCGCAGTCGGGATGGTGCATCTCTACAGCCCGGCGGTGCAGGCGCGGTGCGTGGAGCGGGGGCTGACAACGCATGAGCAGATCAAGCGCAATGCCGTGCGCTTCAAGGCCATCTGTGTTCCCGGCTATATTGCCTATGTGCTGCTTTTCACTTATGCGGTGAATGGCGCGCGGGGCTTTCTTGTGGGATTTTGGCAGCTGTTTGTGATGCTGTCTGTTATGAATCTCATCGACCGTTTTTTGGTCGACGATTTTTGGGTCGGGCACACAAAGGCCTGGACGATTCCGGGGACGGAGGACTTAAAGCCGTATATTACCGCGAAGGATAAGCAGAAAAAGTGGCTGTTTGGCACAGTTGGCATGGCGCTCATCGCCGCGGTGCTTGCTGCCATGATGACGCTGTTTATACATTAACAGAAAAAGGACGATCAAAGAAATCCAAGGCGATATCATGCGATTTGAAACATTGGGGGACCGGCAGTCGCCTGCTGTGCTGTTCTTCCACGCCATGGGCGTAACCGGCGCGAGCAGCCGCCCGGTGGCGCAGTATTTGCAGGATGACTATTTCTGTGTTCTGCCGAATTCCACCGTTTACTGCACAGAGCAAGCATACCGCGGCAAGACGGATGAGGTGCGGCAGGTGGAGGAATTTCTCCATGGGCAGGGGGTGAAGTGCCTGGCCCTGGTCGTTGCCTCGTCCATCGGCGCAGATCTGGCGATGGCATTTTTGGCGCAGACTGCTCTGCCGGTTGGGCATGTCTACTTTGATGGGGGCCAGTTTGCGCAGATCAAAAAGGGAACGCGCCGGATCATGACGCCGTTTTTGTATCTTGCCCTCAAGAGCCTGTATTGGTCGCGGGGCGGGACGCTGAAGAAGCTGCTCTGGTGCGACGATGCTGCCATCAAGCCGTATTTCATTGCCGCAGGCAAAGCGCTGCACTACGGCAACCTGCGCCGCCAGCTGGCGGACAGTTTGGAGGAGCGGCCATTTCCGCCTTTGCCGGAAGCGCTGCAGAGAAACACCTACTTTGCCTTCGGCAGCAAAGAAGAGCATTATCAGTACCGGGATGCAGTCATGCAGGCCTATCCGCAAGGTAATTTCCCGGTTTTTGCGGGTTACGATCATATGCAGTATCAGATCCGCAATCCCCAGGGCTTTGCAAAGCTACTGCGGTCCATCGTGGAGCAGGGTACTCTGCCGGAGCTGCCAAATCTAAAGCTGTGAAGCGCATGGCAGCCGCCCGCCGGGCGACTTGCCATGCTGTGTGGGACCAAAAGAAATCCCCGCGCCGGTCACGCCGTGGGCAAGCAGCGTTTCCAGTGATGTTGGTATATCGCGCATAGAAAAGATGCCGCCGTAATTCCATTTGAATTACGGCGGCATCTTTGGTGCGAGTGGCGATACAGAACTTTTTGAAAAACATAGTAATATCAATGGTTTCTGGCTTTCGGACAACAAAATT
>CAKTTR010000102.1 GCA_934615645.1 uncultured Oscillospiraceae bacterium | reverse complement strand
CAGTATGATCTCATCGCCCGGCCAAAGATTGTCGATCGAGCGCTTGTCCTCGGTGACGATGTAGCTTTCTCCGATATCATAAAGAATTTCAATATTTTTCCAAACGGCATTGGTGCCGGAGAGGACATAGACCCCGGCGCTGCCGGTATCGTCAGAATAATAGACCGCCTGCTTCGGGACCCGGAGCCCCTTGTGGGAGCGAGCGACGATATCTGCCGACTGCACCCGCAGGCTGGTGGCATCGCTGATGTCGTCAGTGCAGCGGAGGATCAGCAGGCGCTTGCCGTCCGTTTCATCGGAGATGCGCCAGACGGTCATCTCCAATTCATCCTGGAACCCGGCGGCAAAGCTGGCCTGGACCCGGTCGCCCTTTTGCAGGTCGGCGACCTGGTCCGATTCCACGGCGGCGGCATAGTACCAGTCCGAGGAGGTGACCAGCTTACCGATGGCGCCTTGGGGCGCCTGCACGGCTTGGTTCGTGACGGCATTGAACTGCTCCAGCGTCATGGTGTGCAGCGTCTGGGAGGAGAGCAGCGACTCGTAGCCGTCGACGGTGCCGGAAAAATAGCCCGCCGTATCCACCGTGAGGTTGGAAGCGCCGCCGGAGAGCTGCTGCTGCAGCGTGTCGCGCTGCGCCGTCAGGTCGCTGATGCGAGAGGACAGTGCAGCAAGGTTATCCTCGTCGAGATAGCGGCGCAGGATTCGGGATTTCAGCTGGCTGCCGGAGCTGGCGGCCGCCGTCAGGCTGCCCCGGGCGGTATAGACAGCGCACTGGGTGAGATCGGTCAGGATCTCGTTTTCCAGCGCCTGCTGGTCGATCTTCGTGCTGCTGGAATGATAGGCATATTGCAGCTGGGAGAGCTGCTCTTCTAGGTCGGTGATCTCGCCCTGCAGGTCCTGGGTCTGGCTGTCGCGGTACGCGGTGGCGACTGTGGCGCCCTGGGCGACTTTTTCGCCTTCGGACCGGGTCAGTACGTTGATGGCGGCGTCAGAGGTGAGGACAGTCTCATCGCGCACAACAAAGCCGGTGGTGGATAACCCCTCCCCGGCTTCGTAGGCCAATGCCGTTACGGTGGTGATGGAGGTCTTCATCGCGGAAAACGCGGCCAGAATGAGATAGGCCAGCAGCGCCACCAGTAAAACGGCAAAGATGATTTTTGTGAAAAGTGTACCTTGTTTCATGCTCTGGACTCCCGAAGCACCCCAGGGCATGGCACAGCGGCTCAGTCCTGCAGGGACTTCAATGTGTGATAGGGGATGATCGTGGAGATGGCATGCTTGTAGATCATCGCCTGCTTGCCGTCGGTCAGCAGCAGGACGACGAAGTTGTCATACCCCGCCACGATGCCGCGCATCTGATAGCCGTTCATTAGGAAGAACGTCGCCATCACGCGATCCTGTTTGAGTTCATGTAAGAATTGGTCCTGATACGTTTCCATTGCTGTTGTCATATGGGTTTACCTCGTTTCTTTGTGTAATTACCCATATTTTAACAGCTAAGGCTTGTCGAAAGCGGAAATAATCTGTAGAGCCTGGGAAAAAGTTTTTTCCGTGTCCGGTACAGCGGGCTGCAGCAGCCAGTGGACGGCGGGATTGCGCCGGAACCAGGTCAGCTGCCGCTTGGCGTAGCGCCGGGACGCCTGGCAGATCTGGGCCAGGGCTTCCGCCTCGGTCATCGCCCCGTCCAGCGTGGCCAGGCATTCCTTGTAGCCGATGGCCTGCATGGCGGTGGCCCGGGGGCTGATGCCCTGGGCCAAAAGGCAGCGGACTTCATCCAGAAGCCCCTGCGCCATCATCTGTGCGGCCCGCTGGTCGATCCTGGCGTAGAGGTCCTGCCGGTTTTCAAAATCCAGGCCCAGCCAGAGCGCTTCGTGCCGGGGGGGCAGCGCCCGGGTGCGGGCGTTGTGGGCTGTGATGGTCTGACCCGTCTCCAGATAGACCTCCGCAGCGCGGATGATGCGCTTCTGGTCCGACGGGTGCAGCCGCTGGGCGGATTCGGGGTCGAATCGCTCCAGCATTGCAATGACAGCGCCGATGCCCTCCCGGGCCGCCAGCGCCTCCAGCTCCTGGCGCTTTCCCGTCGCCGGATAGGGGGCAAATGTGCGGCCTGCGACGAGGGAGTCGATATAGAGTCCGGTGCCGCCGGTCAGGATGGCATATTTGCCGCGCCGCAGGATATCCTGCAGGGTCGGCTCCGCTTCTGTGACAAAGCGGGAGACGGAGTAGTCCTCCGACGGCTGGATGAGGTCCAGCATATGGTGCCGGACACCATGCATCTCCGCCGGGGTGACTTTGGCGGTGCCAATGTCCATCCCCTGGTAGATTTGCATGGAGTCGCAGGAGAGGACTTCGCCGCCCAGCGCCTGTGCCAGGCGGATGGACAGGCCGGTCTTTCCCGAGGCCGTCGGCCCGACGACGCAAATGATCTTTTCCATGAATAAGCTCCCGTCAGGCCCGCTTAAATTGGCGCTCCAGCTGGCTGCGGCGCAGCGTCATGCAGATGGGGCGGCCATGGGGGCAGTATTTGAGATCGTCCCGGGAGAGGACCTCCCGGACCAGGGCGTCCCGCTCCGGGGCCTCAGTATGCCAGCCCGCCTTGATGGCGGCCTTGCAGGCGATGGTGTGCAGCAGGTCGTCCCGCAGGCTGTCCGTCGGGCGGGAAGTTTTCAGCCGCTCGGCCAGCTCACTCAGGCAGGCAATGGCGTCGTCCGCACTGATCTCCGACGGGACCTGGCGGATGGCCAGCGTGCCGCCGCCGAAGTCTTCGATCTCATAGCCTAGCTCCAGCAGGAGGGCACGGTGCTCCAGCAGGAGGGCCGCTTCTTCCTGGTCGGGCCGGTAGGTTAACGGGGCCAGGAGACGCTGGCCCATGTAGGTGTTGGGGTTCTTTTTCAGCCGCTCGAACAGAATGCGCTCGTGGGCGGCGTGCTTGTCGATAAACAAAACGGTATCGCCCTGCTCAACGATGATGTAGGTGCGCAGCACCTCGCCGACGACGCGGTAATCCACCGGGGCGGCCACGGAGGGCAGTGCCTGCTGCGCCGCCGGTTCCACCGGAGCGGGCGCCTCGGCAGGCGATGGCTTGGCTGCCGTTTCGCCTGCTGGCGCAGCGACCGGCTTCGCGATTGGCGCAGACTGGGGTGCGCGGGGCAGCGGGGCAGCAGGACGCGCCGCCTGAGCTGCTTGCGTGGCCGGGCGCTGGATCTGGCTGCGCAGGGGCGCAGAGCTCTCGGCCTGCTCCGCAAAGGCCTGCAGGACACGCTGGGCCGGGGCGGCGGACGGCGTCTGCCCCCGCACGCTGGAAAGGGCGCGATACGCCTCGGCGGACATCGTCTGGAAGCCAGGCTGGGGCGCGGTAGGCTTAGCATTGCTAGGGGCTTTGTGCTGCGCCGGTACCGCAGGCGCTGCCTGGGGCAGATGCATCTCCACCCGGCCCGGCGCCCGGTTCAGCGTCGCCAAAACGCCGTAGCGGACGCAGTCGCTGACAGCCCGCTCAGATAAAAAACGGACCTCCGTTTTTGCCGGATGGACATTGACATCCACCAGATGGGCCGGAAGCTGCAGGTGCAGCACACAGCCCGGCATCCGGCCGACCATGATCTGGTTCTGATACGCATCCTCCAACGCGGCGGAGAGCAGCCGGGACTTGATATAGCGCCCGTTGACGAAGAATGCTTCATAATTGCGATTGCCCCGGGTGACTGTCGGTTTTGTGACAAAACCGTCCAGCTGCATATTTTCCCACGTGCTGTGGACCGGCAGCATGCCCCCGGCAAGCTCGCGGCCCCAGACACTATAGATGGCGCTGTGCAGCTGCCCGTCGCCGGGGGTGCGCAGCAGCTCCTGCCCGTCGCGGATAAAGCAGATGGAGAGCGCGGGATGCGCCAGTGCCTGCTTTTGCACGGCGGCGAAGATAAACGCGCCCTCGGCAGCGTCGCTTTTCATAAATTTCATCCGGGCCGGGGTGTTATAGAACAGGTCCCGGACGATGATCGTCGTCCCCGGGGGGCAGCCGGCTTCGTCCTGCCGGGTGATTTTTCCGGCCTCCAGATGCAGGCTCGTCCCGGCGGGGGCGTCCGCCGTGCGGGTCAGAAGGTCGATCTTTGAAACAGAGGAGATGGCGGCCAGTGCCTCACCCCGGAAGCCCAGGGTCTGGATGGCAGCAAGGTCCGCCGCGTCTTTGATCTTACTGGTGGCGTGGCGTAGGAAGGCGATGCGGGCGTCCTCCGGAGCCATGCCGCAGCCGTCGTCGCAAAGGCGGATGAAGGTCATGCCACCGTCTTTGATCTCGACGGTGATATGCTGCGCACCGGCGTCGATGGCGTTTTCCAGCAGCTCCTTGACGACGGAGCCCGGGCGCTCGACGACCTCGCCTGCGGCGATAAGGTCCGCCACATGGGGCGAGAGCTGATTGATTTTTGGCATTGCATTCCCTCCTTGCGCTTACATCACCCGCAGCGCCAGCATGGAAAGGGCGTTGATCGCCATATGCAAGACGATGGAGGCCCAGATAGAATCCGCCCGCTCATAAGCCCAGGCCAAGGCGATCCCGGCGGGCAGGTATTGCAGCAGGCTCAGGCAGAGCTGCCATACGGGGACCGTGCCGAGATAGCCGACGACGTGCAGGGCCGCAAAGGCCAGCGCCGAGACGGCATAGGCCAGGATCCGGTGCTTTTTGTGGATGCTGGAAAAAATAAGGCCGCGGAAGAGCGATTCCTCCGTCACCGGGGCCAGGGCCACGGTGTAAAGCAGCATGGCACGGTAATCGACACCGGCCATGGTCGTGATCGAGTCGTTATTGGCGTTGCGCAGGCCTGGGTAGAGCCATTGCAGCAGTCCGTTGATCGCCGCTGTCGCCACCCAGTAGAGCACGAAGCCCAGGATGATCGCCTGGAGAAATCCCCAGAAGCGGCGGGGGATATTGCTGAGGTTTGCAATCAAAAACCGGTGAAAGATGATCGCAATGGCAATAAAATTGATGAGCCCATAGAGCAGATTGACCCGCGCCTGGGCGACGCTGCTGGTCAGGTCATACCCAAGCAGGGCCAGCACAAAGCCGAGCAGCAGCGAGAGCAGCAGCAAATAGCAGGGCAGGTAGATCCACCCGGCGATGGCCTCCGCCCGGGTCAGCCGGACGGAGAGAACATTTTTTTGATTCATAGAAACTCCTGAAAACTCCTGGTTTGCACAAGCGGCGGCGTCACAGCAGCTGCTTGAGCTCAAAGATAAAATTCAGCGCTTCGATGGGCGTCATCGTCTCCGGGGCGGCGGCCTCCAGCCGCTGGCGGATGGCGCTGGCGGCCAGGTCCTGCAGGCCCAGCTGCCCGTCGTCCGGCGCGCTTTGGGCCGGCTGCTGCGGCGCGGGCTGCTGCTGTTCCAGCTGGCGCAGCAGCGCCCGGGCCCGGGTGATGACGACCTCCGGCAGGCCCGCCAGCTTGGCGACCTCGACGCCGTAGGATTCATCTGCCGCGCCGGGAACGATTTTCCGCAGGAAGATGATATCGCCCTGGCGTTTTTTCACGGCGATGTTGTAGTTTTTGACATTGGGCAGCTCCCGC
>CAKTTR010000101.1 GCA_934615645.1 uncultured Oscillospiraceae bacterium | reverse complement strand
GCCTTTACCAAACTGGGCCGCCGCAAGGCCCTGGCCATCTCCCGTTTAAACACCGCCGTGGCCCTGCGCTTCGACGCGGGCAGAATCACAGAAGCCCGCATCGCCCCCGGCTGCGTCTTCGCCGCGCCAGACCGGGTCCCGGCAGCAGAGCAGCTTCTGATCGGGCAAGCGCCGTCGGACGCATTATTCGCCCAGGCCGCCGAAGCGGTCGCACAAGAGATGATCGCCCGCACCGGCGTCCGCTGGTCTACCGCCTATAAGCAGCCTGCACTGACCGCTGTCGTCGTGCAGACGCTGCATGATGCATGGGAGATGGCAAAATGAAAAAAGAATTGCAATTTATCTTAAATGACGAACCCACCTGCGTCCAGGTAGAGGAAAACCTGCGGCTTCTGGATGTCCTGCGGGATATCTGTTACCTGACGGGGACGAAAGAGGGCTGCGGCGTCGGCGAGTGCGGCGCTTGCACTGTCATCGTGGACGGCGAGGCGGTCAATGCCTGCCTGGTACTGGCCCTGTCCGTCGCGGGCAAGCGAATGACGACGATCGAGGGGCTGGCCAAGGGTGGCGTCCTGCACCCGCTGCAGCAGGCGGTCGTCGATCACCACGCACTGCAATGCGGCTTCTGCACGCCGGGCTTTATCCTGAGCGCCAAGGCCCTGCTGGACCGCAATCCCCACCCGACAGAGCTGGAGATCCGCACCGCCATCTCCGGCAACCTCTGCCGCTGCACCGGCTACGAACAGCTCGTCGAAGCCATCCAAGACGCCGCCGCGCGTCTCGACCACGGCGCTGCTGAAGGATAATTGCCTTGTAATTTTCCCCCCTGGCAGGTATAATAGATTTCATCATCTGCGGGAAAGGGGCGGTGCGGCGGTATGGATCTGCGGAAATTGGAAGCGCTGGTTGTGGCGGTGGAGTTGGGCAGCTTTACAAAGGCCGCCCAGCAGTTGGGCTACAGCCAATCGGGCCTGACGCATATGATGAATGCCCTGGAGCAGGAGATTGGCTTCCCCCTCCTCCTGCGCGACCACCGCGGCGTCCGGCTGACGGCGCAGGGCCGCCGCCTTTATCCGCAAATTCGCCAGCTGCTCTCAGCAAACCGGCAGCTGCAAAGCAGCATCGCCGCACTCCGTGCCTCGATGACGTTGGAATAGTTTTGGAATAGAGCGCAACCCCCCGCCGGGCATTGCCCGGCGGGGGGGTTACAGGTCCGTGGATTGAAAATTTTAATTTAAATATCAAAGATCCCCAGCAGCACGATGCCGACGACGACGCAGGCGATCATGCTATAGTGCTTCCAGGAGAGCCGCTCCTTCAGGAAGATCCGGCTCCACACGACGGACAGGACGCAATAGGCCGAGATGATCGGCGCGGCGAACATGACATGTCGACTGTCCGCAATGGCGTAAATATACGCAAACTGACCGATGGTCTCGCAGACAGCGCCGGTATATTTTGGCGCTTCCTCCCGGGGCAACAGCTTCTGCCGCTTGATCCCCAGGACATAGATGGCACACAGGATGCCGACAAACAGGAATGTCAGCTCATACGCCACATTGGCAGAATCCTCATTGAGGACCTCCAGAACGCGGCTATCAGCAAAGGTGCCCAGTGCATCCAGCAGGCAGTAAATGACCGGCAGCAGAATCGCAACCCAGGATTTGGTATAAAAATAATTGGACTTTTCCTGCCGGGCATGGCGCAACGCGTCATCCTCCCGGGATTCGACGACTCCCAGGCCAACGACACCCACGCACACCAAGGCCACCGCCGCCAGAACCAGCACCCGGCTCAGCCCCTGGATCTCCGCATCCAGCCCGCCGGTCAGCAGGCACAGCACCGCCACTAGCGCGCCGGAGGAATTGCAGATAGGCGAGGAGATGGACAGCTCGATAAACCGCAGCCCCAGGTACCCCATGGCCATGGAGAGAATGTACAGCGCCGACACCGGCAGATAGGTCAGGATGATCTGGAAATTGATCTCCACTCCGCCGACGAAAATTTCATACGCCGCATGCAGCCCCATCACAACGCCGACGGCCATGACCATCTTCAGATGGCTGTACCGGTCCGACTGGCTGCGGCAGCCGATTTTTGAAAACAGATCCGACCCGCTCCAAAACAGCAGCGCGGCCAGAGACAACCAAAACCACATTTTTTCTCTTTCCTCTCTGTATATTCTTACGTTTATTTTAAGGTGACCAGCCCGGCGTCTACCATCTTCTGCAGACTCATCAGGATGCCCGTTTTGGCATGATACCAAGTCAGGCCGCCCTGGAAATAGACGGCGTAGGGCGGGCGGATCGGCCCGTCGGCCGAGAGCTCGATGGAGCTGCCCTGGACAAACGCCCCCGCCGCCATGACGACCTCCGACTCATAGCCCGGCATGGCCCACGGCACAGGGTCGACATAGCTATCCACCGGCGCGGCGGCCTGGATGCCCTTGCAGAAAGCCAGCATGGCCTCCCGGGAACCCAGCGTCACGGCCTGGATGATATCATAGCGGGGCTCCGACCCGTTGGGGATCACCGGATAGCCCAGGCTCTCATAGATATTGGCGGCAAAGATCGCGCCCTTGATCGCCCCGGAGACGACCGTCGGCGCCAAAAACAGCCCCTGGTACAAAGACGGCAGCAGGCCCAGATTCGCGCCGACCTCCTGGCCAAGGCCCGGGGCCGAGAGCCGGAAGGCGCAGCGGCTGACGCATGCCTTCGTCCCGCAGATATACCCGCCGATGGGCGCAAGGCCGCCGCCGGGATTCTTAATGAGACTGCCGACGACCATATCCGCCCCAAAATCGCTGGGCTCCTTCGTCTGGACAAATTCGCCGTAGCAGTTATCCACCATGCAGATCAGATCCGGCTTGACACGCTTGCAGAAAGCGACCAGCTCGCCGATCTGCTCGACGCTGAACGTCGGCCGGGTGGCATAGCCCTTGGAGCGCTGGATGGTCACCAGCTTCGTCTTCTCGCCGATGGCCGCCCGGATGGCCGGGTAGTCAAATGTTCCGTCGGGCAGCAAATCCACCTGCCGGTAGCTGACGCCGTATTCCTTCAAGGAGCAGGGGCTCTCACGAATGCCGATGACCTCCTCCAACGTATCATACGGGCCGCCCACCGGGGAGAGCAGCTCATCCCCCGGCAGCAGATTGGCCGACAGCGCCACCGTCAGCGCATGGGTCCCGCAGGTGATCTGGGGCCGCACCAGGGCCGCCTCCGTATGGAAGCAGTCGGCATAGACCTGCTCCAGCCGGTCCCGGCCCAGGTCGTCATAGCCGTAGCCCGTCGTGGCGGCAAAGCAGGTGGCATTGACCCGGTTTTTCTGCATCGCGTGCAGGACCTTGGCCTGGTTGTGCTCCGCCACCCGGTCCACCGCGGCAAACCGCTCGGTCAGCCGCTCCAGCACCGCCTCGCCGTAGGCGTATACCGCCGGGCTGATGCCCATTTTTTCATATTGCAGTTCCATTTCCCGATCCATTGCGCTCACTCCTCTTCCTCCAAACGCTGGCCCGGATTGACCCGCTCCAAGACCTGGCACGCCAGATCGTTCACGACCTCCGGCTTTGTGATGACGATGCCGCTCTCCTCATCGCCCAAAAGCAGCAGCGTATCGCCCGGCTGGATGCCGAACAGCGCCCGCGCCTGCTTTGGAATGACGATCTGGCCCTTATCGCCGACCCGCGCCGTGCCAAATATATGCTTTCCCTTGGGCATACCTAACCGATGCTTTCCCCGCGGCACAGGCCGTCACCTCCCGTCATAGTTCAATATAGTAATATAGATAAGAACGAATACCCGTGGGATAAATTCCCACTTTTCCTACTTCTCCAACAAATAGTACCTGATTTTCTGCCATCTGTCAACCACGAAAAATAGCAGCGCCGCCAGGCAAAGCCCGACGGCGCTGCGTTATCTGCATAATTCAGGGCCTGCCTTCGGCCCGCGTTACGGCTGCATCGGGTCCATGGCCTCGTGCAATGCAGGCGTGATGGCCCCGCGGAAGATGCTGTCCGCCTGCAGGTGCGCCGTTTGCAGCGCAGCGGCGGCGTGGGGCGCTTCGACCTGGCCGCTCATATAAATATCCAGGTCCAGGATAAACACGGCCTCCTTCTGCTCCTGCTGTGTGCGCAGGTCCTTCCGCTGCATCATCGCCGGGGCGGACTGGATCTTCGCCCGGCAGCCGCCGGCCAGCGGCAGGTCATACCGCTGCCCCTCGCCCATAACGCCCTGCTCCTTCATATCCGGCTCAGCAAGCAAGCCCAGGAATCCCGGCTGCAGCAGCTCGCGCCACTGGGCCCCCTCCAGCTCCAGCGCACGGCGGGAGATGGAATTGATAAACCGCAGGCCCACCCGTTCAAAATACGTCGGCTGATACAGCCGGATAAACGCCGCCAGGACCTTATCCAGCCGCTTGGCAAAGTCCTCCCAACGGGTATAGTGATTCGTCGACAGGCTGATAAAATGCTTGGTCAGGTTCACCTTCCAGTGGTTGTCCTTGGCCAGGAATTGATAATTCGGCTGCGTCCCCTGGGGCACCAGCTTTCCGCCCTCCTTCCGGGGCGGCAGATTCTCCATTCGCTGGGAGAATTGCGGGTAGTCGCCCCGAATAGCCTCCTGAAACTGGGCCGGTGCCTGCGCATCAATGCGCAAAATTGCGGGAAAACGCAGCTGGCAGATCACTTCGATCAGCGGACTGCGGCGATAAATGCAGCGATCTTCATAAGAAAACATAAAAAACGCACCTCACACTCCGTTTTCTTTTAGTATAACGGCTTTTTGCAAAAATGCAAACCATTTTCCATTCCCCGGCCCCTACTTGTGGTTTTTCCCGGAAGCTGGTATAATAACAGAAAACCAGCGGGCGATTTTTGCCGCGCGGGAATTGAGGAACGCATCATGTATTATTCTGTGATTAAAAATTGTGACATTGCCAATGGCCCGGGGGTGCGGGTCGTGCTGTTCGTCTCCGGCTGCCGGCACCACTGTCCCGGCTGCTTTCAGCCCCAGACCTGGGACTTTTCCTACGGCCAGCCCTTCACTCAGGACACGGTGGACGAGCTTCTGCGGCTCCTGCAGCCGGATTACATTGCCGGGCTGACGCTGCTGGGCGGCGAGCCCATGGAGCCGGAGAATCAGCCGGTCCTGCTGGATCTGGTCCGGCAGGTCAAGGCGGCTTACCCGGAAAAGAACATCTGGTGCTTTTCCGGCTATCTCTATGACGACCTTGCCGCCGGAAAAATCGGCGACGGCGCCATCACCCGGGCGCTGCTCGGCCTGGTGGATGTTCTGGTGGACGGGGAATTTATCCTGGCCAAGAAAAAGCTGCAGCTGCGCTTCCGCGGCTCAGAAAACCAGCGCCTGATCGACCTGCGCAAAACAGAGCAGGCCGGGCAAGTCGTACTTTGGACCGATGAAAAAGAGGGGGAAAAAACATGCAAACGCTCCGAGTAAAATGCCTGCGCACCGGCGCAAAGCCGCCGCACTATGCCTCCGCCAGCGCGGCCGGGGCGGATCTTTACGCCTGCCTGGACGCCCCGGTGACCATCGCCCCGGGCCAGACAGCCTTCCTTCCCACCGGCATCGCCCTGGAGATCCCCACAGGATTTGCCGGGCTGATCTATGCCCGCAGCGGCCTGGCCTGCAAGCAGGGCCTGGCCCCGGCC
>CAKTTR010000100.1 GCA_934615645.1 uncultured Oscillospiraceae bacterium | reverse complement strand
TTCTGCGCGAAAAATCAGATGGGCCGGGGGCCAAGGCGTGCCCGGCGGAAGGGACGGATCGGGGATGACAGTTCGTCAATATTTTGCGGCGCTGCAGGGCAAGCGCGTGGTCGTACTGGGCCTGGGGGTCAGCAATCTGCCGCTGATGCAGCTGCTGCTGGACTATGGCTGCACCGTCACTGGCTGCGACAAAACACCGCTGGAGAACCTGCCGGAGGAGGTCCGGCAGCTTGCAGACCGGGGCGCAGTCTTGCGGACAGGCCCCGGGTATCTCGACGGCCTGACGGCGGATGTCGTTTTCCGTACGCCGGGGATGCACCCGGATATCCCGGCGCTGCAGGCGCTGCGCCAGGCTGGCGCGGTCATCACCTCGGAGATGGAGGCATTCTTCGCCGTTTGCCCGGCAAAGCTCATCGCCGTGACCGGCTCCGACGGCAAGACGACGACCGCGACGCTGATCTCCGAGCTTTTGCAGCAGGCCGGGCGCAAGGTCTGGCTGGGGGGCAACATCGGCACGCCGCTGCTGCAGTACGCCGAGCAGATGCAGCCGGAGGACTTCGCCGTCGTGGAGCTGAGCTCATTCCAGCTGATGTACTTCCCCTATAGCGCGCATGTGGCAGTCGTGACGAATCTCGCGCCGAACCATCTGGATATCCATAAGGACATGCAGGAGTATATCGACGCGAAGAAAAACGTCTTTCTGCACCAGAGTCCGGCAGACTGCGTCGTCCTGAATGCTGACAATGAGATCACCCGCGGCTTTGCGGCCTGCGCGCCGGGCAAAATCGCTTGGTTCTCCCGCTGCAGTGCGGTGGAAGACGGCGTCTTCCTGGAAGACGGCGTGATTTACCGCGCCAAGGCCGGGGCGCGGCATCGCATTATGGCGGCGGACGAGATCCTACTGCCCGGCGTGCATAATATCGAAAATTACATGGCAGCCATCGCCGCCGTCGGCGACCATGTCACGGCGGACGAGATCGCCGCTGTCGCCCGGTCCTTCGGCGGGGTGGAGCACCGGATTGAGTTTGTCCGGCAGGTGCGGGGCGTGCGGTATTATAACGACTCCATCGCCTCCTCGCCGACACGGACGATCGCGGGGCTGCGCAGCTTCCCCCAGAAGGTCATCCTGATCGCCGGGGGCTACGATAAGCACATCCCGTATGATGTCCTGGGCCCGGAGATCTGCAGCCATGTGAAAATCCTCATCACCACCGGCGCGACAGGCCCGAAGATTCGGGACGCCATGCTGGCGGTGCAGGACCAGCTCCACCCGCAGCTGGAGGAAGTGCCGGATTTTGCCGACGCCGTCCGGCGGGCAGCGGATCTGGCGCAGCCGGGGGATGTCGTCCTGATGAGCCCGGCCAGCGCTGCGTTTGACCACTTCAAAAACTTTATGGTCCGGGGCAAATTTTTCAAGCAGCTGGTGCAATCGCTCTGAGGAGCGGGGAGGGGACTATGGCGCTTTCCAACTTGACCCGCGCGGCGGCCAAGGCCCTGCGCAAGCAAAGAACGCCTGCCACGGCGATCCTCGTCGCCGCCGGCAGCGCGACCCGGATGGGTGGGATCGACAAGGTCATGGCAGAGCTGGCGGGCCGCCCGCTGCTGGCCCACAGTATGCTGGCCTTTCAGCAGTGCGTGCAGATCAGCGGCATCATCGTCGTGACGCGGCAGGCGCTGCTGGACCCAGTGGAGGAGATGGCGCGGCAGTATGGCATCGATAAGCTGCTGGCCGTCGTCCCCGGCGGGGCGACGCGAACGGAATCTGTCCAGGCGGGCCTGGCCCAGGTCCCGGCAGATTCTCGGCTTGTCGCCGTGCATGACGCGGCCCGGCCGCTGGTATCGCAGCATGTGATCTATGCCGCCCTGCAGGCCGCTGCGGAGACGGGGGCGGCCGCCCCGGCGTTGCCGGTGAAGGATACGATCAAGGTCGCAAGCGGCGGCGTGGTGGTCGCGACGCCGGAGCGGGCGAAGCTTTTTGCCGTCCAGACCCCCCAGTGCTTTGACCGGGACCTTTTATCCGCCGCCCTGGCCCAGCCCGACGGGACCTGGACGGACGACTGCGCCGCCCTGGAGCAGCTGGGCGTCCGCGTTCGCCTGACCCCGGGCGAGGAGCGGAATTTTAAAGTGACGACGCCGCTGGATCTGCAGCTTGCCCGGCTGCTGGCGGCGGAAGCGCAGGCGTGTAACGAAACGATCGAAAAAATCGAAACGGAATAAGATAGGAGGCCGCTTATGAACCTGCGGATCGGACATGGGTATGACGTACACCGGCTCGTCCCGGGCCGGGCTTTGATCTTAGGCGGCATGCAGATCGACTGGCGTCTGGGCCTCGACGGCCATTCAGACGCCGACGTGCTGACCCACGCCGTTATGGACGCCCTGCTGGGCGCGGCGGGCCTGGGCGATATCGGCGCGCTGTTTCCTGACAACGACCCCCAGTACCTCGGCATCGACAGTACCGTCCTGCTGCGCCGCGTGGGGGAGAGGATCGCCCAGGCGGGGTATCAGGTCGTCAACATCGACGTGACGATGATCGCCCAGCAGCCAAAGCTGGCGCCGTATCTGCCCGCCATGGAGGAGACCCTCGCCCGGGTCCTGGGCCTGGACCGGGGGCAGATCAATCTCAAGGCGACGACGGAGGAGCACCTGGGCTTCACCGGCCAAGGCGAGGGCATGGCCTGCCACGCCGTCTGCCTGCTGGAGGCGCGTCCGGCCTGAGAGCGCGCCCCGGAGAAGCAAGAGAGAAGTAGAGAAGTAAGGAGAAGTAGAGACAAATGTCCCTGATTTCGGAACAGTTTTTGGTATTTGCAGCGGTGCTTGTCCTGGCGTTTTACCTGGTACCAAAGCGGCTGCAATGGGCGTTGCTGCTGCTTGCCAGCTGCGTTTTTTACGCCGCCGCGGGGCTTTCCAACTGCGGCTACATCGTTATCACAGCCCTCTCCGCCTACGGCGCGGGCCTTGTGCTGGAGAAGCTTGCCGCTCGCGGCAAGGCCAAGCTGCAGGAAAACAAAGCAAGCTGGAGCAAGGAGGAGAAAAAAGCCTGGAAGGCCCGGGTCAGCACCCGGCGGAAGTGGGTCATGGCCGGGTGCCTCGTTTTGAACTTCGGGCTTTTGTGCGTGTTCAAATACGCGGGCTTTGTTTTGCAGCAGGTCAATGAGCTTTCCCTGCTGCTGGGCGGCGGCGAGATCAAGACGGTTTGGAATCTCATTACCCCCCTGGGCATCTCGTTCTACACGTTCCAGACCATGGGCTATGTCGTTGATGTTTACTGGGAAAAGTGCCCGGCGCAGCGGAATTTTCCGAAGCTGCTGCTGTTTACGTCGTTCTTCCCCCAGGTCACCCAGGGGCCCATCAGCGATTATCAGCAGCTGTCGCAGCAGCTGTTTGCCCAGCATGATTTTAAAGATGAAAATATCACCTTCGGCTTCCAGCGGATGCTCTGGGGCTATTTCAAAAAGATGGTCATCGCCGACGCCGCCGCGCCGCTGGTGCAGACGGTCTTTGCGTCTTACCAGCAGCTGCCGGGCAATAACGTCCTCATCGGCGCGTTTTTATACAGCCTGCAGATCTATGCCGATTTTTCCGGCTATATGGATATCATCTGCGGCCTGTGCCAGATGCTGGATCTTCAGCTGGCGGAGAACTTCGAGCGGCCGTATTTTTCAAAATCTGTCGCCGAATACTGGCGCCGGTGGCATATCACCCTGGGCGCTTGGTTCAAAACGTACCTCTATTATCCCGTCGCCGTCTCCGGCGCGGCCAAACGGCTGACGAAATGGGGCAGCCGCGTCTTTGGCGCGCGCTTCGGCAGGACCCTGGCGGCGTCCTTTGCCCTGGTCGTCGTCTGGCTGACGACGGGCCTGTGGCACGGGGCCAGCTGGAGCTACATCGCCTGGGGCGGGATCAATGGCATCTGCATCATCGCGGCCCTGTGGCTTGAGCCGGTGTGCAACCGCCTGAAGGCGCGCTGCCATGTCAAGGAGGATTCCTTCGCCTGGCGGGCGTTTATCACCCTGCGCACCTTCTTTTTGGTGACGCTCATCAAGGTCTTCCCGGAGGTCGGGAGCTTTGGCGACGGCGTCGGCTTCTGGGCCCACTGCTTCAAAAATTGGGACCTGAGCGGCGTCGGCGGCCGGATGCTCTATCCGGTGGAGATGCCGCGGCAGCTGCTCTTGATGGGCGGCGGCGCGCTGGTCCTGTTTGTCGTCTCGCTGCTGCAGCGCAAGGGGTCTGTGCGGCTGCAGCTGTGCCGCCTGCCGCGGCTTGTCCGGCTGGGGCTGTTCGTCATTTTGTTCTTTGTCGTCGTCTGGTACGGCATTCCGCTATCGACCGAGACCGGGGGATTTTTGTATGCGCAGTTTTAAAAGAACGCTTTACAAGCTGCTTGCCTTTCTTGCCTGCGTCCTGCTCATCACGGAGCTGGTGACAGAGCCGTATTTCCAGAACGAGGTATTCCAGTACCAGGACAGCGCCGTGCGCGATACCTACGCCGGGCAGCTCGATACGCTCATCTGCGGCTCGTCTCATGCCTACCGCGCCATCAT
Organism: uncultured Oscillospiraceae bacterium; assembly: GCA_934615645.1. GTDB lineage: Bacteria > Bacillota > Clostridia > Oscillospirales > Oscillospiraceae > SVMC01. The sequence goes on along the minus strand of CAKTTR010000100.1, from coordinate 1,124 downwards.
GCCGGCGGTTCTGGACGAGACCTTGGGGACCAGCAGCTATAACCTCTCCAACAGCATGATCACCATGCGGGGCCGCTACGAGCTGCTCCGGCAGGAGATCGCCCGCAATCCCGTGGAGTTTGTCATCCTCGATGCGACGTACAACAGCATGACCCGCAGCCGCGCCGCCGAGGGCCCGGAGGGGGATATCTATCAGCTGGGCCGCTACCGGAATTTCTTCACCCGGGCTGGGTATTTTTTCAAGACGATCCGCCTGGATGAGTACGGCCGCGTCTATTACGATATGCTCTCCCGGGGCGTGACATCCTGGCGCAAGCTGCTAGACGGCAAGGGCGCCCGGGGCACGTCCGTCAAGTACGAGACCCGGGGCTTCGTCCCCATGGAGGAGGCCGTCCCGCGCCCGGTCACGCCGCCGGAGGAATACGGCAGCTACCCCTTGCAGACGGCGCTGGACCCGGATTGCGTCTATTATATGGGCAAGATCCTAGAGCTATGCCAGCAGCAGGGGATCCAGGTCCTCGTCGTCGTGACGCCCATCAGCCAGGCGGAGCTTTTGAAGTTTGACGGTATAGACGCCGTTTACACGAATCTTATGACCTATTTTGCAGACCGCGGCGTCACGATGCTGGATTTTAACCTCTACCGGGATAAGCAGGCGCTGTTTCCAGACGAGACGGCCTACAGTGACGATACGCACATGTCCGCCGCTGGTGCCGCCGATTTTTCCGTCCTCCTGGCCAAGACCATCGCCCAATGGCGCGCCGGGCAGGACGTGACCGGTGATTTCTATCCCTCCTACGCCGCCGCCCAGGCAGCGTAGCTGCTGCGCAGGCGGGCAAGATGTACGGTGGCAATTGCTGCCCAGCTGGTTTGGCGATGTCCAGCGAGTGCTTTGGCGGCTTTTGGCCCAGACGACGAAAAAAGCCAGGAAAAGGGGAGAATACCCCTTGACAAATGCCGAAATCTGCGCTATAATAACCAAGCTTTCGGGGTGTGGCGAAGTTTGGTATCGCGCTTGGTTCGGGACCAAGAGGCCTCGGGTTCAAGTCCCGACACTCCGACCATGCAGAGTGTCCTTATAGGATCTGAGTATCCTGTAATGGACACTCTGCTTTTTTATGTGA
>CAKTTR010000099.1 GCA_934615645.1 uncultured Oscillospiraceae bacterium | reverse complement strand
GTGCGGATCGAATTTTTTGGCGATGAAGTGGATACCATGGGCCAATTCGACGCGCAGACCCAGCGGCGGACAGAGAATCTGGAGGCGCTGACGATCCTGCCGGTGGCCGAATGCCTGCCGCAGCTGCACCCCGGCGGCATCGCGGGGCTGTGCGCGGACCTGGAGGCACTGATCGCCCGGCAGCAGCGCCGCCGGCACCCCAATGAAGCGCTGCTGCAGACCCTGCGGCAGGACAGAGAGCGCCTGGAAAACGGCGAGGATCTCCCGGCGGCGGACCGTTATATGGCGCTGATCTATCCGCTGTTTGCCACAGCGCTGGACTATGCGCCGGAGGACGCGCTCATCCTGCTTTGCGATCACGGAAATATTCGCCGGGCCATCCGGCAGCAGCAGGACCAGATGGGCCAGCTGCTGGACGGCCTGCTGGAGACGGGGCAGCTGGCCGGGGAGCTCTGCGATTTTTACAGCCCCTGGGAGCCGCTGTGCCAAAGCCTGTCCCCGCGGCAGACGGTTTATCTGGATGCCTTCCTGGCGGCCAGCTACCCGGAGCAGCTTGCGCCCCAGAAGCTGCTGACGATCAATGCCAAGCAGCTGCCCTGCTACGGCGGCAGCGTGGAGACCGCGGCGGCGGACCTGGCGTTTTACCGCAAGGAGCGCTATGCCTGCCTGGTCCTGTGCGGCAATCGCCGCCGGGGCGAGATCCTGCACGAGATGCTGCGGGAGCGGGAGATCCCGGCCATCCTGGCCTTCCCGCTGACGCAGCTGCCCCCTGCCGGGACGATCTATCTGACAGACGGCACCCTGCCTGCAGGCATGGAATACCCGGCGCTGCACCTGGCGGTGCTCTCAGAAGGGCAGCTGCTGCAGAAGAAACCGGCCCGGCGGCCAAAGGCGCCTGTCAAGGCGTCCAACCGGCAGAAGCTGCGCTCGTTTACAGACCTGACACCGGGCGATCTCGTCGTCCATACCTATCACGGCATCGGCCGCTACGAGGGCATGGAGCAGATGAAGCTGGACGGTGTCGTGAAGGATTATATCAAGATCTCTTACCAGGGAACGGACGTGCTCTATGTCCCGGCGACACAGCTGGATCTGGTCTCTAAATACATCGGCGCCGGGGAAAACAGCGCGGTGCGGCTGAACAAGCTGGGGACGGATACCTGGGAGAAGACGAAGGCCAAGGCGAAAAAATCGGCCAAGGATATGGCGGCGAAGCTCATCAAGCTCTACGCCGAGCGCAAGCGCCGCCCGGGCTACGCCTTTTCGCCGGATACGCCCTGGCAGGCGGAGTTTGAGGAGAACTTTGCCTATGTGGAGACGGATGACCAGCTGCGCTGCATCGCCGAGATCAAGCAGGATATGCAGCAGCCCACGCCGATGGACCGGCTCTTGTGCGGCGACGTCGGCTTTGGCAAGACGGAGGTCGCGCTGCGGGCGGCAATGAAGGCAATTTTGGACAGCAAGCAGGTGGCCATTCTGGTCCCGACGACGGTCCTGGCCCGGCAGCATTATCTGACGGCAAAGCAGCGGTTTGCCGGGTTCCCGGTCAATATCGACCTGTTCAGCCGGTTCAGCACAGCGGCGCAGCAGCGGCAGACGATCGCTGGGCTGCGCAGCGGCGCGGTGGACCTCGTGGTCGGAACGCATAAACTGCTGCAAAAGGAGATCGAGTTTAAAAACCTGGGCCTGCTTATCGTGGACGAGGAGCAGCGCTTCGGCGTGACCCACAAGGAGCGGCTCAAGGAGATGAGTACCGGGGTGGATGTGCTGACCCTGTCTGCCACGCCCATTCCCCGGACGCTGAATATGGCCCTGTCCGGCCTGCGGGATATGTCGACCATCGAGCAGCCGCCCCAGGACCGGTACCCGGTGCAGACCTATGTGATGGAGTATGCCCAGCCGGTGCTGGACGAGGCGATCCGGCGGGAGCTGGCCCGGGGCGGGCAGGTGTATTATCTGCACAACCGGGTCGAGAGCATCGAGCAGACGGCGGCGGGCATCAAGCGCCGCATCCCGGAGGCGGAGGTCGCTGTGGGGCACGGGAAAATGACCCAGGAGCAGCTCTCCGACGTGATGCAGCGTATGGCTGATGGCGATGTGCAGATCCTGGTCTGCACGACGATCATCGAGACGGGCATTGATATCCCCAATGTCAACACCTTGATCATCGAGGACGCCGATCATTTTGGCCTGGCCCAGCTGCATCAGCTGCGGGGCCGCGTGGGCCGCAGCAGCCGCCACGCCTTTGCGTATCTGACCTTCCGCCGGGGCAAGACCCTCTCGGAGGTGGCGGAAAAGCGCCTGACGGCCATCCGGGATTTTGCCGCCTTCGGCTCCGGCTTTAAAATCGCCATGCGGGATCTGGAGATCCGCGGCGCGGGCAATCTCCTGGGCGCGGAGCAATCCGGCCATATGATGACGGTGGGCTACGATATGTACCTGCAGCTGCTGGAGGACGCGGTCCTGGAAGAGCAGGGCGAGGAGAAAAAGAAGGAGCCGGTCTGCACAGCGGACCTGGCGGTGACGGCAAATATCGCCGAGACCTATGTCCCCGACGGGGAGCAGCGGATGGACCTGTACCGCCGGATGGCGGCGGTCCGCAGCCGGGCCGATGCCGACGATCTGCTTGACGAGATCGTCGACCGCTACGGCGACCCGCCCAAGGGCGTGATGAATCTGCTGGCGGTGGCGCTGCTGCGGGCCAGAGCCGCGGCGGCGGGCGTCGCGGATATCTCGCAAAAGGGCGCGGAGCTGCTCTTTACCATGGCGGAATTTGACTTTGCCGCCGTCTCAGATCTCAGCGCGGAGCCGGTCTGGAAGGGCCGCGTGCGGATGCTGCCCAAGGCGGAGAAGCCGATCCTTGCACTGCATCTGGCGAAGGCAGAGCAGCCGCTGCGTCTGGCGGAGCAATTTGTCGATGCCTACCGGCAGCGCCATGCGGGTACAACTTAAAAATTTCCTAAGATTTTTAGATTGGGATTGCATTTTTGGGAAAGCATCTACTATAATAAATAGCGAACGAGGATAGATACCGTAGAAGCGCGCCGATGGGCGTCGATTTCGTGAGGCAGAGGGGGAACTCAAAATTAAAAAGAAGAAAAATGCAGCCGCCCCGGCAGGGCAGAGCATCGCAGAGAAAAAGGCTGCACAGAAAAACGCCGGGTATGACCGCGGCGCGGTAGAAAAAGAGATGTATCGCCAGTATGGCGTGGAGCGGAACGCACCCACCGGCAGCCTGCCGTCGCACGATGTGCAGGATCAGCTGGTCAATGCGATCCTAGATGAAGAGCTGGGCAGAAGCCACCCGGCAGAACCGGCGCAGGCGGAGGAAATCAGGCCGGAGCCTGATCTGCAGTCCGATGCGGCGCTGCCGCCGGAGGATGGGGCGCAGGACCCGGCGGATCTGCCGTCACAGCCCAAGAAGCGGGGCAAGCGGATCGCCATCATCGCGGGGATCGTCGTCGCGGTGCTGGCGCTGGCATATGGCGCGCTGGCGCTGCTGGACTCGGGCCGAATTTTGGAAAATGTCGTCGTCGCAGGCGTCGATGTCGGCGGGATGCGCAAGGCGGAGGCCATCACAGCGGTAGATGCCGTCGCGGCGGCGTATGAGCAGAATACGATGACGCTGCATTTTTCCGACGGCGACGAGCGCATCACGCCGCAGCAGAGCAAGCTGCAGCTGGATGTCAAGGGCGCGGTGGGCGCGGCATACCGCTATGGCCGGGTCCTGGGCGTCTCCATCCCCGGCGTGACGAAGGCGCCGGCGAAAAAGACGGCGGTGGATGTGGAAAAATATCTCTCGCTGGATGAGGACGCCATCAAGGCGCTGCTGCAGAAGCGTGCAGAGGCGGCGGAGAGCAAGCTCTCCCAGCCCACGGTAGAAGTGAAGCCCATGGAAGAGACGCCCGCCGGTGACGAGGCGCAGACGTCGGATTCCTTGCCGGATGCGGCAGAGGATACGCCGGAGGATTCGGCGGACACCAGCACAGCCGCCGGGACCGGCAAAGCGCCGCAGCTGATGACGATCACCCTGGGCACGGCGGATCGCCGCCTGGATGTTGACGCAGCCTACCGGCAGATCTTAGAGGCCTATGGCGTCAATGATTTTAACGACGTCACCATCGACTATGACGAGACACTGCCGGAGCAGGTCGATGTGCAGGCATTGTTTGACCAATACTGCACCCCGGCGGAGGACGCCTATTATGATACCGAGACCTACAGCATCGTCCCGGAGGTCCTGGGCTATGGCTTTGACCTGGACGAGGTGACGCAGCAGGTAGCTGAGGCCGAGGAAGGTACCATTTTGCTGATCGAGTTGAAGGATATGCCCCCGGAGATGACGGAGGAGAAGCTGAAGGAGTCCCTGTTCTCGGACGACCTGGGCTCCTACGATAGCCCGCATACGGCAATCCCGGCCCGGACGAAGAACCTGGAGCTGGCCTGCGCGGCCATTGACGGGACGATTTTGAATCCCGGCGATGTCTTCTCGTTTAACGATGTGGTCGGCGAGCGGACCAGCGAAAAGGGCTATCAGCCTGCGGCGATTTATACCAGCGGCACGACGACGGATGAAGTCGGCGGCGGTGTCTGCCAAGTGGCGTCGACGATCTATATGTGCGCGCTGAAGGCGGACCTGGAGATCGTCGAGCGGGCGTGCCACCAGTTTACGGTGACGTATGTCCCCATGGGGATGGATGCGACGGTCTACTGGGGCTACCAGGATTTCAAATTCCGAAATAACACAGAATACCCCATCCGGGTGGACGCCAGCGTCTCCGGCGGGTATGTGCACATCAAGCTCTGCGGGACAGAGACAAAGGATTACACCATCGAGATGACCTATGAGATCCTCTCGACCAGCAGCCCGTCGACGATCGAGCGGGTCATCACCGACGGCAGCTACGCCAACGGCGAGGTGATCCAGGCGCCGCACACGGGCTACCGGGTTGTCTCTTACAAGCATAAAATCGGCGCGGACGGCAAGGAGATCTCCTGCGACGTCGAGGCGTACAGCACGTATATCAAGACGGACCGCATCATCGCTGTCGTCCAGCGGCCGAGTACGCCGAGTATCCCCAGTACGCCCAGCACTCCGGAGACGCCGAGTACGCCCAGTACCCCCGGTGGTGATTCGGGCGGCGGCGATTCCGGCGGCGGCACGACCCCCGGCGGAGACTCCGGCGGCGGTACAACGCCCGGCGACGATTCCGGCGGCACGACCACGGGCGGCGACGCTGGCGCATAGAGAAATGAACAAACGCGAAAAACGCTGCTGCACTCCAATGCGGCAGCGTTTTTGCGTGTGTGGATAAAACTAAATACAATCAGATTGATCCGTATGCCCCGGCAGCGTTTTCCGCGCACACCGTGGTGATTCATAGAGCGTTCCATTAGAGAAAAAATTGAAGGAGCGGCAGCCGCCAGCACAGCGGGCGCCAAATTCACAAGTGGCACAGTGCCCTGTTAGTAGCTTCTGCGTAAAGTGCCGGTTGTAGGAAAAAGAATCAGGATCGTTCCAAATTTCAGCCAAAGAGCGTTCTCGGAGGTTTCCTTCGATAAAACTGTCATCGTATAGGGATTCGCAGCCACGGACATTGCCAACACTGTCGATGCCGATATTGCACAGACCAGCTCGGCAGCCCCGGAAGGGGGATCCTCCTAGAGG
>CAKTTR010000098.1 GCA_934615645.1 uncultured Oscillospiraceae bacterium | reverse complement strand
ATATTACACGGATCGTGATTGGCGTTGTTGCCTTTGGCGTCATTTACTGGTTTGGACGCAAGCGAATGCAGAACAGGCGGCGTTGGTGTGTACTTTCCTTGGCGTTTGGCTTGGTTTCGGGCCTGGCGCTGTGTATGGTACCATTTGAAAATGCATTGTTTGGTTTCTCAAGTTATGAGAAAGCATTTCGGTACCAGCATACAGAGCCAATCATCGTTTCGGCAGAAGGCGAGCACGGGACTGCCGTACTTTACGCTCTTTCAAAAGGAAAAACCGAAAAGGAAGACGGTGTCCTTCTGGTCCAGGTGCCGCGGATCGGCTCAAAATGGGAATTATCCAGTGATATGGATATGGGGACGGAGCAGTCGTATCAGTTTCAACAGCTAGACGCCCAGGGGTATGTCTCAATCTGTAAAAATAACAGACTTGGAAAGGACCAATTTGTCTATTTTGTTCTACGTGTTCCAGCAGAAGCCAATCTTGCAGACTATCGCTTGCAAGACAATCGCGGCTCCAGCTTCCAATCTGCGATGCAAGACACGCCAGAGGGTGGGCGAACGCTATATTTTCTTGCACCTTTCAACGGAAGCGTGGATGACTATGCTGCCACACTGAATGGAGAACCAGTGACATTTGTGGAAGATGCTTGGTACCGGTAGATCGCGCTATCTATGGGCACGGGGCGCACCTTCACCTAGGATAACCGATCCAGCGCACGTTGGAAAGCGGGGATGACCATGAAAGCGTTTTTCACAAAAACAGCAACTTTTTCTACGACGGAGCCGCAAGAAGAGATTTTAAACCGCTTGCATACATTTAAACGAGAGTTTTACTACGATGGAAAAGTCGAAGAGGAAAGGTTTGCACTATATGAGTATCGCACCTTTGATTTGGGGCAGCGATCTCTTTCGCCACTTTTTACGGGAACCTGCAGCAGAGCTGAAAATGAGACCATTGTAACCATTACGGCGAGACTGCCGTCCGCTACGTGTATAATGCTATGGGTTATCGCGGCAATGAGCGGCCTGTTATCTGTCACCGCCTTGGTTATGACGCGCAATGCGATGGGTTTTTTACCACTTTGCCTGTGCCTGTTCCTGTTTTTGCTTGCGTATGTGGCGTTGTGCATTTCTGCAAGCGTGATGTTTCGGCGATTTGCAAGAGAAGTGATTTGCAATTAACAAGCAAAAGAACGCGGTGCTGCATCATGCCAGTACGACACGTTCAAGCGCTATATCTGCGCGACAGGAGAGAGAACCATGCGAAGACTATGGGCATTTTGCGATTGGAGCCAATATCTCCATGGGGAGTACCGGTGTGGGGTCCGGCTGCGGTTTGACCCGGGGGTGGACCCGGAGGTCCGGCGGGCGTGCAAGCAGTTTGTAAATTGGCTGCGGAAGTGGTACGAGTTTCCCGTGCGGGTTCAAATTTATTTCAAAAACAAAAAACAAATCAAATCACGTAGTGGAAAACTTGCGTCGGCGACCTTCTTTGGGCCATTTGATTTAACGCAGGAGCCTTACATACGGGTTGCGGTCGGTGACTACCCTGATCTACTAGCAGCACGCGGGCAGGACGACGCGTTAGCCGCGATCCTAGGGTCGATCTGCCATGAACTGACTCACTATTATCAATGGATCAAACAACATGATTTATGGGGCAATCCTCGGTTTGATGCCAAAAGGGAGCGTCAAGCGCTTTACTATGCGCGGGAGATCGTCCTGGATTACGCGGATTGCGTTGATCACCCGTAAGGCTTGCGTTTGCAGCTGCGGCATCGCGCCGCGGATGAGGTGGAACATGAAAGAAAAATTGGTTTCTCATTGGCCAGTTGCCGGGCTGCTGCTGGCGATTCTGGTGATCGGCCCGCTCGTGCTGGCAGCGATCGCGGGGCGTGTCTGCCTGGGGTATAACGGCTTTGCCGTCGATCAGGCCGGGGTGCTGTATCTGGGAAGAAATCACGAGATCATTGCCGCTTGCGCCGATGGCAGTGCACTGCGGCGGTGGGCGGCGCCGACCTCGCGGGGTTATCGCTTTACGATCTTGGAGGATCGCTGCTATGTGCTGGCAGGGGAGCGGTGCTATGTTTTGGACCTGTGCGGTGATCTGCTGGAGGTCCAGGGTGCGGCAGAAGCGCCGGAATTTCGTACCTGGCCCAACCGCAGCTTCGCAGCGCCGGATGGAAGCATCTACTGCCTGCGCAGCCCTTTTTTTCGGACGACCATTGTAAAAGAGCTTGCCGGAGTGAGGACGGTCGTCTTCCAAATGCCGGGGCGCGACTACATCCCGCGGTTGCTGCTGCTGGCCGGAAGCTGCATCGCGGCGGTCTCGCTTGCCGCGCTTGTTGTGCGGCGGTATACGCGGTGAGGGAGGGCAACATGGACTTTGTGACGAAGATCATCAACCAGTGGGACCCGATCGGCCTGCTGCCTTTTGCGCCCAGCGACGAGTATCATTCCGAGATCGCGCAGATCACGCAGCTGCTTGCGGCGGCGCGCACGGAGGACGAGCTGGCGGCGGGCATTGACCATGTCTTCTGCGCGGCATTTGGGCCGGAGATCTTTCAGAAAAGCTTGGAAGATTGCCGGAAGATCGCAAGGATGCTATGGAGGCCAGAAGCATGACGGGGCGCATTCCATGCAACCCCGTCTCCCCCCACAGAACTATACCTTGACTTGCGGCGGCCTTGTCTGTTAAAATAAAGCTACTTCACTGCCGTTTGCTGCCGGGGCTGTCTGGCTGCGGGGGGCGGAAAATCGTTCGATAGGGGAAAGCTATGTTTCAATTACGCAAGCAGGAGGGGGCGGCGCGCCGGGGGGAATTTACCTGCGCCCACGGCACGGTGCAGACGCCTGTTTTTATGAATGTCGCGACACAGGGCGCGATCAAAGGGGCCCTCAGCGCCGCTGATCTGGAGCAGATCGGGACGCAGGTCTCCCTTTCCAATACCTACCATCTGCATCTGCGGCCCGGCGACCGCCTGGTCCACGACCGGGGCGGCCTGCATAAATTCATGACCTGGAACGGCCCCATTCTGACGGATTCCGGCGGATTTCAGGTCTTCTCCCTGGCCAGCCTGCGGAAGATCAAAGAAGAGGGCGTCTATTTCTCCTCCCATATTGACGGCCGCAAAATTTTTATGGGCCCGGAGGAGAGTATGCAGATCCAGTCAAACCTGGGGTCCGATATCGCGATGGCGTTTGACGAGTGCGTGGAAAATCCCGCGTCTTATGACTATGTCCGGGATTCCTGCGCCAGGACGGCCCGCTGGCTGGCGCGCTGCAAGGCGGAAAACGCCCGGCTGAACGCGCTGCCGGATACGGTCAACCCCCAGCAGATGCTCTGGGGCATCAACCAGGGCGGGACGTATGCCGACCTGCGGGTCGAGAACATGAAGCGCATCGCAGATCTGGACCTGCCGGGCTACGCCATTGGCGGCCTGGCCGTCGGGGAGCCGACGGAGGTCATGTATGAGCTGATCGAGACGATCGAGCCCCATATGCCGAAGGAGAAGACGCGGTACCTCATGGGCGTCGGGACGCCGTCCAATATCATCGAGGGCGTGGCCCGGGGCATCGACTTTTTCGACTGCGTGATGCCTGCCCGGAACGCGCGCCACGCCAAGGTCTTCACCTGGAGCGGGTCGGTCAACCTGCGCAACGCCAAGTACGCCACCGATGATGGCCCGCTGGACCCGGACTGCGATTGCCCTGTCTGCCGCCGGTACACGCGGGCGTATCTGCATCATCTGTTCAAGGCCGAGGAGATGCTGGCCATGCGCCTTGCGGTCATGCACAATCTCTATTTCTACAACCAGCTGACGGCCCGCATCCGCCAAGCGCTGGACGAGGGGACATTCTCCCAATTCCGCGCAAAATATTCTGCTCGGCTTGCAGAAAGAATTTAGTCAAAGTACTTGAAATCTTAAGAAAATCCCGATATAATAACAATAATTTCTACAACGGAGGGCCACACATGATGTCTTTATTTTTAGCCAACGAAACCGCGACCGGCGGCGGTCTGAGCATGATCCTGATCTTCGTCGCAGTCATTGCGATTATGTATTTCCTGATGATCCGTCCGGAAAAGAAAAAGCAGAAGAAGGTCGAAGCCATGCGGGACGCTTTGAAGGTCGGCGATAATATCACGACCATCGGCGGCATCGTCGGCGACGTCGTCAGCATTAAGGACGGGAAGGACGGCAAGATCGTCATCGAGACCAGCGCAGACCGGGTCCGGATGGAGCTGGAAAAGTGGTCCGTTTCCACGAACAATACCGCCACAGCAGCCGCCAGAAAGGCCGCCATTGAAAGCAGAAAAGCAGCCGAAGAGCGGAAAAAGGCGAAGAAAAGCAAGTAAAAAAGCATTAACACGCAAAATGCAAAGCATTTTGCGTGTTAATTTTTTGTTCAGATTCCGGCACGTGCAGAGCGCATGGCGCGCTTTTGCGGACTGCGCCAGTGGCCGGGCTGCCGCGCTGGGCGGCAGGGGAGGGGGTCACACGGTGCCGGTGACGGTGAGGACGGCGGTGCCGGGGGTCGTGACCCAGGTGCCGTCTTCTGCCTGGGCAAACGTCGCCGCCGGGACGGTGATGCGGCCGGGGAGGGTGGCGAAGACGCCGGTGGTCTCGTCGTAGGTGTAGTCTTCCTGCGCAATGCTGAGTGTTTCGCCGTCCAGGGTGGCAGTCAGGTTACGGAGGATGGGCTGGAACGTGTCGCGCAGCGTGATGGCGTCGTCTGCCGTTGCCGGGGCGCTGCCCGCGTTTGCGATGACGAACGTATACGTCAGCTGCCCGTTTTCCGTGACCGTCGCCGGGCACAGGGCCTTGCTGATTGTCAGGCGCGCCCGGTTTTCCGGGGTGATCGTCGCCGAAGCGGTCAGCGGCGCAGCCAGGCCGTCGCCGGTCACGGTGGCGGTATTTGTGATGCTGGCGTCGGCGTCCAAGGGCGCAAATTCGTTGGCCGCGGCCTCGTAGAGCAGCAGCGCATTTTCCCCGGCGGGCAGAGCAAAGGGACCAACTGTCAGCGGCGGCCCGGCAGTGACGGCGGGGGCCGCCTGCAAAACGCCGCCGAGATAGAGCCGCAGGGAATCCGGCGTATAGGTCAGGGGCGTGCGGGTCACCTCGCCCTGCAGGTACGCGCCCAGGTTATCCGTGACGGTCAGGCCCTGCAGCGCCGTCGTGCCGCTGTTTACAAGGGAGAGGACATACGTGACCCGGTCGCCCGCCGCGTAAGTGGCGAGGACGGCCTGCTTTGTGAGGGTGAGAGAGGCGCGCAGCTCCCCGGTCACGGTGTTGGAATTGGTCGTGCCGCCCTGGTAGGACAGGGTGGCGTAGTTCTGAAAGCTTGCCATAGAACCGCTCCGATCATAATAAATTCGGGATTTTTCCCGCTTCATTCTATGCATTGCCGATAGAATTTGCGCTAAAATACAGGAAATATGAAATGTTAACGAACTTTTTATCTTGTTTTTGTGAATTTTGATTGACTAGCGTTCACTTATACAATATAATACTACTATCAAAAAGAATAGAGTGGGGAATTTTTTTATGAAAACAACGTTAAGCAAAAAAGAGCTGGTCTTTATTGCGAGTATGCTGTTTGGCCTGTTCTTCGGCGCGGGGAATCTGATCTTTCCCATCTACATGGGGCAGATGGCAGGGCGCCATATGTGGCAGGCGGCCATTGGCTTTCTGATCACCGGCGTCGGCCTGCCGCTGATGGGCGTGGCTGCCAT
>CAKTTR010000097.1 GCA_934615645.1 uncultured Oscillospiraceae bacterium | reverse complement strand
CCTCTGGGGGGATGGCGACGTGGTATTTTAACGTGACATAGCGGGCGGTCAGGGTCTTGAGATAGACCATCGCGCCGGTGCCGTCGGTCAGGGCGTGGAAGAATTCCACGGCGATGCGGTTGTGATGGTACAGCACCCGGAAGCAGCAGCGGTGCAGGGCGCTGGCGGGCATATGCGTCAGAGGGTAGGCGTAGTCCGGCTGCACCCGGGGCGGCTGCTTGGCCTGCTCAAGATAGTACCAGAATACCCCGGTGCACAGGCGCACATACATGGAGCGGAACCGGGGGGCCAGATCGTCCACCGCCTGCTGCAGAATTTCTGGGTCGATGGGCTCCTGCAGGGTGACGGATTGGCGAAAGACATTGATCCAGTCCCGCCGCCGGATGGCGGGGAAGATCAGGGCGGCGTTATCCAGCCGCAGGAAGCTGCGGCTCATTGGGCGATGCGCCGGATAAACGCGGCGACGGCGTCCAGGTCCTGCTGGGCCTCCTGGAGCTGATAGAGCAGGTACGCGTGCCACATCCCCGGGGCGATGGTCAGCGTGCTCCGGCACCCGGCGCCCTCCAGCGCGGCGTGGAGCCGGACGGCATCGTCCCGCAGGATCTCATCGCCGCCGACAAAGAGCAGGCTCTCCGGCAGGCCGGTCAGGTCCCCAAAGAGGGGGGAGACCAGCGGGTCGCGCAGGTCGCTGGCGTAGAGCTGCGCGTAATGATCGAGCTTTTCTTTGTTCAGTGACGGGTCATGTTCGGCGTTTTCCGCGAAGGACGCGCCGGAGTCCGTCAGGTCGACCCAGGGGGAGATGGCGACCAGGCCGCCGGGCAGGGGCAGACCGTGGCGCTTGGCCAGCAGGCACAGGCTGTAAAGCAGGCCGCCCCCGGCGGATTCGCCCGCCAGGACGAGCTTCTCCGGGGCGAAATGGGCCAGCAGGCGCTGGTAGCAGCAGAGCGCGTCCTGCAAGGCGGCGGGGAAGGGGGCCTCCGGCGCCAGCCGGTAAGCCGGGCAGAGGACGGGCAGGCCGGACAGCGCCGCCAGCTGGGAGCCGAAGCCCCGGGCATAGCTCGCGCCGCCGCAGCAGTAGCCGCCGCCGTGGAGGTACAAGACCGCGCCCGGACCGCCCAGCGTCTCCGGCATGGCAAGGCTTGCCGAAAAGCCGGGGAAGGCGACGTTGCTGAAATGCACGCCCCGCTGCTGCAGGATCGCGCCGACCCGCTCCTGGGCTTTGCGCTCCTGCTCAATGGTCTCCTGGGCCAGATGGTCTTGCATCCGGGCCAGCTGGGCGCGGATCACTTTTGCCGGAAATTTCACGTCTTGTGCCTCCTAGAATATCATTGGTAACCATTATACACTGTTTTTGGCCGTGGTCAACGAAAAAACAAAACTTTTTTCTCTGGTAAGCTTGCCTTGACAAGGCGAAGAGCAGATGGTAAAATTTGTACAGATTCACGGTTTTGACAAAAACCGCAATAAGAGAAAGGACCAACGATCATGGCTATCAAGAAAAAATTCCCCCACCGGACCGCAACGGTCTATTGCAACGGCGGCTGCCGGGCAAAGAAGAAGATGGACTACCAGGCTGCCAGCTGCGAAGAGGCAATGGCGCTGTGCGAGGGCGGCCCGCTGGAGTGCGCATACGGCTGCCTAGGCTGCGGCACCTGCGTCGCCGCCTGCAAGTTTGACGCGATTCATATCAATGCAAACGGCGTCGCGGAAGTCGACGAGGACAAGTGCATCAACTGCGGCGCGTGCGTCCGGAAGTGTCCCCGGCACATCATCGGCTCCCGCCTGCAGGCCAACAGCATGGTGCCCCTCTGTTCCAACGAGGAAAAGGGCGTCTACGCCAGCAAGAAGTGCTCCGGCGCTTGCATCGGCTGCCATCTGTGCGAGAAGAACTGTCCTGCTGACGCCATCCATGTGATCGACAACCACGCCGTCATCGACGAGGAGAAGTGCCTGGCCTGCGGCCGCTGCGTGACGGTCTGTCCCAAGCACGTCATCGTGGATAAGCTGGGCGTCGTCCTGGCGTAACGCATTTTGCAGCGCGCTGCCGCTTCCTCTGGCTGTTTGGCTGGGGAGCGGCGGCTGCGCTGCAAAATCTTTGTGAAAAATAATTGTTACTTTTCCTCTTGTAATCCTATTAACACTATAGTATAATAGGGTAAAAGGAGGGCGTGCTATGCTAGTTTCAACCAAGGGCCGGTACGCGCTGCGCGTGATGATCGAGCTGGCGGGTCATGACCGGGAGGAGTTTGTCCCCCTGAGCATGATCGCGAAGAAGCAGGATATTTCTGTCAAATATTTGGAGAGTATTATCGTCGTTTTGTCCAAGGCCGGGCTTGTGGACGGGCTGCGGGGCAAGGGCGGCGGCTATCGGCTCAACCGGGCGCCGGGCGAATATTCCGTCGGGCAGATCCTGCGGCTGACGGAAGGGTCGCTGGCGCCGGTGGCGTGCCTGAACTGCGCCCCGAACACCTGCGAGCGGGCGGAGACCTGCAAGACGCTGCCCATGTGGAAAAAGCTGGACCGGTTGATCTGCGACTATCTCGACAGCATCTCCATCGAAGACCTGCGCCAAGGCAAAAAGCTCCCCGCCGACCCATCGGCGCCGCAGAACCCGGCGTGAGCACATAACAGAACGATAGAAAACCGCCCCTGGCTTATGCCAAGGGCGGTTTTGTCTATCCCAATAAGCTTCGTCAAAAAAAGCCTCGCAGAGTTTGCGCCGCGCACGGCGCAAATAAAGTCAAAATCATTTTTGGCGGCGGCAAGTGGGTGAGACTCCAAGAGCGCGTAGCGCGATTGGCGAAGTCGAACCCATGCAGCGCATACGTCGACAAAAATACTTCTCGGCTCGCAAACGTGCGAGCTGTGCGCCCACGGCGCGCAGCGAGTGCGCTGCAGCGAGGCGCAATCCCCTCAAACGAGAGCCCAGCGAAGCGGTAAGCGAGAGTCAAAATCTCTGATTTTGCCCCTCGAGCTTATACAGCGTAGTCTCGTTTGAAGAGTTTGTCAAAAATACTTTTTTGACAAACTCAGAGTTCGCAGTTGCCCACGGTCCGGGGGAAGGGGATGACGTCGCGGATGTTGCCCATGCCGGTCAGGTACATGACGCAGCGCTCGAAGCCCAGGCCGAAGCCTGCGTGGCGGGCGGAGCCGTAGCGGCGCAGGTCGAGATAGAAGCCGTAGTCTGCAGGGTCGAGGCCCAGCTCCTGCATCCGGGCAAGGAGCGTGTCGTAGTCGTCCTCACGCTGGCTGCCGCCGATGATCTCGCCGATGCCGGGGACGAGGCAGTCCATGGCCGCGACGGTCTTGCCGTCGGGGTTCAGCTTCATGTAGAAGGCCTTGATCTCCTTCGGATAATCCGTGACGAAGACGGGGCGCTTGAAGATGACTTCTGTCAGGTAGCGCTCGTGCTCGGTCTGCAGGTCGCTGCCCCAGTGGACGGGGTAGGAGAACTGGTCGTTGTGCTGCTCCAGAAGTTCGACGGCTTCCGTGTAGGTGATATGCCCGAAGTCGGACTCCATGACGTGCTGCAGCCGGGCAAGCAGGCCCTTATCGACGAAGGAATTGAAGAACTGCATCTCCTCCGGCGCATTCTCCAGAACGTAGCGGATGATGTATTTGATCATATCCTCCGCCAGCTGCATGTCGTCGTAGAGATCGGCGAAGGCGATCTCCGGCTCGATCATCCAGAATTCGGCGGCGTGACGGGTCGTATTGGAGTTTTCGGCGCGGAACGTCGGGCCGAAGGTGTAGATGTTGCGGAAGGCCATGGCGTAGGTCTCGCCGTTGAGCTGACCGGAGACGGTCAGGTTCGTGGGCTTGCTGAAAAAGTCCTTGTTGTAGTCCACAGCGCCGTCCTCGGTCCGGGGCGGGTTTGCGACGTCCAGCGTCGTGACCTGGAACATCTCGCCGGCGCCTTCGCAGTCAGAGCCAGTGATGATGGGGGTGTGGACATAGATGAAGTTACGCTCCTGGAAGAAGCGGTGAATGGCGTAGGCCGCCAGGGAGCGGACGCGGAAAACGGCCTGGAACGTGTTCGTCCGGGGGCGCAGATGGGGGATCGTCCGCAGGTATTCCATGGTGTGCCGCTTGGGCTGCACAGGGAAGTCCGGCGTCGAGGGGCCTTCGATGGTCACGCGCTCGGCCTGAATCTCAAAGGGCTGCTTGGCGTCGGGCGTCAGGACGAGCTTGCCCGTCACGATGAGCGCCGCGCCGATGTTCAGCTTGGAGATGGCGGCAAAGTTTTCCAGCGTATCGTGATAGACGACCTGCACCGGCGTAAAGAACGTGCCGTCCGAGATCATGATAAACCCAAAGGCCTTGGATGCCCGCAGGTTACGCACCCAGCCGCTAAACGTGACCGACTTGTCCGCATACGCAGCCGTGTCCTTATAAAGTTGACGTACCGTCAGTAAGTGTTCCATAACAGTCATTCCATTCCTTCAATTTTTCTTTCGTAAAAAAAGCTTCGCAGAATTTGCGCCGTGCACGGCGCAAATAAATTCCAAATTATTTTTGGCGGCGGCAAGTGGGTGAGACTCCAAGAGCGCGTAGCGCGATTGGCTAAGTCGAACCCATGCAGCGCATAGTCGGGAAAAACTCTTTACACCATGCAAGTTGGGTGAGACTCCAATTGTGCAAGCTCCGCGCAGCACAATTGGTCAAGTCGAACCCATGCAGCGCTGTGGAATTTCCGCGCCCGCAGGCGCGGAAATTATGCGCGCAGCAGGGTGCAATCCCCTCAAATGCGAGCCCAGCGCAGCGGTAAGCGAGAGTCAAAATCTCTGATTTTGCCCCTCGAGCTTATACAGCGTAGTCGCATTTGAAGCAAAATTCATTTATGAATTTTGCGTTACAGCAGCATGACCCCCGCTTCCTGGCAGGTCTTGCGGGTCATATCGTCCCAAATCGAGGACTGGACCTCGCCGATGTGGGCGCAGCCCATCATCAGCATACACAGCCGGGACTGGCCGATGCCGCCGCCGATGGTCAGGGGCAGCTCATCTGCAAGCAGGGCCTTGTGGAAGGGCAGGGCGCGGCGATCGTCGCATCCGGCTTCGTGCAGCTGGCGGTCCAGTGCAGCGGCATCGACGCGGATGCCCATGGACGAGACCTCAAAGCTGCGGCCCAGAACCTCGTTCCAGAAGAGAATATCGCCGTTGAGGGACCAGTCGTCATAGTCCGGGGCGCGGCCGTCGTGGGGCTTGCCGGAGCGGAGCTTGCCGCCGATGCCCATCAGGAAGACGGCGTTGTGCTTGTGCTCCTGCAGGAAGGCCGTCTCCTTTTCGGAGCTCGACAGGCCGGGGTAGCGGTCCTCCAGCTCCTGGGTCGTGACGAACAGGACCTCCCGGGGCAGCTGGGTCGACAGGACGGGGAATTCGATCTTCAGCGTCTCGTTGGTGACGTAAATGGCATTGACAATGGCCTGCACGGTGTTCTTGAGATAGTCCTCCGTGCGGTCCTCCCGGGTGATGATCTTCTCCCAGTCCCACTGGTCGACGTAGACGGAGTGGATGTTATCCAGGCTCTCGTCGCGGCGGATGGCGTTCATATCCGTCACCAGGCCCTTGCCGGTGTAGAAGTTATACCGCTTGAGGGCGTAGCGCTTCCATTTGGCCAGGGAGTGGACGACCTGGCTCTCTGCGCCGACGGCGGGGACGTCAAAGCTGACCGGGCGCTCGTAGCCGTTGAGATTATCATTCAGGCCCGAGGATTCTTCTACAAAAAGCGGGGCGGAGACACGCTTGAGATTGAGCGCATGGCACAGATTGCTCTGGAAATTTCGCTTAATAAACTCAATTGCGCGCTGTGTTTCATAGACTGTCAGCGGATTCTGATAGCCGGTCGGAATATAACAC
>CAKTTR010000096.1 GCA_934615645.1 uncultured Oscillospiraceae bacterium | reverse complement strand
TTTCTTCCCCGATTCTTTCTTCGCTGGAGAAGAAAGAATCGGGCCCCCGGAGGGCGCTAGATCATTTGTCTGGTAGATATTGGCTTGTAGAAACTTTCAAGTTTGTTTTTAAAAGCCTGGTGCAGTCGAGTACTGCTTTGCAATTTTGCTTTTGCTAAGCATCAATCCCTCTACGCTGTATGGGTTCGACTTAGCCAAACGCTGCGCGTTTGGAGTCTCACCCAAGTCAGCGCTACGCGCTGACAGCTCCCTTAGCTCTGCATAGGTTCGACTACGCTGTATAAGCTCGTGGAGCAAAATCAGCACGCTGTATAAGCTCGAGTGACAAAATCAGAGATTTTGACTCTCGCTTATTCGCCAATCGCGCCGCGCTGCGCTTGCGCTCTTGGAGTCTCACCCATACACAAGGGAGCCTCTGGCCCCCCGCAGCCCTTTGGTGCCTGCGCCGTACTAGGTGCGGCGCGGCCCTTCGGTGCTGGCACCGCAAGAGCTCGGCGCGAAGCGCCGCGGGTCCGATGGGGCGCCGTTTGGGGTGCCCGGCTATGGAGACCGATGCCATTTTATATGATGGAATACAGCACCACGCCAGGCGCACGGGGCGCCTGGCGTGGGGTGGGTCATAGAACCTTGGCGAGGAAGCTTTGGAGGCGCTCGCTTTGCGGGTGGGTGAAAAGCTCGTTCGGGGTATTTTCCTCGACGACCTTGCCGCCGTCCATAAAGACGACGCGGCTGCCGACCTCGCGGGCAAAGCCCATCTCGTGGGTCACAACGACCATCGTCATGCCGTCGTGGGCCAGGGCCTTCATGACATCCAGCACCTCGCCGACCATCTCCGGGTCCAGCGCACTGGTGGGCTCGTCGAAGAGCATGACCTCCGGCTCCATGCACAGGGCGCGGACGATGGCCACACGCTGCTTCTGCCCGCCGGAGAGCTGCTTGGGATAGGCGTTCGCCTTATCCTCCAGCCCAACGCGCCGCAGCAGCTCCATGGCCTGCTGCTCTGCAGCCTCGCGGCTCTTGTGCAGCAGCTTCATGGGGGCAATGGTCATATTTTTCAGGACCGTCATATGGGGGAAGAGGTTAAAATGCTGGAACACCATCCCCATCTTCTGGCGGTGCGTATTGATATTGCAGCGGGCGTCGGTGATGTCCGTGCCCTCGAAGCAGATCGTCCCGGCGGTCGGGATCTCCAGCAGGTTCAGGCAGCGGAGAAACGTCGATTTGCCGGAGCCGGACGGCCCGATGACGACGACGACCTCGCCCTTGCAGATCTGCTGATCTACGCCGTCCAGGGCTTTGATCTCGTCGCCCTTGAAATGCTTTTTCAGACCTTTGACGTCGATCAAAATATCAGTGCTCACTGTTGCGCAGCCTCCTTTCCAGACGGCTGACCAGCCAGGTGAAGAACACGACCATCACCAGGTAGATCAGGGCCACCGCGATCAGCGGCATAAAGGGCGAGAACGTCCGCCCGCGGATGATATCGCCGCCCTTGGCAAGGTCCATCACGGCGACGTAACCGGCGACAGAGGTCTCCTTCAACAGGACGATAAACTCGTTGGCCAGGGCCGGCAGGACGTTTTTCAGCGCCTGGGGGATGATGATATGCCACATCGTCTGCACATAGTTAAAGCCCAGGGAGCGCCCGGCCTCCATCTGGCCCGGGTCGATGGACGCGATGCCGCCGCGGATGATCTCCGCGACATACGCGCCGGAGTTGATGCCGAAGGCCAGCATGGCGATGGCCACGCCGTTATTCGAAGAGGCGAAGATGATATAATAGATGATCATCAGCTGCACGACAACTGGCGTGCCCCGGATGACCGTCAGATAGAGCTTACAGAGCTTATCGGCAACGGAAAGCAGGAACCGCCCCGGGCCGCGGCGCATGGCCTGCCGGTTGAGATCCCACGTGGAGCGGACGATCGCTACCACGACGCCGATGACGACGCCCAGCAGGACCGCCGCCAGGGTAATCTTCAACGTATTGCCCAGGCCGTTCAGCAGGTATTTCCAGCGATTATCCTCAATAAAATTCAGTATAAATTCAGCTTTTAGATCCGCAAACCATTGCGACAAGGCTGTCACTCCTCTCTTTGTTCTCTCTCGGGAACCGGCTCATCTGTGTAAAAAGGCGGGGTGATGGCCCCGCCTTTTGGCAATGCGTTTGTTATTCCGCCGGGATATATTTGTCGATGATCTTCTGGATGGTGCCGTCGGCAGTCAGCTCCGCCAGCGCCTTGTTAAACTCTTCCGTCAGCGCGCTGCCCTTGGCAAAGCAGATGGCGT
The DNA here is from genome assembly GCA_934615645.1 of uncultured Oscillospiraceae bacterium. Taxonomy (GTDB): domain Bacteria; phylum Bacillota; class Clostridia; order Oscillospirales; family Oscillospiraceae; genus SVMC01. The sequence goes on along the minus strand of CAKTTR010000096.1, from coordinate 3,655 downwards.
AGTCCTCATTGGCGTATTCCGTATCCAGGATCTTCAGGCCTTCGTTGGCGGCGACGAAGTTCTTGGCGGGCTCGGAGTCGATGATGACGCAGTCGATCTTGCCGGTGATCAGGGCCTGGACTGCATCGGCGCCCTTGCTGTAGCGCTGGACGCGGTCATCACCCATGTCGTCCGTGGCGTAGATATCGCCGGTGGTATCCTGCTGGACGCCAGCGACATAGGTCGCGCCGTCGGCCAGCAGATCATCGGCGGAGGTGATCTCGGAGTCCTCCCGGACGATGACGACCTGGACGGCGTTGGCGTACGGGTCGGAGAAATCGACGCTCTGCAGGCGGTCTTCCGTGATGGTCATGCCGGCCATGCTGAAATCAGCCTTGCCTGCCGTGACGGCGTTGATGATGGCGCCGAATTCCATGTTGTCGATCCGCAGCTCGTAGCCCAGCTTATCGCAGATGGCCTGGGCGATCTCGGCGTCGATGCCGACGATCTGCTCGGACTCGAAGTACTCGTAGGGCGGGAATTCCGCGTTCGTCGCCATGACCAGGGTCTTGCTGCTGGCAGCGGGGTCAGAATCAGGGCTGCCGGCGGGGCTGCCGGTGGCAGCGTCATTATTTTTGTCGGAGCCGCAGCCTGCAAACAGGCAGGCGAGCAAACCCACGGCGAGGATCAGGGATAAAATCTTTTTCATTTTACTTCTCCTTTTGGTGTTTGGTCTCAGAATACCATATATTTTATCGCAAGTGGCGTTGCTTGTCAATTCTCCAGAGAGAATATTTTGAATAAAAATGCATTGCCCCCGCAAGGGATTGCAATTGCTGCGCAATTATGGTATATAAGAAGTATAGATTGTAATACAAAGCAAGCAAAATGCAGGATTGCCGCAAAGGAGGTGGGCCGGTGCTGCTGGCGTTTTCCGATACCCTACAGGCGATGCCCCACGCCCCCGGCGTCGTGCTGTCGCTGGCACTGATGCTCTTCGGCGGCTTTGCCATGACGCGGCTGACGAAGCTGGTGCGGCTGCCGAATGTCACCGCATATATTCTCATCGGCATTCTGATGGGGCCGGACTGCCTGGCCCTGATCCCCGGCCAGATCATCCAGCGGACGGATTTTCTGGCGGATATCGCCCTGGCCCTCATCGCCTTTGGCGCAGGGGAGTTTTTCCGGGCGGAGAAGCTGAAAAAGACGGGCCTGCGGGTCCTTGTCATCGTCCTGGTCGAGACGACGGCCTGCGGCGGGCTTGTGTTTGCCCTGTGCCGGGCGGCCCTGGGGCTGCCGGTGGCGTATGCCATCGTCCTGGCGGCGCTGGCGGCGGCGACGGCGCCCTCGTCTATGGTCATGGTCATCCGCCAGACCCATGCCAAGGGGCCGTTTGTGGATATGCTCCTGCAGGCCGTCGCGCTGGACGATGTCGTCAGCCTCGTCTCCTACTCCGTGGCCATCTGCATCGCGCTGGCCGTCACCGGCGGCGGGGGCGCGATCACGTTTGGGCTCGTCGCTGCGCCCATCGCGGCGAATCTCGGCGTTATAGCTCTGGGGGCGATCTTCGGCGTTTTGCTGAAGCTGCTGATGCCCGGCTCCCGCAGCAAGGATAACCGGCTCATCATCTCCCTGGCGGTGCTGTTTGCGTTCTGCGGCGTCTGCGCGCTGTTGAACGTCTCGCCGCTGCTGGGATGCATGTCCATGGGCATGGTGTATATCAATATCTCTGGCGACGAGAAGCTCTTTCGCCAGCTCAATTACTTTGGCCCGCCGGTGATGCTGCTGTTTTTCGTCCGGGCGGGGCTGGATTTTGAGATTCGGGCCCTGTTTTCGGCGGAGAGCGCCGTGGCTGGGGTGCCGCTGGTCGTCATCGGCGGGGCATATTCCGCCGTGCGGATGGCGGGCAAATGCGGCGGCAGCTATCTGGGCGGCGTGCTCACAAAAAGCGACCAGAACGTCCGCCGCTATTTCGGCCTTGGGCTGACGCCCCAGGGCGGCGTGACCATCGGCATGGCGGCCCTGTGCGCCCGGACGCTCAACAGCGAGGTTGGACAAAATCTGCAGACGATCATCCTGGCCGCCAGCGTGATCTATGAATTGGTCGGCCCTGCGTGCGTCAAGCTCTCGCTTTACCTGGCCGGTACTTACTCCGACTGCCTGGAGGACCTGACGGTGGCCCCGGCGGCAGACGGCGCGGGGGTGCGGGATGTCGATGTTCTCATCGCCCGCATCCGCCAGATTCAGGCGCAGCTGCCGGAGCTCTCGGCGCAGTATGTGGATGAAGATGAGCAGGCATTTTTGGAGGGCGAGGCCGCCCAATACGGGCCCCAGGGCCGCGCCTGGCGCAAGCGCTTTTGGCGGCGGGAGTAGGGCTTCCCGGCAGAAGATTTTCGTAAGGAGGAAGGTTTATGGCGTATCTGACACAAATGCACGACCCCATCGCCGCCTGGCTGGGGGCTTGGTCGGCGGAGCTGAGCCTGGGAGCCGTGGCGCTGCGGGCGGGCCTGGCGATCCTGCTTGCCTCCCTGGTGGGGCTGGAGCGGGCGCAAAAGCGCCACACCGCCGGGCTGCGGACGTTTATGCTGGTGAGCCTGTTTTCCTGCACGGCCATGCTGCTGGACCTGTTTCTGGCGCTGCCGGTGCCGGTCCTCTCGGCGGCGTGTATTTTGGCCGTCGGGTCCATCAGCACATATTCCATTCTCTTCAGCTCCAAGAGTCAGATCAAGGGACTGACGACGGCCGTCGCCCTGTGGGCGTGCTGCATTTTGGGGCTGGCCATCGGCGGCGGATTTTACACGCTGGCGGCCATCGTCTTTGCCGCCCTGCTGCTCTGCCTGGACCTGATGCCCACTTGGGAAGATTATCTCAAGGAGCGCTCGAATCATTTTGAGGTGCACCTGGAGCTGCGGGACAAGCGGGAGCTGCCGAATTTCACCGCCACGGCCCGGGAGCTGGGCCTGCGGATCGACGATATCGAGGCGAACCCGGCGTATCTGAGCACCGGCCTGAGCGTCTACACCGTCTCGCTGACGATCGTCTCTCCGGAGCTCAAGGCGTTTAAAAAGCACCGGGAGATCACTGCGGCGCTGGCGAGCCTGGAATCCGTCAGCTATATCGAGCTGATCTAGGGCGCGCTTGCCTGCGGCAGAAATTTCAAACTTTTTGCATTCTATCGGTTGACGAAACGGGAAATCTGTGCTAAAATAGCTCCCGTGGTATCGAGCAGCCTGCGCTGCCGTACCCGGCTTTGCTACTGTGGCTCAGTTGGTAGAGCAGCTGATTCGTAATCAGCAGGTCGCCGGTTCGAGTCCGGCCAGTAGCTCCAAAAAATCCTTGAAAACATCACGTTTTCAAGGATTTTTTGCTTCGTCTCATCTATTTTGTTCGTAACGTGTTCGTAACCGTAGGTTGATCGCTGCCAAACTTTGCAAACTTGGCCCCTTTATATGAAACTTCCTCGGGCAGAATGGAGCCAACCGAGGATATCAATATGCAGCCCCCATGGGAGTCATTCTCCCATGGGGGGGCTGTCAGACTGTCAAAAAAGCCTCGCAGAGTTTGCGCCCGCAGGCGCAAATAAAGTCAAAATTATTTTCTCCGGCGGCAAGTGGGTGAGACTCCAAGAGCGCAAGCGCAGCGCAGCGCGATTGGCGAAGTCGAACCCATGCAGCGC
>CAKTTR010000095.1 GCA_934615645.1 uncultured Oscillospiraceae bacterium | reverse complement strand
CCCCCATTGTAATTTCCTCCCGCATCCTGTATAATAACCCCAAAACCCACGAAAGCAGGTGAGACGGATGGATTGGGCGGCGATCGAGCGGGCGCGGATGTTTGAGCAGTTTCCGGCACAGCGCGTTCCGGCGCTTTTTGCGCAGCTGCAGCCCCAGCGCAAGGTGTTTGCCAAGGGGGAGGTCCTGGTGCACGACGGGCAGCGGCTAAACGCCTTCGCCATCGTCGAATCCGGCGAATTCATCGCCACGAAGCTCTACCGCGACGGCCGCCAGAGCCTGATGACCAAATACATCCCCGGCTTCCTCATCGGCATCGACATCGCCGCGACGAAGAAAAAAGTCAGCACCTATTACATCACCGCCACCCGCGACAGCGTCGTGCACACGATCCCCTACGAGACCGTCGCCAAGCCCGGCAAGCTGCCGGAGGCGGACCGGCTTATCATGATGGAGAGCATCCTCGGCCTGATCGCCGGTGAAAATCTCCGGAAAATGTCCCAGATCGAGATCATCTCCCAAAAGGGCCTGCGCAGCCGCATCCTGACGTTTCTCGCCATCCAGCGCAGCTTTTTCGGCTGCGACGAATTCACCGTCCCCTATAATCGGGAGGAGCTGGCGGACTATCTGTGCGTCAACCGCAGCGCCCTCTCCCACGAGCTGCGCCGCATGGAGCAGGAGCATCTTCTGTATTGCAGGAAGAACAAAGTCCGCATTTTAGACGCGGAGCTCTACTCCCGGGAATGGCTGTAACCGGTACTTTTCTATCGAAAAAATCGTACTTTTTTCCTAAAAATCGGTATAAAACTACTTTTTTCGGAAAACGCAAAAATGTTGGCCCGCCAACTTATTTTTGCGTTTTCTTTTTTTATACTGGGGATACAAATCTTACAGCAAAGGAGAAACACACATGAGAACTTACGTGATCACCGGCGGCACAACGGGCATTGGCGCCTGCGTCAAGCAGCAGCTGGAGCAGCAGGGGCACCGGGTCTATAACGTCGATTACAAGGGCGGCGATTTCTGCGCCGACCTGTCACAGAAGGAAGGCCGCCAGGCCGCGCTGGAAGCCATTCACAAGGAATTTCCCGAGGGCCTCGACGGCATCATCTGCAACGCCGGCGTCGGCCCGGTCCGCCCGGCGGAGATGATCATCGCGCTGAATTTCTTCGCCGCCGTTGAGATGGCCGAGGGCGTCCGCGACCTGCTCATTAAAAAAGGCGGCTGCTGCGTCGTGACGTCCTCCAACTCCATCACGAACCAGACCGTCCGCCCCGACTGGGTCGATATGATCTCCAACGTCATGGAGGAGGACCGGGTCCTGGACTTCGCCAAGGACATTCCCGCCAACCAGCGTCCCTCGGCCTACAGCTCCAGCAAGCACGCCCTGGCCCGCTGGGTCCGCCGTATCTCCCCGTCCTGGGCCGTCGACGGTCTGCGCATCAACGCCGTCGCCCCCGGCAACACGACGACCCCCATGACCCAGGGCATGACGGAGGCCCAGATGGACGCCGCCCTGCTCATCCCCATCCCGACCCGCTACGGCAAAAAGGAATTTTTGGACGCCCAGGAGATTGCAAACGGCATCTGCTTCCTGGCCTCCCCGCAGGCCAGCGGCATCAACGGCGTCATCCTCTTCGTCGACGGCGGCATCGACGCCCTGCTCCGCTCCGAACGCTTCTAAGCCGACTGCAGCGCCCGCGCAACGAAATTTAGATACAAATGGAGGTTGATCCTATGAATACCCGTACGGTTTTAGAAAAATACATCGCCTGTATGCAGTCGGGCGATAACGTCGCCCTGGCGGACCTGTTCGATAAGCACGGCGTTCTGCACGACTCTTCTCTCATCAAGATCGGCCGTGACACCATGCATCTCGAGGGCAAAATGGCCATCGAGATGATGTTCCACAACAAATTCGGCTTCAACCGCGGCCCCTTCCCCATCTCCGCCGTCAAGTACCGCAACGACACAGCCGTCTGGTACTTCATCAGCTACGGCGGCCAACTCGTCTCCGTCAGCGCCGTCATCGAAGAATTAAACGAAGCGGGCCTCATCAAGCGGATGAATATCTATCCGCTGTGATCCCCCCTCGGCGCAGGTTTTCCCCTGCAGCGCTCCGCGCCGAGCCCTTGGGCCAAGCCCCCAAGGGCCGCTGGGAACCCAGTGCGATGCACCGCACCAAAGGCTCGGCAGGTTGTGCCGTGGGGCTGCAGCTCCCAAGAATGCTCCACTGCAAGCGACTGCACGCAGCGTGGCTACCGTTCGATGCTGGGAGCTGCCGACCACGGTAGCCCCCAAATCACCCCCGCACCCCCGTAAGCTACAGCGAAGCGGCAAGCGGTTTGCTCACCAGCCTACAGGGCACGGATGCAGTTACAAAACTGTTTGGTAGTCGGGACAGTGTGCGGCTGTAGTATCGACGTCGTACCCAGGGGGTGAGATCCAAGGGCGGGGGGACCGCCCCCCGCCTTTGGCGGCGTCTTTCTTCCCCGATTCTTTCTTCGCTGGTGAAGAAAGAATCGGGCCCCCGGAGGGCGCTAGATCATTTGTCTGGTAGACATTGGCTTGTAGAGATTCTCAACCTTAGTTTTAAAAACCTGGTGGAGTCGAGAACTGCATAGCAAACTTGCTTTTGCGTTGCAGCAATCCCTCAGTCACGGCTACGCCGTGACAGCTCCCTTTGCACAAGGGAGCCTTTGGGTGCCCCGCAGCTTTGGGGGTGCAGTGCAACCTTGCAGCAAGACCTCTCAGTCATCGCGCTTGCGCGCGCTGACAGCTCCCCTTAAAAGGGGAGCCAAGGACTCTACGCCCTTTGGTGTGTGCAACCCACCGGGTACGTAGCGGCCCTGCGCCCCCACCCCAACATAAAAAAGCCCAACGCAAAAACCCCATACCAGCATAAGCCGGTATGGGGTTCGTGTTTCCCAAGGCATCGCCCGCTTCAAACAGGCGCTGCGACAAAAATGCTCGCATTGTCCACGCGCAGCTGGGCAGTAGCGGCGCGGGCCGCGTCGAGCGACGGGTACAGCCCGAAGACGACGGAGCCGGTGCCTGTGAGCTGGGCGCCCAGGGCGCCGGTGGCCAGCAGCGCCTCCTGCAGCGCCAGCACCTCCGGGTGCCGCTGCGCCAGCACCGGGCCAAAGACATTGCAAAGCCCCCGCCCCAGCGCCGCCAGGTCGCCGCGCTCCAATGCCCCCCGCAGCGCCGCAAAATCCGGCCGCCGGACCGCATCTGCACGCGTCGCCGCGGCGCGCTGTGCCGCGTCCAGCGCGGCGAAGAGCGCGCCGGTTGGGCAGGAAAACGCAGGCTTGCACAGGACAAAGCCGCAGCTGGAAAGCCGTGGCCAGGGCGTTAAAATCTCGCCGCGTCCCTCGGCAAGCATCGTCCCGCCGAGCACGCAGTAGGGCACGTCGCTGCCCAGCTGGGCCGCCAGGTCCAGAAGCTTATCCTGGGAAAGCCTGCTGTCATAGAGCCGGTTCAGCCCCCGCAGCACAGCGGCGGCGTCGGCACTCCCCCCGGCCATCCCGGCCTGCATGGGGATGCGCTTCGTGATCTCGATGGAGAGCCCTTCCGGAAAATGACCGATCGCGCGGCAGAAGAGCTCCGCCGCGCGATACGCCAAATTCTCCGGCCCCTGGGGCAGCCGCCCGGGCTGCCCGGCCTCGTCGCAGCAGGTCAGCTGCCACGGGCCGGACGGCGTCAGGCGGAGCGTGACGGTATCGCAGAGGCGGACCGTCTGCATCAGCATCCGCATCTCATGATACCCGTCGGGCCGTTTGGAAAGGACGTCCAGCGCCAGATTGAGCTTCCCCGGCGCTTGTTCCGTCACAAATTGCATTACTTGATCTTTCTGCCTTCCAGGTAGTAGCGCTTCTCGCGGGCGTGGCCCATAGAGAACGTCTTCCGGGGCAGGATGCCATCGGCGATGACGCCGCGGAACAGCTGGCTCTTTTCCATGGCGGGCAGCAGGAAGCCGATGGAGCCGGGCTGCTTGGCCAGGGAGATCAGGGCGTCGTCGTCATGGATGTAGTCGACTTCGCCGGCGTTGTCCTTCAGATACGCGTCCAGGAAGCCCTGCAGCGCACCGACGGCCAGCTCACTCTTTGCCTTGTCGAGATAGATCGTGCCGCTCTCTTCGCCGATGTACCACTTGACGGGGAAGCCGCCCTCGGCGCACCAGGTCGCCTGCAGCTCGGCCAGGAGCTTCTTGGGATCCGTGCCCGCGACGACGCGGTGGATGGGCTCAAAGACCTGGGCCTCGTCGTGAATATTCTCCAGCTCGACCAGCGCGAAGCGGGCGGGATGGTTGCTCAGGTCGACGCCGGGGTTCTGCGCCTTGAGCTCTTCGTAGCAGGACTTGGCAGTGGCCAGGGAGTGGTTGCCATCGCCAACGGCGAAGACCATCGGCGTGCCCTTGAGGCCCTCGTACTTCTCGCCGACATGGGCGGTGTAATTCGTCAGAACGGCTTCGAATTCGTCGGCATTCTTGCCGTCGACCAGCCAACCGGCGATGTGGCCACCGTCTTCCATCAGGTCGAAGTCATACAGCTTGACCAGGGAATCCTTCTTCGCGCCGATGGGCTCGATGAGCTCTTTCTTATGATCGTCGCAGAGCATCAGGATATGGGGCAGCTCAATGGGCGCGTCCCGGCGGACCCGCTGGCGGGGCGGGATGCGCTCGACGACCGTCCGCTCCGTCGCACGAATGGCGGAGGTGGAGCCGGTGGAGTAGTCATACGCGTCCAGGTCGACCATGCCGACCAGGCCCTTGCGGATGCTGCCGTTTTCCAGGGTACGCTCAACATAAACCAGGGAATGGGGATACGTCTTGAAAATGTTCTTGTTCAGGTACTCGGCCATGGTCTTGTTGATGACAGCCGTATGGGCGGCCTCCTGCTCTGTGCCCAGCTCGGCCTCCGGCAGGATCAGGTTAATGGTAGAGGGAGAACCCTCGGCGTTCTTGCGGACTCTTTCCCAGTAAGCCGGGTCGGAAGTGAACTGATCGCAGGCGATCACCGCCCACTTGGAGATGTCCTCTACCTGAGGGAACAGGATATCAGCGGGTAAAAATGCATTCATCGTGAAAACAACCTTTCTTCACAAGATTTCTGGCTGCGGCGCAGGGCCGCGTCATGGCCAATTCCAGTATACACCAAATTCCCGCCTTTGCAAAGTGCTTTTTGCAAAATATTTTGTCAAAGCTAATAAATTTTTAGCTGCGGAACGTGGTTCGCTGTGCAGAAATTCGCCCCGCGCCCCGCGCCGCCGGATAATTCCCCCGGAATTGGAGATACTAGGAGCATCGTAAAAAAATTGGAGGTTACACAAGCTATGGATACCATCGCACTGATTCTTTCCATCATCGGCTCCCTGAATTGGGGCCTGGTCGGCATTTTCAAATTCGACCTCGTCGCCTGGATCTTCGGCGGCCAGACCGCCGTCGTCTCCCGCATCCTCTACACCCTCGTCGGCCTCGCCGGCCTCTGGTGCATCAGCCTACTGTTCCGCAAACGCGGCAGCAGCAGCGAAAGCTGACCCCGCAGCCCGCACCGCACCCGCGCTGCGCCCTTCGGTACCAAGCACTGAAGGGCCATTGTGCACCCGGTGCAGCGCACAACCCCAAGGCTCCCCTGAAAGGGGAGCTGGCATGGCGAAGCCATGACTGAGGGGTTTCCCCCAAGACTGCTGGGCACCGGGGGCGCTGCGCCAGGCCAAAGGCTCCCTTGTGTAAAGGGAGCTGGCAGCGCGCGAGCGCTGACTGAGGGATTGATGCAACGCAAAAGCAAATTTGCAATGCAGTACTCGACTACTCCAGGCTTTAAAAACCAAACTTGCAAGTTTCTACAAGCCAATGTCTACCAGACAGCTTAGTTACCGCCCTCCGGGGGCCCGATTCTTTCTTCTCCAGCGAAGAAAGAACCGGGGAAGAAAGACGCCGCTCAGGGCGGGGGCAGCCCCCCGCCCTAAGAACCCACCCCTGCATACCGCATCGGTACTACAGC
>CAKTTR010000094.1 GCA_934615645.1 uncultured Oscillospiraceae bacterium | reverse complement strand
GGGCTAGGGGGTACGTGGGGCTAGGGGGTACGTGGGGCAGGGGGGCGGAAAATGGAGATATTTGGGAGCTTGCAAATTGACTTTCGTAGCTTGGTGTGTTATCTTATAATAGATAAACGCTTTCTCAAACGGGGCGCAGGGCGCTTCTGGGGCAGGGGCGTTAGGGCAGCGCAAGCTGCAATCATTTGCCGGCCTGAGGGCCGCAGGAATTGAGGGAAATACTTTGAAGAAAAAGAAGAGACAGGGGCTCCGCGGTGCGCTGAGCCTGTGCCTGGCAGCGGCAATGCTGTTTGGTGCGGCGCCGCACGTTGCCGCGGCGGATGGTTGGTCTGCGCTGGAGCAGCAGCTCGATGCGCAGCTGGCCCAGGATAACGATACGAATTACAACGGCTACTTGGTCAAGATCAAGGACGGCATCTCGAAAAAGCGGGCGGCGTCGCTGGAAAAGAAGGCGGCGGCAGAAGGCGTCCAGCCGCTGGAGACAGACGGCAGCGTCTACCTCGCCGAAACGCTGGACGATGCCAAGGCGCTGGGCGACAGCGCGGCCATCGAGTACATCGAGCCGAACTACCTGATGCGGATGACCGACCGGGTCTCCGGCCCCAGCGAGTCGGACAACGGCCGCCATCTGGCGCTGATGCAGGTGGAAGAAGCCTGGAAATACGGCATCACCGGCACGGATGTCGATACGGATTATGACATGGGCGGCGACGGCAACCCGATGGACCAGATCGTCGTGGCGGTCATCGACTCCGGCCTGGATCCGGACCATGAGGATATCGACTATAGCCACGTCCTGGCGGGGCGCGACTTTGTTTACGACGGGGAGAACACCCGGGACGTCATGGGCCACGGTACGTTTGTCACCGGTCAGATCGCGGCAGTCCGCGGCAATGAGACGGGCATCGCCGGGATCGCGGACCAGGTCTATGTCATGCCCCTGCGCGTGTTCATCGCCGAGACGACGGAGACGAGCATCATCGTCAACGCCATCAACTATGCCTGCCAGCAGCGGGAAGATTTTGACAGGACGAACGGCAAAGAGGGCGCGAATATCAGCGTCATCAATATGAGCCTGGGCGGCGAGGACAGCACCACGACGCTGGAAAATGCCGTCAAGCGCGCCATTGACGCGGGGATCATCGTGATCGTCGCCGCCGGTAACGATGGCGACACGAGAGCCAGCTATCCGGCCCAGTACGCCATCGGCATCGGCTCCACGGACCGCACCGGTACCTATTCTTATTACACGCAGATCCTCTCCAAGGGCAACGGCGCGGGCTATGAGAATAAGGTCTGGGTCTGCGCGCCCGGCGAGAACTACACGAGCCTTTGGTACGACGGCGGCTATTATTACGGCTCCGGCACCAGCTTCTCCGCGCCGGAGGTCAGCGCGCTGGCTGCGATCAGCGTGAGCCTGCAGAACGACCTGACATCCTGCTACGCCGGGACGGACAGCGCCGCTGCCATCACGACGAACCACGCCGCCTTCCAGCAGCTGCTGAAGGAGACGGCCCAGGAAAAGCACGCCACAGCCCGCTCGGATATCAACGGGCAGGACATTTACTACGGCTGGGGCATTGTCAGCTTCTCCAATATGATCGAACGGCTGACGAACCTCTCCAAGAACGCCGGGCAGGCGGCCCAGCTGCAGATCTCGGCGCAGAATGCCGCCGGGACAGCGCTGACGGCGGAGCAGAACGCCCTGACGGTGCATCTGTACCAGGGCGATACCGAGATCCTGCCGCAGAACGGCAGCTATGCCGTGACCATCGGCCAGAGCTACCGCTATGAGCTGACGGCGAACAAATACAGCAAGCTGACGGGGACCTTTACCCCGGTGCGTGCCAGCCACAAGCTGGTCCTGACGCTGGACGGCGCGGATTACAAGACGGTGTTCCAGGTCGTGGATACGGCGGGTGAGCCGGTGGAAGATGCCCGCATCAGTGTGACATCGCCCAGCGGCAAGAGCCTGGACAAGCAGACAGACGGCAGCTTCCTGACGAAAAACGGCAAATACACTTATACCGTCACGGCAAACGACTACTTTAAAGAGACAGGCGAATTTACCGTCGACGATGCGACGAACGACTACGCAGAGGGGAAGAACCCGGTGCAGGTCGTCATGCGCGGGATGCGCGATGTGTGCAGCGTCAGCTTCAACGTGACGGCTTCGGACCTGGCGCCGAACGCGACCGTGACGGTACGCGACGCGGACGGCAAGAACGTGACGGCCTATAAAAAGGGCGTCTGGGCGCTGGACCCCGGCGAATACAGCTACACGGTCACCTCGACGCTTTACCAGGCTGTGCAGGGGAGCATCACGGTGGCGGAGCAGGACCGCGGGCAGAGCAAGGTCATCTCTGCCAAGATGACGGACCGGCTTTATATGGTTCTGCTGGATGTGCAGCCTGCGGTGCTGCTGGAAAGCGGCAATGCGACGATCACGCTGAAAAATGAGCAGGGTGAGACCATTGCCCCCAGCGAGGGGATGCCTGGCGAATACCGCCTGACGAAGGGCTATTATTACTACGAAGTCGCGGCGGAGGGCTACCAGACCGCCCGCGGCGCGTTCACCATTCCGCGGACGAGCTCCTATATCGACATCCGGCTGCAGGCCGGCGAAGCGGCGCCGTGCGAGCACGACTTCACGGTCGAGACCCTTCGGAAGGCGACGTGCGAGGCAGCCGGTCTGGCCCGGTATACCTGCAATCTGTGCGGCCTGCGCTACCAGGAAGAGACCAAGGTGCTGGGGCACGAAGTCGTAGAGGATGCAGCGGTTAAAGCGGGTTGCGAGACGCCGGGCAAGACCGCGGGCAGCCACTGCGACCGCTGCGGCAAGGTCCTGCAGGCGCAGGAGACGATCCCGGCTACGGGCCACAGCTGGAATGACGGCGAGGTCGTCACCCCGGCGACGGCGCGGGCCGATGGCCAGATGCGCTACACCTGCACGGCCTGCGGCGCAGAGCGGACAGAGGTCATCCCGGCCACGGGCGGGCCGTCCTTTGACGATGTGCCGGAGGACGCTTGGTTCTATGACGCGGTGACCTATGTTGCCGCGCAGGAGCTGATGGTCGGCATGACGGAGACGACCTTCGCCCCGCAGCTGACGCTGGACCGCTCCATGATGGCGGCGATCTTCTACCGGCTGGCGGGCTCCCCGGCGGTGACCGGTGCGGCCAGCTTCCAGGATGTCCCGGCGGACGCTTGGTTTGCCAAGTCCGTCGCCTGGGCGGAGCAGAACGGCATCATCGCCGGTTACGGCAACGGCAAGTTCGGCCCGAAGGACCCGATCACGAGAGAGCAAATGGCCTCCTTGTTCTACCGCTATGCCGCTTACCAGAAAGAGGACACGGCAGCGGAGGGCAGCCTGGACGGCTTCCACGATGCAGACCAGATCTCGGCTTGGGCTGCGGACGCGGTGCGCTGGGCCGTCGCCAGAGGCGTGATCTCCGGCGATACCAGCGGCAACTTCCGCCCGGCAGGGACGGCGACACGTGCAGAGGTCGCATCCGTCCTGATGCGTTATCTGAGCAAATAAGCAAGAAGTTAATAAGTAAAACCCCACCGGGGCGCTGCAGATCGCAGCGCCCCGGATTTTATGTTTTAGGGAAATTGTGTGCAAAGGGGCGCGGGCGTCGCGCAGGGTGGGGGAAGGCGCAAAAAAAGCGCGGGGGCTGGCGCAGATTTGTGCCAGCTCCCGCGTTGGGAGAGCGGATGCGATCGCGTGCCTGCGGGGTTATTCCGTCCGCAGGGCGACGACGGGGTCTTTCTTCGCGGCGCTGCGGGAGGGGATCATCCCGGCGAGCAGCGTCAGCAGGATGCTGATGACCACCAGCGCCAGTGCCACAGGAACCGGCAGATACGCCCGCAGATTGACGATCCCCGTCAGGTGATGCAGGATCAGATTGATGGGGATGCAGAGCAGATATGTAATAAGCACGCCCAGCGCCCCGGCGGCAAAGCCGATGAGGACCGTCTCCGCGGTGAACATGCTGGAGACGTTTTTCTTCGATGCGCCGATGGAGCGCAGAATGCCGATCTCCTTCGTCCGCTCCTGCACGGAGATCAGGGTGATGACGCCGATCATGATGGACGAGACGATGAGGGAGACGGCGACAAATGCGATGAGCACATAGGTGATGGCGTTGATGATCGTCGTGACGGAGGACATCATCAGGCCGACATAGTCGGTGTAGGAGATCTTCTCCAGGTCGTCCACCGCGTCGTTATACGCGGCGATGGCGTCCTCGATCTGTTCTTTCGCGTCAAAGGAGGCGGCGTAGAGGCTGATGGAGGCCGGGTCGTCCAGATCGACGTAGCCCAGCTTTTCCAGGTTGGCTTCATAGGTGGAATCGGAAAATTCCAGGACCTGGTCGTAATACTGGGCGCACTGGACTGTTGTATAACCCGGCAGCGCGGCCTGGAGCGCCGCGGCCTTTTGCTGCTGGCTCAGCCCGGCCAGCTGCTGCTGGACCTGGGCGGCGTATTGGGCCGTCGTCTGCTCCTGGATGATCTGGGTGAAGAGCTGCTGCATCTCATCGTCCGACATGGCGGCGATGGATTGCTGCAGCTGCTCACTGTCAACATTCATCTGCTGGGTCAGCGCTTCGGAGAGCATCGCCTCCTGGGCGGCCCGGTCCATGCCGCCCAGGGCCTGGGCGACGGCGTTATCCAGCAGGTCTTGGCTGGGGATGCTTTGGATCTTCAAATAGACCTCCGCCTGCTGGGCTTCCGTCAGGGCGGCGATGTAATCGCGGAAGGCGGTCTCTTTTTCCGCGTCGGAGAGATTGCCGGTGTTTTCCTGGAAGGGAAGACCGGTGAAGATATCCCGCTGCGGGGCCTCCAGCTGCGCTTCCAGCGCCGGGGCGCCGCTGGTGTGGTCGATGAGATATTCCGTCAGCGCGGCGGTGTAGCCGATGGAGCCGGTGAGCATGGTGGAGACGGCGTCCTCACTGGGGCGGATGATGCCGGTGACCTTGAGGGACAAGCCGTTGTCATAGAGGTATTTCATCCCGGCTTGGGTCGTGCGCAGGTCGGTATACAGGCCGGTGGCGGTGTCGTAGCTGTAACAGTCGGCGGGGAAGACGGTGCGGAAGTCCATGTCGCAAATCTCCCGGTAGCTCCAGTGCTCGCTGGTGGGCGCGACCTGCTCTTTATCCAGCGCTGCCTGGGCCATAGCGTCGACCTCTTCTTTCGCCTTCAGGCCCAGGGCGTAGAGCGTCATGTCGTCTAGCTCGTTGTTCTCGTCCAGCACCAGGACAATCTCGTTATACGCCGTGGGCCAGCTGCCGTAGACCAAGTCATATTGCCCCTTGAGCAGTGGATTGATCAGCGCGCCATCGTCCCCGGCCAGCATCTGCTGCCACAGGACGGCGGAGGTGCCGCCGAAGGACATGCTGCGCATGGCGGACGAGCCCATAAAGCCATATTCCTCGCCGAGGTTCAGCATCGAGGAGATATCCATGCCGAAGTACTCCACCAGCAGCTCCTGCAAAAGCTGCTGGGTGTCGGACTGGAGGATTGTCCCGTCCACGTTTTGGGTGTAGACGAGGAAGTCGCTGTTGTAGGTGTATTGGACGCCGCTGACGGCCTCCTGTAGTGGGCTGCCGTCCTTAGCGCGCTCGGCTTCTAGGTAGGTTTTGAATGCGGCCAGATCGTTTTCCGATGTCCGATCGGAGTTCAGGGCGTTGATGAGATCGTAAAACATCGTCTTTTGATAGACAGCATCGTCGCCGTGGTCCGTATCGCTCTTGGCTTGGCCTATGAAGAGCTCCAGCAGGGAGGTCATATCCATATGCTGGGCTTCCAGGGTCAGGGGATAGGACGAGAGAGTGTCCTCCTGCACCGCGTCGATGTAAGACGTCGTCCCCTGGGAGACGGCGAAGATCAGCGCGATGCCGATGATGCCGATGGACCCGGCAAAGGCTGTCAGCAGGGTGCGGCCCTTTTTGGTGAAGAGATTTTTTAAAGAAAGGCCAAAGGCCGTCGCCAGGGACATGGA
>CAKTTR010000093.1 GCA_934615645.1 uncultured Oscillospiraceae bacterium | reverse complement strand
GAAACTTGGCTGCCCCGGCCTGCGCTACTGCGACGGCGGCAGGCCGGTGCGGCGGGTGGCCGTCGGCGGCGGGGCCTGTGGGGAATTTTTTCGCCAGGCGGCGGACGCCGGGTGCGATACCTTTCTCACCGGGGACGTGAAATATAACCAATTCCGGGACGCCCAATACCTGGGATTGAACCTCATCGACGCCGGGCATTTCTGGACGGAGAACCCGGTCTGTGACGCGCTTGCCGCGCAGCTGCGGCGCGCATTCCCGGCGCTGCGGGTGATGCAGTCGGAAACGCACACGGATGTTACGAAATTTGCATGAAAACGGGTTGATTTTATCCGGCGGTTTTGGTAAAATAAATTGTATTTTCGAAGAAGGGCGGAATCCTTATGTCTGGACATTCCAAGTGGAATAATATTCAAAAAACCAAGGGCGCGCAGGACGCGAAGCGCGCGGCGATTTTTACGAAGATCTCCAAGGAGATGATCGTTGCGGTCAAGGAAGGCGGCAGCGCCGACCCGAACAACAACTCTCGCCTGGCGACGATCATCACAAAAGCGAAGGCCGCGAATATGCCCAACGACAATATCAAGCGCGTGCTGGAGCGGGCCTCCGGTGCGGGCAGCGGCGATAACTACGAATCCATCACCTACGAAGGCTACGGCCCCGGCGGTGTCGCCGTCATCGTCGAGACGATGACCGACAGCCGCAACCGCACCGCCGGTAACATCCGGCACCACTTTGATAAGTACGGCGGCAATCTCGGCGCCAGCGGCTGCGTGAGCTGGTCGTTCGACCGCAAGGGCGTCATCGTCATCGACAACTCCGAGGAGGAGCTGGAAGAGGACAATGTCATGATGGACGCCATGGACTGCGGCGCGGATGACTTCGAGGCCGAGGAAAACTGCTTCACCATCACCTGCGCGCCGGACGATTTCAACGCCGTCGCCGAAGCACTGGGCGCGAAGGGCTATGATTTTGCCTCCGCGCAGATCGAGATGGTCCCCCAGAACTACCAGAAGCTGACGGACCCGGAACAGATCAAGAACATGGAAAAGATGCTGGACATCATGGAGGACGATGACGACGTTCAGAACGTCTGGCACAACTGGGAGCAGGAGTAATTTCGGTTCGCGCTTACCTTCTATTATAATGAGGCCTGCGGGGCTGCTTCTGAGAGATCAGGGCAGCCCCGGCAGTTTTTTGCGGCGGAAAGGCGGGGCGGCGATGGCGTATTATCAATATTGTATGGTGCAGTTTCGCGAGAAGGGCGCGGCGTATGCGTATCTGACCGGCGGTGTGCCGCTGGAGGCGGGGGCGTTTGTCGTCGTCCCCGTCGGGCGGTTTGGCGCGAAGAGGCTGGGGCGGGTGACGGAGGTTTTTATCTGCACGGAGCAGGATGCGCCGTACCCGCCGGAGCGGACGAAATTTGTCCTGCGCAAGGCGGCGGAGACGGCGTTTCCGAAGCGGGACGCGCCGTCGAAGCGCGTGCCGCAGAAGGATGCGCGGCAAGAGAACGCGCAAGAGACGCAAGAGAATGCGCCGCCGGGACCGGCGGCGCGGGCTGCGGCGTGTGCTAGCCCGGCGACGCCTGATATAGAGCGGACCTGCGACCGGCAGGGGGCAGAAGACCTGGCGGTCTGCGCCCAGGTCGCGGGCCGCACGGCGCAGGCGGCGACGGAGAAAGCGCCGCAGCTTGACCGGGCGCAGGCGGCGAAGCCGCGGGACTTGCCGGGGCCGGTCTTAGATACGCTGCCGGGGCCAATTTTAGATACGCTGCCGCAGCCGGTCCGGCTGAAGGAGCCTGCGGGGAAAGCCGCTGCGTTCAGAACGTCGAAGACTGTTGCACCGAAGGCCGCTGCGCCCGGACCGCCGAAGACTGTTGCACCGAAGGCCGCTGCGCGGGAAGCGTCCGAATCGCCGCGGGGCGCGGGGGCAGAAGCTGCTGCGCCGAATGGGGCGAGGGCGCCGAAGAGGCGGTGGGGGAGATGGCTGCTGCTGGCGGCGGCGCTGGGGGTCTTATTGTTCGTGCTGCTGCGGCCCGCGCCGGAGACGAAGCCTGCGGTGGACCCCGACTGGGCCGCGCGCTGGGAGGCGGAACAGGAGGCAGAGCAGCGGGCGAAGGAGGCGGAGATCCAGGCGATGCGGGATGCTGGGCTGCCGTATGTCGGTATGCCGGAGTCGGAGATCGGGACAACGCCGGTGCTGGGCAGCTATGGGATCGTCCGGCATAAGCAGGTCTACCGGGACAACTGGGACGGCGGATGGCGGGTGCTGGAGCAGTCGACGTATCTGTGGTTTACGACGGGCCGGGAGCTGATCTTCACCGCCATTTGCCTGAATGGCTATGTTTCGGAGGTCCAGGAGGAATCCGGCTATTGGCGCGACCACACCCTCCTGGTGCCCGTCGTCAAGCCGGACACCCACGCGACGTACTATTACAACGACGATGACAGCGGCAGCCTGCGCGACGAATACGACAGCCCGGAGGACCTCTATGAGGAGAACCCGGATGATTATGAAGATTTAGACGACGCCTGGGACGCGTGGGAGAATGATTGAGGAAAAAGACTCCCGCAAGAATGACACTGAGCGGGAAATCTATGTAAATAATCAAGAAAAATCTGAGAAAGAGAAAAGGCAGAGGATATACCCCCCTGCCTTTTCAGTTTATTATAATAAATTATGTTAATGGGCGATAGACAACGATAAACATTCCTGAATGCATATTGCGCGTGTGAGCGGCCACAGATGCGCTGCCCAGCACCACATGCTGGGCAAACAACGTATCAGTTTCTAGAGGCGGTTCTTGGCTGCACTGACTTGGAGAAGCGCGTGCCGCACTTCCAACAAAGGTCTCGCTTTACGGGCTGTTCCTGCCCGCAAACTGGGCAAAGGATATATCCCTCGCGTGGCGTTGCTTCTGGCTGCACAGCAGATTTGGGTTCAGATGGCTGCTGCGGTTGCTGCTGCGGCTGGGGCACTGCGTTGATGCTTTCCGCAGCAGGAGCTTCCGTGGCAGGCAACGTGACAATATAATCCTGTGCCTGGTGGATGTGCATAACGATAAGGACTTCCCGCAGCGCAAGCAGGAGCGAACCTTCAAGCAGCGCCAAAAGCCAGATGAGAAGTGCAACGCCCAAGGAAAAGTCATCGGCAAGCTGTTTTCCAAGAACAATGCCGCCGATGAATCCACCGATAAAGATAATGACAGCAAATACTTTTAAAATGGCGGTTATGTCGGTTTCAGCGCCCACAGAGCTTTTCGGAGAAATGGTATATTGCCTGTCTTGCATGATGCAGCACTCCTACTTTTTTCTATTTTGGCGGTTACCCGTCAGGATAATTGTAGCATAGCAGGCGATGATTGTCAATGAGACTATATATACTGATAATTAAATATCTGCACCTGCAAATTATACTAGCATCAAGAGGTGATGCTATGATTTGTGACAAGATCAAGGAGCTTCGTGAGCGGGCGGGCGTGTCTCAGGCTGCGCTGGCGAGGAGAGTCGGCATAACGCGCCCGGCGGTCAATGCGTGGGAAATGGGCCTGTCGATCCCGACGACACAGTACGTCGCGGAGCTGGCACAGTTTTTCCGGGTATCAGCGGATTATATGCTGGGCCTTGACCGCACGGAGGCGATTTATATTGACGGGCTGTCGGAAGAAGAGAAACATATTTTATATACACTGATCCAGTATTTTAACCGGAAATAGACGCAGACAGGAGGGCGCGGGATGGAGATGCAACAGGCGCGGGAGATTTTGGCGGCGCTGGCCGATGGCAAAGACCCGGCGACAGGGGAGGCGCTTCCTTCGCAGGACAGCTGCAATCAGGCCCAGGTCGTACGGGCGCTTTATACGGTCCTGGCGGCCTTGCCAAAGACGGGGGCGGAGACGGACACGCTGGAGACAGGCGAAGCGCAGGAAGCGCCGGAGACGGAGCAGGCATCGAATGCTGGAGAGCCTTGGACCCTTGCCGAGGAGGCGCTGCTGCGGGCGGAATACCAGAGCGGCATGAGCTGCGCGGTGCTGGCCAAGAAACACCGCAGGACGCGGGGTGCGATCGCTTCCAGGCTGGTGCGTCTTGGCGTGATCGCGTGTCGGCGGGACGCCAGGTGAGGTCTGTCGGCGGAGCGTTTTTTAAACTTTTGTCGCTTTCCCGGCGGGTGGAAGCAGCCTGCCGGGGGCATTGACTTTGGGCGGGCCGGGTGCTATAATTCCCGGTACAAGCGGGCATGGCGCGGCGGCTTTGGGGAGGACCGAAGCGGCGAACAGCGGATCCCTTCTGCATTAGAGCACTGGGGTCGGCTGTTTCTTTTTGCCTGCGCTGGTATGGCGCGGCTCTTGGCCTAGAAAACGCGTCGCGTGGAGCGGTGGCAGGGGTGTGGAGCGGATGCCAGAAGAAGAACGTGTGTGGTTGCTGCGGAGGCTGAAAAAGTGATGTGCGCTGAAAATGAGAAGGCGCGCGAGCTGGTGCGGCGCTGAGAAGCGAGAAGGGGCGCAAGATCATGCGCTGGGGATAGAGAAAGAGAGGGGCTTATATGAATCTGCTGCAGGCGAGTGAGATCATGCGGCGGGGGGAGCGGATCCCGGGGCGGCAGCAGGCGGGACTGGTGATCGCGCTTTCCATCCCGGCGATCTTGGAGCAGCTGGTCTCGACGCTGATGAGCTATATCGACACGGCGATGGTTGGCAGCCTGGGGTATCTGGCGACGGCGTCCATCGGCGTTGTCGCCAGTACGACGTGGCTGCTGAGCGGGCTGGTGAGCGCGGCGGCGGTGGGGTTTTCCGTCCAGGTCGCCCAGTATCTGGGGGCGGGGCGGGAGCGAGACAGCCGGGATGTGCTGTGCCAGGCGATCTTATTTAACGCGGCCTTTGGCGCGGCACTGGCGGCGCTGGCTGTTTTGGCGGGGCAATTTCTGCCGGCGGCCCTGGGCGCGGAGGCGGCGCTTCGGCCCTATGCCCGGGCGTATTTTTGCACGGTGGCCGCATTCTTGCCCTTCAGCATGGCCTGCGCATTTTACTCCAGCATCCTGCGGTGCAGCGGGAGCGTGGTGCTGCCCAGCGTTTTGAATGTGGGCATGTGCTTGCTGGATATGCTCTTTAATTTCTTTTTGATTTACCCGACACGGCAAATCGGCGGTGTCACCGTCTGGGGAGCGGGGCTCGGCATCACCGGGGCGGCCTTGGGGACGGGGCTGGCCCAGGCGTGTATCGGGCTCATGCTGCTTTTCCTCGTGCTTCGGCGGCGGGGGCCGCTGCGGCTGCGGGGCGGGGAGCGCTGGCGCTTTACGAAGCCGTGTATGCGCAGCGCCCTGCAGTTGGCGACACCGGCGGCGCTGGAGCGGCTGGCCCTGTGCCTGGCGCAGATCGTGATGACAGCCGTCGTCACGGGGATGGGGCCGGTCGCGGTGGCGGCGAATTACGTCGCTGTCCAGACCGAGAGCATCTGCTATCTGCCGGCCTACGGTATCGCGACGGCGGCGACGGCCCTCGTCGGCCAGAGCATCGGCGCGGGGCGGCAGGATATGGCCAAGCGCTTTGCCTACGGCACGACGGCCCTGGGCTTTGGGCTGGTGACCGTCATGGGCGGGCTGCTGTTCTGGCTGGCGCCGGTCCTATCGGGGCTGCTGACGCCGGAGGCGGAGGTCATCGACCTCAGCGCCCGGGCGCTGCGGATCGTCGCGTTTTCAGAGCCGCTGTTTGCCGTCAGCATCGTCGCCATCGGCGCGCTGCGGGGGGCAGGGGACGGCAAGGGGCCGTTTCTCATCAACGCCTTCAGCATGTGGGCGCTGCGGGTGCTGCCGGTGCTGCTCTTTACCCGGGCCTACGGCGTGATCGGCGTCTGGGCGACGATGACGGCGGAGCTCGTCGCCCGGGGGCTGCTCTGCTTCTGGCGGCTGTACCGGGGGAGGTGGCTGAGCATGTCAAAAATAAATGTTTGACATGCTCTCAAACGAGACTCCTCTGTATAAGCTCGAGGGGCAAAATCAGCACGCTGTGTAAGCTCGAGTGACAAAATCAGAGATTTTGACTCTCGCTTA
>CAKTTR010000092.1 GCA_934615645.1 uncultured Oscillospiraceae bacterium | reverse complement strand
CAAATAAAGTCAAAATTATTTTCTCCGGCGGCGTGTACGTCGGGGAAAATACTTCTCGCCCTGCAAGTGTGGAATTTCTGCGCTGAAAGCGCAGAAATTATGCGCGCAGCAGGGTGCAAGCCCCTTCAAATGCGAGCCCAGCGAAGCGGGTCGCATTTGAGAGCTTGTCAAAAATACTTTTTTGACAAGCTCAGCGCCCCGCCAATAGATTGGCGGGGCGCTTGGTTGTATGAGGTCGTTCTTAGAACAGGCTGCCCAGGAGGCTTGCCAGGTTGAAGTGGCTGAAGACGCCGACAACGACCAGGGAGACCGTGGACATGATCTTGATAAAGATATCCAGGCAGGGGCCGACGGTATCCTTCAACGGGTCACCGACGGTATCGCCGACGACGGCTGCATCATGGGCAGGCGTGCCCTTGCCGGTGCCTTCGACGCCGCCGGCTTCAATGTACTTCTTGCCGTTGTCCCATGCGCCGCCAGCATTGCCGGTGAAGATCGCCAGCATGCAGGAGCAGATGACAGAGCCGATGAGCAGACCGCCGACAAACTCCGCGCCGAAGATAAAGCCGCAGCCCACCGGCACAACGATGGCCAGCAGAGACGGGAGCTTCATCTCGCCGATGGCGCCCTTGGAGGAGATTTCAATGCAGGTCTTATAATCCGGCTTGGCAGAGCCGTCGAGGATGCCGGGGATTTCCTTGAACTGACGGCGGACCTCGTCGACCATCTTGCGGGCCGCCTTGGCGACGGCTTCGATCAGGATGCCGCTGAAGAGGAAGGGCAGCGCGCCGCCGACAATGGCGCCAGCCAGCGTCATGGGCTCGATCAGATTCAGGACGAGATCCGTCCCGGCTTCATTGTAGGAGTACAGGTAAGAGATCATCAGTGCCAGTGCTGCCAGCACGCCGGAGCCGATGGCAAAGCCCTTGCCGATGGCCGCCGTCGTATTGCCGACGGAGTCCAGCGTATCGGTGATCTCGCGGACCTTAGGATCCAGGCCGGACATCTCGGCGATGCCGCCGGCGTTGTCCGAAATGGGGCCGTAGGTATCGACGGAGACCGTCGCGGTGACGAAGGACAGCATGCCCATGGCCGCCATGGCCACGCCGTACATGCCGGAGACCTTGTAGGAGACGATGATGCCAGCCGCCAGCACGATGCAGGGGGCCATGCAGGATTTCATACCCAGCGCCATGCCCTGGGTGATCGTCAGCGCTGGGCCTTCCAGAGAAGCCTTGGCTAGGAACTGGGTCGGGCGGTACTCCGCGGAGGTGTAGCGCTCGGCGAACGCGCCGACGATGACACCGGCGGCAATGCCGATGGCCGCCGCGATCCACGGGGAGACAAAGCCGCAGCTGAAGCCCAGCGCGTTGCGCATGATGGTGCTGTCCGCCGTCCGGAACATCAGGTAGGCGACAAGCAGGCCCAGGACCATTGTCGCACCGGCGGAGACATACGTCGCGCCGTTGAGGTCCTTATGCGGGTCCTTGGACATTTTCGCTTTGAACAGCAGGCTCGCCACGCCGATGCAGCAGGCGATCAGGCCGATGGCCACAAAGACCAGGGGGAAGAGAATGCAGCGCTGCAGCAGATCCGCATCCATCCCTGTGCCCAGGGCCTTGGACTGCATAAACATATGGAACGCCAGAATAATGCCGGAGGTGATCGCGCCGACATAGCTCTCCAGCAGGTCGGAGCCGAGACCTGCAACGTCGCCGACGTTATCGCCGACGTTATCAGCGATGGTCGCGGGGTTCCGGGGGTCGTCCTCCGGGATGTGGGCTTCCGTCTTGCCGACCAGGTCCGCGCCCATGTCAGCAGCCTTCGTGTAGATGCCGCCGCCGACACGGTTGAACATGGCGACCATGGAGCAGCCCAGGGCATAGCCGGAGAGCGTCATGGTGAAGGGGACGAATTTCAGGCCGATCAAGTTGACATAACTCGCCTCCGTCTCCACTGCCTGGTGCATCCCCAGGCCGAAGATCATATAAACGAGGAACAGGCCCAGCAGCGCAAAGCCGCCGACGCACAGGCCCATGACGGAGCCGCCGCGGAAAGCGACCTTGACCGTCTCGCCGATGTCCTCCGTCTCGCGCGCTTTGTTCGAGACGCGGACGTTGGCATAGGTCGCGATCTTCATGCCGATCATACCGGCGCAGCCGGACATGATCGAGCCGATGAGCAGCGCCAGGGCCGCGTGCCAGGTCGTCACGATGGCCATAATGACGGCGACGACGGCGACGACGGTATACAGGACCTTGTACTCATAGTTGATAAACGCATTGGCGCCCACGCGGATCGCGGAGGCGATCTCGCTCATCTGTTCCGTGCCCTCGGGCATCTTCTTGACCTTGAAGAAGTTGAACGCGGCAAACGCCAGCGCCAACACGGCCGCACAGATCACGAGGATCATCAATAAATTCATGGTTTCTCCATCCTTTCCGTTTTTTCTATGCAAACAGTGCCGGAGCAATGCAATAAGGTAGCAGTGGGCGGAGCGTTCACGCTTGCAGGGTCCCTTCCCCGCCCCCGGAACAAACAAACCGGCCAATTTTTCTTCTATAGAAATATTTTAGAAAGACTCTCTAGCCAAGCACCCTTATTTCGTTTATTCATCCAAAAAACAAGCGCTTACAAAGCCGATTTTATATATTTTATTATATATCACGTTTTCCGTTCCAGGTCAATTTGGCAAATTTTATAAAAAAACTGTTAAGATTTATGCAATTTCCCCAGGCTTTCGTGATTTTACACGAGAGCCCCCCGGCAGCGGCGGCGCATTTTCCCGGCGGCTTTGTGACTATCTCACAAAACCCGCCGGGCCGGCAGGAAGCAAGCGCCCTCCGCGTGGTTCAATCGCAAAAACCCGCCATGGCGTTCTGCACGCCATGGCGGGTTTGGTTTATTGGTTTATTATATTCAGTACGCTTTGCCCGGCGGGCAAGGCGCGGGGCGAGTGGATGAGATCAGCCCAGCAGGGAGAAGTGGGAGAAGACGACGGCCAGCGTATTGGCCACGGTGGACATCATCTTGATGAAGATATCCAGTGCGACGCCGACAACGTCCTTCCGGGTGTCGCCCACGGTATCGCCTACGACGGCGCATTTGTGCGCCTCGGTGCCCTTGCCGTGGCCCTTGAGGAAGCCGCCTTCAATGTACTTCTTGGCGTTGTCGAACGCGCCGCCGGAGTTGCCCATAAAGATGGCCCGGGGAATGGCGACGATCGTCGCGCCGATGAGCAGGCCGCCGACGAACTGCACGCCGAACAGGAAACCGCCAACGATCGGGATCGCCAGCGCCAGCAGCGACGGCAGCAGCATCTTATGCAGCGCGTTCTTGGCTGCCAGATGGATCATCATATTATAGTCGGGCTTGACCGTGCCTTCCAGCACACCGGGGATGCTCAGCTGTTCATCGCCGATATCGGCCATTTTCTTTGCCGATTCGATGGTGTTATCCGTCAGAACAGCGGAGAAGTATTCGATGAGCGCGCCGCCGATGATACCACCGGCCACGACGACGAAGGAAGCGATGTTCAGAACCGGCTCCTGGCCGTTGGAGGCGTAAGAGCCGACATAGGCAACGATCAAGGAGACCGTCGCAAAGGCAGCCGAGCCGATGGCAAAGCCCTTGCCGATGGCAGCCGTCGTGTTGCCGACAGCGTCGAGCTTGTCGGTGATGACACGGACGTCCGCCGGGAGGTGGGTGGATTCGGCAATGCCGCCAGCGTTATCGGCGATGGGGCCGAAGGCGTCGATGGAGACCGTCGCGCCGACAAAGGCCAGCATGCCCAGGGCGGACAGCGCAATGCCGTATGTACCGCAGGCGTTGCCCGACAGGTACAGCGCCACGCCGATGACGAGCACCGGCAGCAGGCAGGAACGGGAGCCGACGGCGTCGCCCTTCGTGATGAGGAACGCGGAGCCCTCGGGGGCGATCTCCGCCAGGCGGCGGGTCGGTTTATAATCGGTGCTGGTATAGTACTCCGTGATGATGCCAATGGCAACGCCACTGACGATGCCCAGCACGCTGGAGATCCACGGAGAGAGATAACCGAAGCGGAAATCATCGTACAGCGCAGTGCCGCCGAAGACGACCTTCGCCGCGACAAAGCCCAGAACGATGGTGCAGCCAGCGGAGATCCAGGTGGCGAGGTTCAATTCCTTCGAGGGGTTATCGCCCATTTTCCGGATGGACGCGTAGCCCAGACCCAGCAGGCAGCCCAGCAGGCCAACGCCAGCCAGGATCACCGGGAAGACGACCGTTGCGTTCAGCGTCCCTTCACCGATGCTGGGCGCGCCGTTGTAAATCGTCACAGCGATCATGACGGAAGCGGCCATGGTCGCGACAAAGCTCTCCAGCAAGTCGCTGCAGTTACCGGCGATGTCGTTGACATTGTCGCCGATGAAGTCCGCGATGACATTGGGGACACGGCTGTCGTCCTCCGGCATATCGTGGCGGATCTTCGCCAGGATATCCGCGGAGATATCCGCAGCCTTCGTATAGTTGCCGCCGGCGACGCGGTTAAACATCGCGACGATGGAGCAGCCCAGAGAGTAGGTCGTAATGCGCATAATGGAGGGGTTGCATTCCAAATTGGCCAGAAGGCCATGGCCTGTGGCATCCGGGGAGATGCCGTTCCAAATGAGCAGCACGCCGATAAAGCCAAGCATACCGAAGGCCTGCACGCCCAGGCCGGAGATGCTGCCACCGCACAGAGCGACCTTGACGGTCTCGCCGATGTTCAGGCTCTCGCGCGCTTTATTGGCCGTGCGGACATTGGCGTATGTCGCACTCTTCATGCCGATCACGCAGCCAGCGCTGCTCATGCAGGCGCCGATGAGGAAGGAGATACCGCTGCTGCGCTCCACAAACAGGGAGAAGATCACCGCAACGATCACAACGACCAGGAAAATCGTCCGAAATTCCGTCTTCATGAACGTATTGGCGCCGGAGCGGATGATGCCAGCCATCTCCACCATGTCGGGCGTGCCCTCGCTCATCCTCTTGATCTTGAAATAGTTAAAGAAGATGTACGCCAGGGCGAGCACGACGATACATAGAATTATAGCAGTCCACGTCATAGAAAAACCTCCTGAATTATATTTTTGCGCTGACCACTCGCCAGTGTCATTATAGTAAGCTGCCCGGTCACCTTCAATACTTTTGCCCAAATTTTAACTGTTTCTTAACGAGGTTTTTTACAAAACGCCGGTTTTGATTGTGCTGATTCGCGTAAAAGCCCTACTTTGAACCCGGTATTTTCGTCCTTTTCCTCAGTTGTCCTACAAATTTCTGCAACCCGCCGCGCTGGTACGCTGATGCTGCTGTAGGGGCGCGGGAGAAAACCCGCGGGGCGGCGCGAAAAATTTCTTGACATTCCGCCTTCCATCTGGTAATATTATCTGGCTGATGATACAACTCGATGCGGGTGTAGTATAACGGCTAGTACAACAGCCTTCCAAGCTGTGGGCGTGGGTTCGACTCCCATCACCCGCTCCATACGCGCCAGTAGCTCAGCTGGATAGAGCAACTGCCTTCTAAGCAGTAGGTCAGGGGTTCGAGTCCCTTCTGGCGTACCACATTCTGCATCGGTGATTGGAGTTGTATCATAAAAACGAATATGGTGGGTGTGGCGCAGTTGGTTAGCGCGTCAGATTGTGGCTCTGAAGGCCGAGGGTTCGAATCCCTTCACCCACCCCATTCTTCCTTTTTTGTGCCGGCAGATTGCCTGTCCTCACCGCGAATGCAGAACATTGGGATGTGGCCAAGTGGTAAGGCACCAGACTTTGACTCTGGCATTCGCAGGTTCGAGCCCTGCCATCCCAGCCATGACCCGCTAGCTCAGTCGGTAGAGCAACTGCCTTTTAAGCAGTGGGTCTGGAGTTCGAATCTCCAGCGGGTCACCACTTTTTACACCGGAATCAAACGATTCCGGTGTATTTTTCTGTTTATTCCGAATTTTTTAAGGCAAAACTAGACACCCGAAAAACGCTTTGCTAGTAACGTGTTAGTAACCGCGAGACTCCATGTTTTCGGCGCGCTGGCCGTCTGCATTCTCC
>CAKTTR010000091.1 GCA_934615645.1 uncultured Oscillospiraceae bacterium | reverse complement strand
GCCCCTTCAAATGCGAGCCCAGCGAAGCGGGTCGCATTTGAGAGCTTGTCAAAAATACTTTTTTGACAAGCTCAACAAAAGGCCCGCCGACCGGCGGGCCTTTTGCTGTGCGTTCTTTAATTGATCTTGACGTTTTCCCAGAGGGTGTTGAGGTAATCCAGAAGGTCGGCGTCGAGGTTGCGGTAGGCTAGGGTGTTGTAGCGCTGGGCAAAGTCGCCGAGCTCTGGGTAGAGGATCGCGATGGCGTCGGCGCCCATGTCATCCTGATAGGTGGCGCTGTTGTAGACCAGGCTGTTGGGGGAGGCGTAGCTGGTGTACTCGGCGTTGGCGACGGCGGGCTCCTCTGAGAGCATATAGTTGATGAAGATCTCTGCCAGGTCCTTGTGCTCCGCACAGGTGGGGATGCACATGGCGTCGATATAGAAATTGGTGGGGTCCGGGTAGTAGAATTGGAGGTCCACGTTATCGGACTGGGCGTCGCGCATGGTGAAGTAGTCGCCGGCGTAGTACGCGCCGATGGAGGCTTCGCCGGACTCCATCATGTTGAAGATCTCGTCCATCACATAGCTGTAGACCAGGGGACGCTGGGCCAGCAGCTCGTCGTAGGCTTTGTCCCAGTCTGCTTTGTCGGTCGTGTTGACGTCCAGGCCCAGCTTGTACATGGCGGTACCGAAGGCGTCGCGAGAGTTGTTGAACTGGACGATGCGGTCGGCATAGGCGTCGTTCCACAGCAGGTCCCAGCTGCCGGTATCGGCTTCGTCTACAACATTGGCGTCATAGATCACGCCGACGATGCCGTAGGCGTAGGGGACGGTATACTGGTCGTCCGGGTCGTAGTACAGGCCCTTGAAGTTGCCATCGATATACTGGTAATTGGGGATATTCTCAAAATTCAGCGGCTGGAGCAGGCCCTCATCTGCCATCCGGGCGATCATATAATCCGAGGGGATGATGACATCGTAGCTGACGGCGCCGCTGGAGATCTTATTATACATATCCTCGTTGGAGGCAAAGGTCGTGTAGTTGACGGTGATCTTCTCGCCGTAGGTCTCTTCGTACCAGGATTCGAATTCCCGGATGGTATCGAAGCTGCCTTCGCTGCCGTCGGAGATATATTCGCCCCAGTTGTAGACATTTAAGGTCTGGCTGCTTTTGCTGCCGCAGCCGGCCAGGCACAGGGCCAGCAGCAGCGTTGCTGCCAGCAGGAGCATCCATTTTTTCATTGTACATTTCCTCCTCGTATTATTCTAGTTCGGCGGCGGGGGCGCGGCGGCCCTTTGCCTGCTTTTTGCGGGCGGCCCGGAGCGTTCGGCTCTCTTCATTGTCCACGACGTTGCTGATGAGCAGCAGCGTGAGGGTCACGAAGAAAATGATGGTCGCCAGGGCGTACATTTTGGGATTGACGGTTTTTTTCGTCATGCCATAGATCCGGATCGGCAGGGTCTCAAAGCCGTTGCCGGAGGTAAAATAGCTGATGACGAAGTCGTCCAGCGAGAGGGTGAAGGCCATGATGGCCCCGGTGATGATGCCCGGCAGAATCTCCGGAATCTCCACCTTCCAAAAGGCCCGCATCGGGGTACAGCCCAGGTCCATGGCGGCCTCCGGCAGGGCTTTGTCCATCTGCTGGAGCTTGGGCAGCACCTGCAGGATGATATAAGGCGTGCAGAAGGTCACGTGGGCGATGAGCATGGTGAGAAAGCTCAGGCTTGTCGACGCGCCGAACAGGCGGCCGACAAAGACGAACATCAGCATCAGGGAGATGCCCGTGATGATATCCGGGTTCGTCATGGGGATATCCGTGACAGTGTTCATCACAGCCCGGTACCATTTCGAGCGCAGCTTGTGGATGCCGACGGCGGCTGTTGTACCGATGACGGTGGCGATGGCCGTAGCGGAGGCGGCCAGCAGTAAGGTGTTTTTGACCGATTCCAGAGTATTGCGGTCCCGCAGTAGCTCCTGGTACCAATTCAGAGAGAAGCCGGAGAGAACGGACAGGCTCTTGCTCTCGTTAAACGAGAAGACCAGCAGGACGACGATGGGCGCGAACAGGAAGCAG
The DNA here is from genome assembly GCA_934615645.1 of uncultured Oscillospiraceae bacterium. Classification (GTDB taxonomy): domain Bacteria; phylum Bacillota; class Clostridia; order Oscillospirales; family Oscillospiraceae; genus SVMC01. Next base: position 4,046 of record CAKTTR010000091.1, on the reverse strand, counting down.
AAGATGACGCCGCTGTAAATTTTGGAAGAAAGCTTCATCTTATTTCCCTCCGTATACGTGCTTCGTGGTAAAATATTTCATCAGTGCCATGCCAGCCAGCAGGATCAGCATCAGAATAAAGGCGATGGCTGCGGCAAAGTGCAGGTTGTTCGCGACATACTGGCCCTCGATGGCGTCGCCAATGAGGAAGAATTTGCCGCTGCCCAGCTTTTGGGAGATATAGAAGGTGCTGATCGACGGGATGAGCACCATCGTGATGCCGGAGATGATGCCCGGCAGGCTCAGGGGCAGGACGACCCGCTTGAGGACGGAAAAGCTGTTGCAGCCCAGGTCCCGGGCTGCTTCCAGCAGCTTCCCGTCCAGCTTGGCGAGGATGGAGTAGATGGGCAGGACCATATAGGGGAAGTAGTCGTAGACCATGCCGATGATGACGGCGGTCTCCGTCCCGATGACGTGGATCGGTCCCAGACCCAGTTCGCCCAGAAGCCCGTTGATAATGCCCGTATCCTGCAGGATCGTCATCCAGGCGTAGGTCCGGATCAGGAAATTCATCCACATGGGGATCATGATGAGGGTCATCATGGTTTTCTGCGTCTTTTCCTTTGCCCGGGACATGATATAGGCGATGGGGTAGCCCAGCAGCAGGCAGATGACTGTCGAGATGACTGCCAGCTTCAGGGAGCGGACGAAGATCAAAAGGTAGGTGTGGACCTCTGCGGTGCTGCCGTCCTCCTGCACCAGGCTGCTGGTGGCGGTGAAGAAGCGGGTGATGTGCTCGGTCGTGAAGGCGAAGCTGTTATCCGTGAAGGCGTAGTAGGCGACGAAGATCAGCGGGACGAGCACGAAAAGCAGCGCCCAGATGGAGTAGGGGGCCAGGACCGCCCGCTCCGTGCGCAGCGTTCTTGCAGCTTTCATGCGTCTTCCTCCTCGCCCGGGTCGGAGAGCTCGTCGAGCTCATTGGAGAAGGAAGAGTAGTCGCCGAACAGGCCGGAGTATTCGGATTTCTTCATAATATGGATGGCGTCCGGCTCCAGAGTGATGCCAATGTAGGCGCCCTCCGTCACCGGGTCCGTCGTCTGGATCATCCATTTAAAGCCGTCGATATCCACGATGGCTTCGTTGTGCACGCCCATAAAGGTGACGGACGTGACCTTGCCCCGGAGCTTGCCCTTGTCCGGCGCGATGATATCCACGTCCTCCGGGCGGATGACGACGTCCACCGGTTCGTTTTTGCCGAAGCCGCCGTCCAGGCAGCGAAATTCCTGCCCGCCGAAGCTGACCCGGTAGTCTTCCAGCATGACGCCGTCGACGATATTGCTCTCGCCGATGAAGTCCGCCACAAAGGCGTTGACCGGCTCGTTATAAATATCCGTCGGCGTGCCGATCTGCTGGATCTTGCCGTGACTCATGACGACGATGGTGTCGGACATGCTCAGGGCCTCTTCCTGGTCGTGGGTGACGAAGATAAAGGTGATGCCCGTGTTTTTCTGGATCTTTTTCAGCTCCTGCTGCATATCCTTGCGCAGCTTCAGGTCCAGCGCGCCCAGGGGTTCGTCCAGCAGCAGGACCTTTGGCTCATTGACCAGCGCCCGGGCGATGGCCACCCGCTGCTGCTGGCCGCCGGAAAGGCTTGTGACCCGCCGGTGGGAAAAGCCCGAGAGCATGACCATGTCCAGCATCCGGTTGACGCTTTCCTGGATCTGCGCCTTGGGGACCTTGCGCTCCCGCAGCGGGAAGGCGACGTTCTCAAAAACGTTCAGATGCGGAAACAGCGCGTATTTCTGGAAGACCGTGTTGACATGCCGCTTGTGGGGCGGGACATCGTTGATGCGTTCGCCCATAAAAATGACGTCCCCCTCGTCGGGCGTCTCGAAGCCGCCGATGATGCGCAGGGTCGTCGTCTTGCCGCAACCGGAGGGGCCCAGCAGGGTGATAAATTCGTTGTCGTGAATGTCCAGGCTGATGCCGTCCAGCACCGGCTCCCCGTCAAAGGATTTGGAGATGTTTTTTAATTCAATAATCTTCTTCATACACACGCTTCCTCTGCTCTCTCAAATTCCAAATATTAAATATCTATGCAAATGCGCGGCGTTTTCCGGGAAAACGCCAGGCAAAAAAGGTGGCATGCTGCGGGCCCGCAGCATGCCACTTGAAAAATCATTCTGGATGCGCTCCCATCGGGCGCCTGGACGCCAAAGCGCACGGCGCGGCAAAGCCGCAGGACCAATGCGCAGGCCGCCGCTTACCTCAGACGGTACCCGGCCGGTCGCTGATATGGGAGACAATCGAATCACAATGAGATCAGAGTCTATATAGCAAAGATTACTTTTACTACTCTTATTGATCATTTCACAAGTTCATGCCCCGGGGCACTTTCGGTTATAAAGTAACCAACTTATAAAACTGAGCTTTTAACTCAATCAATAAGGCAACAGAAGTTGCCAATCACCACGGTTGGTGATTTTCGGCATTCGACCCGGCTGTCCGTATGGCCTTAGCCGACGCGAAGCGGCATCGGCGGTCGTGGAATCTTGCTTTGGAACACTGTCCCAATTGAGATCAACAAAAAGTATAACACAGATCAGGGAATTGTCAATCCCCCTTTGCGGGATTTGGCGAAAATTGTCGCCCGATGCGTGTTTTGTCAGTTAAAATCCGGGGAATCGTAGGTGATGACGGTATAATACCGGTGGCCCGCGTCCTGGGGAAGGCTGGCATTGATCTTCGCCTGCAGGGCGGCACGCTCGCCCTGCAGTGCCGCCGGGACGACAAGGTCAAAAACGAGGTTTGTATGCTCCGGCCCCCGGACCATCCGCAGATCGTGCAGAGAGAGGCCAGGATCAATGGCTTGCAGCGTCTTGGTAAGAAGCGCACGAATCTCCTGCAGCTCCGCGTCATCGGTCACCACCGGGTCATAGTGAATCGTCAGGTGGATGTGATGCTGCGCCAGCATACGCCGCTCGATATTGTCAATGATATTGTGGCAGACCAGCGGGTCCTCCTTGGCGTCCATCTCGACGTGGACTGTTGCAAATTTTTGGTTCGGACCGTAGTCGTGGACCATCAGGTCGTGCATCCCGAGGACCTTTTCATGGGCTGTGACCTCCCGGGCGACGAGAGCCTTGAGCTCCGGTGAGGCTGATTCACCCAGCAGCGGGGCAATGGTGTCCTTGGCGATGCCGACGCCGGACCAGAGAATAAAGACGGCGACAGCCAGGCCGATATAGCCGTCAATATTGCGGGAGAAAAAGTGGCTGACCAGGCAGCCCAACAGGACGGCGGCAGTGGCGATGACGTCATTGCGGCTGTCGCAGGCGTTGGCGCGGACAGTGACGGATTGAATCTGCGTCCCGACGGTCCGGTAAAAATATGCCATCCAGAGCTTGACTGCGATAGAACCCAGCAAAACCGCCGCCGTGAGGGCGGAAAATGCGATGGCCTGGGGGTGAAAAATTTTGTCAATGGATGTCTTGGCCAGCTCCGCGCCGATGAGCAGGACCAGGGCTGCGACGGCCAGGCCGGAGAGATATTCGATCCGGGCGTGCCCGTAGGGGTGCGCTGCGTCGGCGGGCTTCTCCGCCAGGCGGAAGCCGACAAGGGTGACGATGGAGCCGGAGGCGTCAGAGAGGTTGTTGACGGCGTCCGCCGTGATGGAAACAGAGCCTGCCAGCAGGCCGACCAGGAGCTTGGCGAGAAACAGCAGCAGATTGCAGCCGATGCCGACCAGCCCTGCCATTTTGCCGCAGGCTGAGCGGGCCTCCGGTGCGTTCGGGTCTTCATACCGGCGTTGCGCCAGGTGCAGGAAAAACTTTGTCATGGTGGTGCCTCCTTTTTGGCAAATACTTCTATACTATACGGAAGTCCGGGCGTAATTGCAACCAGAAAACCCGCCGGGAGGGCGGACGAGAAAATATTTCCTGTAAAATTGGAAAAAACTCTTGACTTTCTCAGAAAAGTGGATATAATAATTTATGCGCTTGCGCGTTATAGCGGGTTTGTGTAATGGTAGCACACCGGACTCTGACTCCGTTTGTGAGGGTTCGAAT
>CAKTTR010000090.1 GCA_934615645.1 uncultured Oscillospiraceae bacterium | reverse complement strand
CGTAAACTCCGGGTTGTGCTTCGGGTCCATGCCCTCGTTGCGGAAGATGCGGCCGATCTCATAGACCCGCTCCAGCCCGCCGACGACGAGCCGCTTCAGGTGCAGCTCCGTGGCGATGCGCATGTACATGTCAATGTCCAGCGTGTTGTGATGCGTGATGAACGGGCGCGCCGTCGCGCCGCCGGAGATCGTGTTGAGGACCGGCGTCTCGACTTCCATATAGCCCCGCCCGTCCAGATACCGGCGGACGAAGCTGACAAATTTCGACCGGATCTCAAACGTCCGCCGCACCTCGGGGTTGACAATGAGGTCGACATACCGCTGGCGGTAGCGGGTCTCCGTATCCGTCAGGCCGTGGAATTTCTCCGGCAGCGGCAGCAGGCTCTTAGACAGCAGCGTCGCCTTGTGGACGCGGACGGACGTCTCGCCCCGCTGGGTCTGGAAGACATCGCCCTCGACGCCGACGATATCGCCGATGTCGTACTTCTTGAAATCCTGGAACTGGGCCTCCGGCATCTCGTCAAACTTGACATAGAGCTGGATGCGCCCCGTGTGATCCTGCAGATCGCAGAAGAGGACCTTGCCCATGCCGCGCTTGCTCATAATGCGCCCCGCCAGGCTGACGTCGCGCCCTTCCATCCCGGCAAAGTCTGCCTTGATGGCGGCGGCGTCCGACGTGACGGTGTACTTCGTCTGCTGGAAGGGGTCGCGCCCCTCCTGCTGCAGAGCCGCCAGCTTCTCCCGGCGGATACGGACCTGGTCGGTCATAGAAAGTTGATTTTCGTGCTTACCCAAATGATATCCCTCCAACGCGCCCCGACCAAAGCCAGCCGGCGCGAACTATAACTCTATAATCAGAATAATCAGACTGTAATTCCAGACTGTCAAATCAGTCCAAAAAGCCTCGCAGAGTTTGCGCCGCGCACGGCGCAAATAAGATTCAATTCATTTTCTCCGGCGGCAAGTGGGTGAGACTCCAAGAGCGCGCAGCGCGATTGGTGAAGTCGAACCCATGCAGCGCATACGTCGGGGAAAATACTTTACGCCCTGCAAGTGTGGAATTTTCACGCCAACGGCGTGAAAATTATGCGCGCAGCAGGGTGCCAACCCCTCAAACGAGAACCCAGCGCAGCGGTTCTCGTTTGAAGAGATTGTCAAAAACCCGTTTTTGACAATCTCTCACCGGGTGATCGAGAGAATCTCAAACCGCAGCGTCCCCACCGGGGCCTCGACCTCGAAGGTCTCGCCCTCGGTCTTGCCGATGATGGCGCGGCCAAAGGGCGCGTCGTCGGAGATGCGCAGGTTCATGGGATCGGCCTCCTGGGAGCCGACGATCTGGTAGACGTCCTCATCCCCGGTGTCCAGGTCCTTGACGCGGACGCTGCAGCCCAGGCCGACGTGGCCCGCCTGCTCTTCCGATTCTTCAATGATGACGGCGTGGGCCAGAATATTCTCCACTTCCGCGATGCGGCCATAGAGCTTGGCCTGCTCATTTTTCGCCTCGTCATATTCGCTGTTTTCCGAGAGGTCGCCAAAGGAACGGGCCTCCTTGATCTGCTCGGCCACTTCCTTTTCCCGGGTGGTTTTCAGGTATTTCAGCTCGTCCTCTAATTCCTTCAGACGGGCGCTGCTGATCTTAAATTCTTTTGCCATTTTGACCCTTCCTTCCGCGTAGATCCTCGTGAAGCCTGCGTGCAGGCATACGACTGCTATGATAGCTTCTGTGATTATAGAAGATGAGACCCCGCCGTGTCAAGTCTTTTCCGGGTCCAGGGCGGAAATTGCCCCCAAAAGTTGGGGATCGTCGGAAAGCGCCAGGGTTCCGGCGGCAAGGCAAGCCGCTTCGTCGTCACTGAGGGAGATCTCGAGATCCGGTGTGACGCCGACGCCCGCCAGGCTCTTGCCCTGGGGGGTAAAATACTTGCCGATGGAGAGATTGATCGCCGACCCATCCGAAAGCTGCAGCGCCGACTGGAAATACCCCTTGCCATACGTCTGCGTTCCGACGATGACGGCCGCCTCATACTCCTGCAGCGCCGCGGCGAAGAACTCTGCCGCCGAGTAAGATTCCCGGTTGACCAGCACCGCCATCGGCAGCGCCAAGTGCGCTTCGTCCGACGTGTCGATCTCGTCATTTCCCGCGTAGTCGACGGTGTGGAAGATCTCGCCCTCCGGCAGGAGATAGTCCAAGAGATCCACCAGCTCGCTCTTGAGCCCACCGGGGTTATTGCGGACGTCAAAGAGGATCGACGTCGCCCCCTGGCTCTGCAGGTCTTCGATGGCCGCGATGGTCTTCTCCGCGCACCCGCCGTCAAAATTCACGATGCGGACATAGCCGATGCCGCCGTCAAGCATTTGCGCGTGGACGACCTCCGTCTCGATATTCCCCCGGGTCAGGGTGCAGGTCGTCTCGGCATCGCCGCGCCGGTAGGTGAGGGAGAGGGTCGTCCCTTCCTCGCCCCGGACGAGGGTCCGCAGCTCCGTCATGGAAAGCGCCGTCACGTCCTGCTCGTCAATGGCGGTGATGACATCGCCCGCCTGCAGCCCCGCGCTTGCTGCCGGGCCGCCGTCGGTGACGGTGAGGATGGTAAACGCCCCGGTGTCTTCGTCTTGGGTGATGGTGATGCCGATGCCGACATAGGCGTTTTGCAGCATGTCCAGATGCTGCTGGTACTCGTCGGCGGGGATGTAATAGCTCCACTCGTCGCCGATGGCGTCGACCATGGCGCTGGACGCCGCGTCCGAGAGGGCGGCGGCGTCGGTCTCGCCGATAAAATAATGGTCTAAGTAGGCGTACAGCTCCGCCGTCTTTTGGCTGACCTGCTGCGCCTCCGCCGACGCGCCATAGTGCTGGCTGACCGCGCTGTAGGTGATGACGAACGTCAACCCCATCAGCATCAGCGCGCAGACCAGCGCTGTCAGAATTTGGAACCCTTTTTTCACGATGTGTGTCTCCTTTCATGACGCTTTCTTCGAAAGCTTCAAATGCGACCCGCTGCGCTGGGCTCGCATTTGAGGGGGGCTTACGCCCCCTCTCCCTATGCGGACTTGTCCGCATAGGGAGTTGCACCCTGCCGCGCGCATAATTTCCACGCCGTTGGCGCGGAAATTCCACACTTGCAGGGCGTAAAGAGTTTTTCCCGACGTACACGCCGCCGGAAAAAACGAATTAGAATTTGTTTCGCCGTGCGCGGCGAAATTCTGCGAAGCTTTTTTCTATGAATGCTATTCTATCATATCATCTATGCTCCCTGCAATGGTGAATCATTCGTGAACGTGGTGGGTGGGGAGAAAAAATTTTTGTGCGTTCCACCTTGACAAGAGGAAAAACGCGTGGTAGAATGCAGAAAAACCGTTGAGAAAGAGTGAGTAGGCGAGAGCACCGTTCTCCCAGAGAGCTGCAGATGGTGAAATTGCAGCAGAAGAGGATCCCGCTGAATGGACTTTCGAGGGCGATCGGAAACAGGGCGTGCATGTTAACATGTATTTGTATTTTAAGGCCCCCTGGAGTATGTGAGACGGAGCGGCACTCCGTGACCAAATGCCGGTGCATGGTAGTGCACGCTAAGTGGGCGCAAGCAACGCGCCAAGCCGGGTGGCACCGCAGGATGTTATCTCCTGTCCCAGCAAAACCGCTGGGGCAGGAGTTTTTTATTTCCCCAGCCAAGAAATTGGAGGAACCAACAATGCCGCACAAAATGCTTTACAAACGATGGCGTCCCGAATCGTGACATGATTCAAGAAAATTCGCCAAAATCCAACAAAAACCCTCACCGTGCCCCCACGGCACGCGATGATAGAAAGGAACCCATCATGAAAAAAGCAACGTTAAAAAAACTGATCGCCTTCACCCTGGCCGCCCTCGTCTGCGTCGGCAGCTTCGCCGGCTGCGGCAAGACGGCGGACAACACCAACGGCTCCGACGCCGCCCCGTCCAGCGCATCCAGCGGCGAGACCTACACCGTCGGCATCTGCAACTACGTCGACGACGCGTCCCTGAACCAGATCGTCGCCAACATCGAATCCCGCCTGGAGGAGATCGGCCAGGAGCGCGGCGTGAGCTTCGAAGTTTCTTACGATAACTGCAACGCCGACGCCAGCCTGATGAACCAGATCATCTCCAACTTCCAGGCCGATGGCACGGACCTGCTCGTCGGCGTCGCAACGCCGGTGGCCATGGCCATGCAGGCCGCGACCGAGGGGACGGACACCCCCGTCGTCTTCGCCGCCGTCTCGGACCCCATGTCCGTCGACCTCGTCGATAGCCTGGATGCCCCGGGCAGCAACATCACCGGCACGTCCGACTATCTCGACACCGCCGCCATTATGGACCTGATCTTCGCCCAGAACCCGGAGACGAAAAAAGTCGGCCTGCTCTACGACGTCGGGCAGGACTCCTCCGCCACCGCCATCGCCGACGCGAAGAAGAACCTGACCGACCGCGGCGTCGAAGTCATCGAGCGCACCGGTACGACGGTCGATGAGATCGCCCTGGCCGCCCAGGCCCTGGTCGCCGACGGCGTGGACGCCGTCTTCACCCCGTCGGACAACACCGTCATGAAATCCGAGCTGACCATCTACGAGACCTTCGCCGAAGCGGGCATCCCTCACTACACCGGCGCCGACTCCTTCGCCCTGAACGGCGCGTTCCTCGGCTACGGCGTCGACTACGCCAATCTGGGCCGCGAGACGGCGGACATGATCGCAGAAATCCTCCTCGACGGCAAGGACCCGGCCACCCTGGCCGTCCGCACCTTCGACAACGGCACCGCCACGATCAACACCGAGGTCTGCCAGCAGCTGGGCTATGCGTTTGATACCCTGAAGGAGACCTTCGCTCCTTACTGCACCGAGGTCAAGAGCATCGAGACCGCCGAAGAATTTGCCAGCTGATTATAATTTCAACCTGAAACTAGGGGAGAGGAGACCAGTCATTTTATGGACGCTTCCATTTTGAATCTGCTCCAGACGGCTCTGGAGCTGGGCCTCATCAACGGCCTGACGGTCCTGGCGTTGTTTCTCAGCTATTCCATGCTGGACGTCTGCGATCTTTCCACTGACGGCTGCTTCACCTTAGGCGCCGCCGTCGGCGCGGCCGTGGCCATCGCCGGGCACCCGTACCTGGCCATCGCCGCCGCCATGGCCGCCGGGATGCTCTCGGGGCTCATCACCGCCGTCCTGCAGACGAAGATGGGCGTCAACAGCCTGCTTGCCGGTATCATCGTCAACACCGGGCTCTATTCCATCAACATCGCCATCATGGGCAATTCCTCCGTCCTCAATATGAATAAGACGGTCACCGTCTTCACAAAGATGAAGGACCTGTTGGCGGGCACGGCCTTGGCCGGGCAGTTCAAGCTCGTTGTCGCCGCCATCGCGGTGATTCTCGTCGCCGTCTTCCTGGGCCTGTTTTTGAAGACGAAGCTGGGCCTTGCCATCCGCGCCACGGGCGATAACCCGGATATGGTCCGCTCCTCGTCCATCAACCCCGTCTTTACGACCATCGTCGGCCTCTGCGTCGCCAACGCCTTCACCGGCCTGTCCGGCTGCCTGCTGGCCCAGTCGCAGAAGTCCGTCAATATCGACATCGGTTCCGGCATGGTGACCATCGCCCTGGCGTCGCTGCTCATCGGCGCGGCCTTCCTGGGCCGCCGCCGCATGGGCTGGCGCATCGTCGGGATGGTCCTGGGCGCGTTCGTCTTCCGCCTGGTCTACGCCATCGCCCTGCGATTCGATATGCCCGCCTTTATGCTCAAGCTCGTCTCCTCCGTCATCGTCATCGCGGCCATCTCGCTGCCGTATTTCAAATCGCGGCTGCCGATGCTGCGCCGCCGCTTTGCTGCCCGCCGCGCGGGCACGGGAGAGGAGGGGGCCCAATGCTGAAGCTTTCCCATCTGACCAAGACCTTTCACCCCGGCACGCCGGACGCTAAGACGGCGCTGGATGATCTGTCGCTGGACGTTCGCCCCGGCGACTTCATCTCCATCATCGGCGCCAACGGCGCGGGCAAATCAACCCTGTTCAACGCCATCGCCGGCAGCTTCCTGACAGACGCCGGGCAAATTCTCCTGGACGGCCAGGATGTGACCCTCCGACCGGAGCACAAGCGCGCCCGCCTCATCGGCCGCCTGTTTCAGGACCCAATGCGCGGCACCGCCCCAGGCATGACCGTCGAGGAAAACCTCGCCCTGGCTGCCGGGGGCGGCGGCTGGCTCAGCCGCGTCTCCCGCGCCGATCA
>CAKTTR010000089.1 GCA_934615645.1 uncultured Oscillospiraceae bacterium | reverse complement strand
TGACAGATCAAACCTTGGACGGTATAATCAAATAAAATCGAAAAACAAAATAAAGGGCAATACACCCGGCAGTTTTTCTCTGCCGGAGGCGGAATGGGGTGCAAAGCCCCGCGAGAAGGTCACTGTGATGCCTGCGCGATGCAGGATAAGTCAGATACGTCCGTATTGTACCTTGGCTTATGCCTGAACCGGAGCCAAAGAAAGCAGATACCTGCACGGCGCGCGTTGCCGTGCATTTTGTTTCTGCCAGTTTAGGCCGGGGTCTTGCAACCAGGCTTTTTTGCGTCGCGACTGGTCGCGACATGCTTTGCGCAATGGCAAAGCATGACAGCGGGACTGTCAAAGCTGTGGAAATATCCGCTGCAGCGGTTATTTTAAAAATTTCAGAAAGGTAGAAGAAAAATGAAAAAGAAACTAGCCTTGCTTTTGTGCCTGGTGCTTCTGGTCACTGCGCTGGCCCTTCCGGCGTCGGCGGATAACGCCGCAGCGTGGGACGGCAGCGTGGATACCAGCTGGTACAGCGCAGAAGCAAAAACGTTTGAGATCTCGACGCCTGCTCAACTGGCGGGCCTGGCTGCCATCGTCAATGGCACGGCAGACGGGATCACGAAGGACAACTTTGCGGGCAAGACCGTCAAGCTGACGGCGGACCTCGACCTCGGCGGTGTCCAGGGTTCGGATGGAACCTGGAGCGGCCAGGCGTGGACGCCCATCGGCAACAGCTCCGGCAACGGCTTCGCGGGCACGTTTAATGGGGATGGGCATGCCATCTCTGCGCTCTATGTAAATATGACATTGAGCTTCGGTAGCGGTGTTGGCATGTTCGGCTATTTGGCCAAACCGGCGCTTGTAAAGAATGTGCGGATCGTTTCCGGTGCGGTCAATTCAGTCGGCATGAATGGCACTGGCTCTATCGTCGGCATCATGAGAAGCGGCACGATGCTGCTCAACTGCGCCAACAGCGCCAGCGTTACGTCGACCTCCTGGAATACCGGCGGTATCGTCGGCGAAATGCAGACGGGCTCTTCCGCTTGGAACTGCTATAATACCGGCACGGTCACCGCGTCGCGGTATACCATCGGCGGCATTGCCGGTGTGGTGCATGACCTGTATAACTGCTATAACCTGGGCGATGTCCGGTGTGAGTGGGACCATGGCACCAGCACGCTCCGTGTCGGCGGCATTGCCGGTGTCTCCACGGGCTATGAGAGCTCCGATACGAAAAATATCCTCCGCAACTGCTACAACGCGGGCAAGATCACGACACTGAACGGCAATAAGAAAGACGTCGGCCTGATCATGGGCAACGGCAACAACGGCAGCACCTGGAGTGCCGCGCCTGTGACACTGACCAACTGCTGGGGCCTGCAGACGGATGCGATCAACGCTGGCCTTTTCATTGCCGGCAATGAGAAGACGAACCGCGCGGGCAGCGGCGCCAAGAATGACGCCGAGCTCAAGGCGGCGGCAGCTACCCTGGGCGGCGCTTATGCGGATAACGCGGGCAGCTACCCCCAGCTTGCCTGGCAGATCAAGGATGCCGACGGCAACTACGGCTACGACGCCGAGCTCAAGGGCCTGGCCATTGCCAGTCTGGACGTGACCAACGGCAGCGCAGTCCTCACCCTGAACCGCCTGCTGAGCTACACGCCGCTGGACGGCAGCGCCTTCACCTTCACTGCGACGATGCAGACCGCGGGCGAAGCGGCCGCGCCGCTGGAGCTGAACATCACCGGCAGCGCCCTGGGCCAGAACGAGGCGGGCACGGCGACGACCTTTACTTACAACTTTACCCCCATCCACGGCAAGTTTAAGGACAGCACCGTCACCTTCTCCGCCGTTTACGCAGACAATGCGGCGGTCCAGGCCGAGATGGCCCTGCCCACCAGCACCCTGTGGACGGATTACGCCGCAGACGCTTTCGCAGGCGGCGACGGCTCCGCAGCAGCCCCCTATCAGATCGCCACGGCAGAGCAGCTGGCTTATCTTGCCAAGACAGTCAACGCCGGGACGAATTACGCGGGCAAATTCTTTATCCAGACCGAGGACATCGACCTGACGGAATCCAAGGTCGTCGGCAATGGCGCGAAGCTTGCCTGGGAGCCCATCGGCGCGACCAAGGCCTTCAGCGGCAACTACAATGGCGATAATTTTAAGATCACGAACATGACCATCGACGGCCAGTGGAGCTATGCGGGCCTGTTCGGTCTTGTCAGCTACTCCGGCGCGGAGCGTACCAGCGCCCGGTTGGCGAATATCAAGCTGGAAAATGTCCAGATCCATATGGAAGTGCCCACCAGCCTCAACGTGAATGTCGGCGGCCTGGCGGGCCAGACCTCCCGCGGTGATATCCGCAACTGCCATGTCCTGTCCGGCGCAATCGAGTGCAATGGCGGGATAGGTATCGTGGCAGGCGGCCTGGTCGGCGACTTCAAGCCAAGCGCCAACGGTACCGATGGCGCCTGGACGCGTTATCTGATCAACTCCTCCTCCGAAGCGTCCGTCAGCACCACGGGATGGCAGGTCGGCGGCCTGGCGGGCTGTATCTCCGACCGCTCCACTTACGGCGGCACGGATAAGTACATGGGCGCAGTCATCGTCCGCAACTGCTATGCCACCGGCGATGTCACCGGGCAGCAGTATGTCGGCGGTCTCATCGGCTGGGGCGCCAATGTCAAGGAAGGCGAGATTCATAACTGCTACGCCTCCGGCAATGTCACCGTAACGGGCAATGGCCGCCAGGTCGGCGGTCTGCTGGGCTACGGTGCAGAGCAGTCCAACCCCTCCGCCCTGCAGGTGACGGGCAACGTCGCCATGGGCGAAAAGATCACCGGCGTTCTGAAAGACGGCGTGACGGCGGGCCGTGTGGTCGGCATCGGCACGTCCAACGGCGAGAATTCGGCCATTACGATCCAGGGCAACTATGCGCTGGACAGCATGTATGTCATAAACATGGCCCTCACCGGCGGCGCCGATAACTACATGGGCATCGCTAAGACGAAGGCGGAGCTGCAGCAGCAGGCCACTTGGGAAGGCATTGGCTTCGATTTCAGCGAGGATGGCGTCTGGAGCTGGAATGCGAGCGAGCAGCGCCCGGTCCTCAAGGGCACGAAGATGGGCTATGCCATCGAGATCATGGAAAACCCGAAGGACGCCGTTGCCTTTGCGGATCAGAACGCAGTTGCCTATGCGGCAGCGGCCGGCGGCATGGGCGATCTGACCTACCAGTGGCAGATCAGCCGCGATAACGGCGAGAGCTGGAAGAATCTCTCCGGCCAGACAGACACTAAGCTGGACTTTGCCGCATCCCTGCGCTATGATGGCGCCCTGCTGCGCTGCGAGGTCACCGACACCGTCGGGACGAAGGTGTACACCCGGACGGCGAATCTGCGGGTCTACGACGCGGATGTCACGGCAAAGGACGTTGCAGCGATCCTGTACGCGGACTATGCGAAAAACGGCATGACCGTCACGCATGCGGCCATGGCGGCACGCAGCTACCAGGAGGATATCTCCCAACTGCAGACCACCACGACCTGGCGCTACACGTATGAGAGCAAGACCAGAGATATGAACGGCCAGATCGCCTGGGCAGCCATGGATGCCATGGCCCGGGGCATCAACCCGATCCTGTATCCCACCACCGGCTATGTCCCGGAGGAGATCACGAACCTGATCGTGCGCTACCAGAACCAGCAGACCGCAGCTGCCACCGGCGGCTTCTACCCCAACGCGAAATATAACAACAGCTATTACCTGAGCAGCAACATCCAGTATATTATGGCACTGGACATGTTCTTCGGCGGCAGCGATTGGAACAATGAGGATCTGGAAAACGGCGCTGGCCGGGAGGCTGCGTTCAACTTCATGCTCTCCCTGCTGCATGACGACGATGCCACCAGCGGCCGGTATTTTGCCAGCAAGACGAATTACCGCACGAAGGTCGACGGCACCGGCGGCTCCAGAAACGCAGCCTATGCGATGCTGGATAACGCCAACTTTGCCCTGTTGATGGCCCGCTTTGCTGGGGATGAAAAGCTGGGCAAGGAAGCCACCAGCGCCTTCTTCGATGTTATGACCGTCCTGAATGCGGGCTATGACGGCGGCGCGATGGGCTCAAACCTGGAAACGAAGTCGGCCTACCTCTCCGCTCTGGTCGAGGCCAAGCATCTGGCGACCAGCAACAGCAAGAAGGCAGACTTTGCAAAGCGCGCTGACACAGTCTACGAAGAGCTGCTGTCCAAGCGCAACAAGTATGATCTTTATGACTCCGCCCAATATCAGGCGGCGGCCTTGATGGCCATTTCCGATTACGCAAACGGCCGCGCGATCCTCGCGACGTTCACGTTTGATTACAATGTGCAGGACCTGCTGCAGGCAGACTTGAACGCCATTGAGATCCCGGCGACGGTCCTGGAGGACTTCTCCATTCCTGCCAAGGGCGCCAACGGCGCTGCGCTGTCCATGGTCAGCTCCAACCAGGATGTCATCACGAACGACGGCAAGGTGACCCGCCCTGCCGTGGATACGACCGTTGTGCTGACTATCACGGCTCAGATCGGCGAGGAGACGCTGGAGAAGGAATTCGCCGTCAAGGTCGCGGCAGAACGCGGCGCGGGTGGCGACAATGCCTATCAGGATGCCGAAGCCCTGTCCCTGCTGCCGGAGTACTTGACGAACCTGCCCCTGGCGGCAGAGGGCGCGCACGGCTCGGCCATCACCTGGACGTCCTCCATGCCGGAGGTCATCGCAGCCGACGGCACCCTGACCCGCCCGGCCATTGGCCAGCCTGATGCAAATGTCACCCTGACAGCCAGCGTCCAGAGCGGCGAGTCTGTCGAGACCCGTACGTTCAACGTCAAGGTCTGGGCCAATGTCGATACCGCAACAACGGAAGGCATGGTCAAGGAAGCCTATTATCAGACCCGCGCATCTTACATGCGTAAGACAGTCCTGAATGGCTATTGGGATGTCTGGGGCGCGTATGCCGCACTGGGCGACCAGATCCAGGACTTCGATTACACCTACGATACCTCAAACAACTCTGCCGGTCAGCCGGGCGCCCACATTCTTGCCATCGTGCAGCTGGGTGAGAACCCCTACGATTATCAGGGCGTCAACTATGTCGCCAAGATGAAGGAAGCGGGCGTGTCCGGTATGTGGTCTGTGCCGGTGTTCAACACGCTGGGCATTGAAGCTGCTGGCGTCAGCGGCGTCACGGCTCCGATGGACCCGGCTGTCGGCTGGGCGACGAGCTTCTCCATGGGCCCCGATATCGGCGGCTGGGCAGCGACGATCGTTGCCAACCATCTGGATAAGTATTCCAACACGGCAAACATCTTCGTGACGAACGTCGCGGAGGATATGGCCAAGGGCCTGTCCGGTGCGGGCACGTCCTCGGCAATCTCCAAGGGCTGCGTTGTCCTGGGCCTGTCCGCGCTGCATGCGGCGCAGTATGATTGCTCTGGCATCGCAGGCGTCTCCGGCCTGAACGTGGCCAAGGACACCCCGTGGATCAACCAGGATGACGGGCATGACGCCGTCGCCGTCCTGTACAACAGCATGAAGAACAGCTTCGGCTCCGACTCCATTGGCAGCCAGATCCCGATGTACATGTGCGACGCGTACAACGCCATTTACGGCGGCACCCAGGTCGGCTGGCTCTCCTGCGCGGTGAGCAAGGCCCGGCTGGATGCGCAGATCGCCAAGGCAAACGAGATCCTGGAAAACAAGGCCCTCTACACCGCCGACTCCGTTAAGGCCATTGAGGACGCGATGGAAGTCGTCAAGGGCATCTCGGAAGAGCGCCTGAATGCCAAGGTTGCCGACTACGGCGAAGAATACTATGCCCTCTATGACGCCGTCCGCTTCGTCAAGACGGCCCAGGCCGCAGCAGCCGACCAGGCCGCAGCGGATAAGGTCACGGCGACGCTCGTAAAGCTGCCCGCCGCGGATGATGTCACGCTGGAAAGCAAGGACGCAATCGTTGCAGCACGCGCTGCCTTCGACGCCCTGACCGAGACGCAGCAGGCGCTGGTCTCCAAGGAAGCGCTGGAGAAGCTGACGGCTGCAGAAGATGCGCTGGCCAAGCTGGAAGCTGCGGAAGCTGACAAGGCTGCGGCTGCGAAGGTCGAAGAGACCATCAACGCCCTGCCTGCTGCGGCAGAGCTGACGCTGGAGAACAAGGAAGCCGTCGAAGCAGCACGCGCTGCATACGACGCCCTGACCGAAGCCCAGCAGGCACTGGTCTCCAAGGAAGCGGTTGACAAGCTGGCCGCTTGCGAAGCAAGAATTGCTGAGCTTGAAAAGCCGGAAGAACCTTCTGAGCTGCCGTTTACCGACCTGACCCAGGATTGGTACATGGACAGCATCCGGTACGTCTACGAGCACGAGCTGATGTACGGCACGACGGATACGACCTTTGCGCCGGACGACGCCCTGACCCGCGGCATGTTCGTCACCATGCTCTACCGCATGGAGGGCAAGCCGGAAGCGACGGGTAACACCAGCTTCACCGACGTCCCCGCGAACATGTACTA
>CAKTTR010000088.1 GCA_934615645.1 uncultured Oscillospiraceae bacterium | reverse complement strand
GCCCCAGACCGGGAGCGACGCGTGACGGCGGCCCCGAAGACGGACGCCCGCGCCGTCGCCCTGCAGGCCCTCATCGCCTGCCACCGGCAGGGCGCGTGGTCGGACAGCATGCTCCAGAGCCTGCTGCCCCGGGCCGGGCTCGACCGGCGGGACGCCGCCCTGGCCAGCCGCCTGTGCTACAGCGTCCTGCAAAATGAGCTGCTGCTGGACTGGCAGCTTGCCCGGTTCACCAAGCTCGACCGGCTGCAGCCGGTGATCTTAGAGATCCTGCGTCTGGCCGCCTGCCAGATTTTACTGCTGGATAAAATTCCGCCCTCTGCGGCGGTCAATGAAGCCGTCAAGCAGGCCAAGCGCTACGCCAACCCCGGCGCGGCAGGCCTGGTCAACGGCGTGCTGCGCAATCTGCTGCGGGCCCTGCCGCTGCCGGAGCCGGAGGATTTGGCGACCCGCTATTCCCACCCGGCGCCCCTCGTCTCGCTCCTGCGGGACGCCTGCGGCAGCGACGCAGAGCTCGAAGCCCTGCTGGCCTGCGACAATACTCCGGCCCCCTTGTATCTGCAATGCAACACTGTCCGGGCGACCACGCAGGCCCTGCAGGCGCAGCTGGAGGAAGCCGGCATCGCCTGCCAGGCGCACCCGTGGCTGCCGGACTGCCTGACGGTCACCGGCGCGGGCGATCTTGCCGCCCTGGCGCCGTACCAGGCGGGCCTCTTCTATGTGCAGGACCCGGCGGCAAAGCTTGCTGTCCTGTGCGCCGGGCTCCGGCCCGGGATGCGCGTGCTCGATTGCTGCGCCGCCCCCGGCGGCAAAAGCTTCGCCGCCGCCATCGCGATGGAGAACACCGGCAGCATCACAAGCTGCGATATTCACGAGAAAAAAGCAAACCGTATCACTCAGGGCGCGGCCCGGATGGGCCTTTCCGCCATCTCCGCCCGGGCGCTGGACGCCCGCGTGCCCCAGCCGGACTGGCGCGGGCAGATGGACGCCGTTTTGTGCGACGTGCCCTGCTCCGGGCTGGGCGTCATCCGTAAAAAGCCGGATATCCGCTATAAGGACCTGGCGCAGACAGCGCGGCTGCCCCAGCTGCAGCAGGCGATCTTGGAAAACCAGGCAAGTTACGTCCGCCCCGGCGGCGTGCTGCTCTACAGCACGTGTACGATCCTCCCCCGGGAGAATGCCGGGGTGATGGCGGCATTTTTGGCGCATCATCCGGAATTTTTCCCCGAGCCCCTGGCGCTGCCCGCTGGCATCGCCGAGGACGCGCCCGGGATGGTCACGCTGCTGCCCCACAAGCACGGGACCGATGGCTTTTATATCTGTAAACTCAGGAGAGCACTGTGAAAGAAACGATCAAATCACTCACCCAGCCGCAGCTGAAGCAGGCGCTGCAGGCCATGGGGCAGCCGGGCTTCCGGGCCAAGCAGGTCTTCACCTGGCTGCACCGGGGCGTCCGCAGCTTCGATGAAATGACGGACCTGCCCAAGGCCCTGCGGGCGCAGCTGGCCGGGCAGTATGACCTGACGGTCCCCGTTGTCGAGCGGCGGCAGGTCTCCGCCCGGGATGGGACGGTCAAATACCTCTGGCGCTTGCGGGACGGCAACTGTGTCGAGACCGTCCTGATGCGCTATCGTCACGGCAATACCGTCTGCATCTCCACGGAGGTCGGCTGCCCCATGGGCTGCGCCTTCTGCGCCTCGACCCTCGGCGGCCTCGTCCGCCGCTTGGAGCCGGCGGAGATGCTGGACCAGGTGCTCTTTACCCAGCTGGATTCCGGCGTGCCCATCTCCAATATCGTTCTGATGGGCATCGGGGAGCCGTTGAATAATTACGAGAATGTGCTGCAATTTCTGCACCTGGTCAATGACCCGGATGGGCTGAACATCGGGATGCGGCACATCAGCCTTTCGACCTGCGGCCTGGTGCCGGAGATCCGGCGTCTGGCCGAGGAGAACCTGCAGCTGACGCTTTCCGTCTCCCTGCACGCGCCGCTAGACGAGGTCCGCAGCACGATCATGCCGGTCAACCGCCGGTATCCCATCGCAGCGCTGCTGGCTGCCTGCCGGGACTATTACGCAAAGACCGGCCGCCGCATCAGCTTTGAATACGCCATGATCCGCGGCGTGAACGACACGCCGGAGATGGCGGGGCATCTGATCCGCCTGCTCCACGGCCTGGCCGCCCATGTCAATCTCATCCCCCTCAACCATGTCGAGGAGAGCCCGCTCCAGCCCAGCACCCGCGCGGCTGTCGCGGCTTTCCAGGCGCAGCTGGAGCACGCCGGGATTCCGGCGACGGTCCGCCGCACCCTGGGCGGGGATATCGACGCCAGCTGCGGCCAGCTGCGGCGCAAGCACGAAAAACTGGGGAAAGGAGTACCGCAATGAACCAATGGGGACTGACCGATCGCGGCAATGTCCGCGCCCAGAACCAGGACTATTTCACCATTGTCCGCTTCTCGCCGGAGCACGCCCTGGCCGTCGTCTGCGACGGGATGGGCGGCGCGAAATCCGGCAATGTCGCCAGCCGCCTGGCAACGGATGTCTTCATCCGGGAGGTCAAGCGCACCTGGAACGCATCCTTGGACGACGACGCCCTGCGCCGGATGCTCGTCGACGCTGTGGAGCTGGCCAACCAGGCCGTCTATGAGCACGCCCAGCTCAGCGAGGACTTTTCCGGCATGGGGACGACCCTCGTCGCCGCCTTTGTCAAAACAGACCTGGCCATCGCCGTCAACGTCGGCGACAGCCGGGCGTATCTCCTCCGGGAGCAGGGCGTGACCCGGATCACGGAGGACCACTCCGTCGTCCAGCTCATGGTCCGGCGGGGGGAGATCACCGAGGAGGAGGCCAGGACCTATCCCGGCAAGAACCTCATCACCCGCGCCGTGGGGACGGAAAGGCGCGTCAGCTGCGACGTCTTCACCCTCCGGGTCGCCCCGGGCGACGCCATCCTGCTTTGCTCCGACGGGCTTTCCAACCTGCTGACGGACCAGGAGCTATTATTTGAAGTCGTTCACGCGGTGCACAAGGAGCAATGCTGCCAGCACCTCATCGAAATCGCCAAAGACCGGGGCGCGCCGGACAACATCACCGCTGTCTTGATGCTAATCTAGCGCACCGCCGTGCAAGAATCATTCCGGCGCCCCCGGCCGGCAACAGGGTGGAAGGGTATTTACTCGAAAGGAGCTTCTTATGGATAAATACATAGGCAGGCTGCTGGACAATCGCTATGAGATCCTCGAGGTCATTGGGACCGGCGGCATGGCCGTTGTCTATAAAGCAAAATGTCATCGCTTGAACCGCCTGGTGGCGATCAAAATATTGAAAGACGAATTTTCCAAGGACGAGGAATTCCGCCGCCGCTTCCAGGCGGAGTCCCAGTCCGTCGCGATGCTCTCGCATCCGAATATCGTCAGCGTGTACGACGTCTCCTCCTCCGGCGGGGTCGATTACATCGTCATGGAGCTGATCGACGGCATCACGCTGCGGCAGTATATGGAGAAGAAGGGCGTCCTCAATTGGCGGGAGACGCTGCACTTCTCCATGCAGATCGCCAAGGCCCTGGAGCACGCCCATAGCCGCGGCATTATTCACCGGGATATCAAGCCCCATAACATCATGGTCCTGAAAAACGGCAGCGTCAAGGTGACGGACTTCGGCATCGCCCGGGTCGTCTCCTCCCAGAGCACGCTGACCCGGGAGGCCCTGGGCTCGGTCCACTACATCTCCCCGGAGCAGGCCAAGGGCGGCCGGGTCGATAACCGGACGGATATCTACTCTCTGGGCGTCGTCATGTACGAGATGCTGACAGGACGCCCGCCCTACGACGGCGAGACCCCCGTCTCCGTGGCCATCCAGCATATCAACGCCGCCGCACCGATGCCGACCTCCATCAACCCGGCCATCCCCCGGGGCCTGGAGCAGATCACGATGCACGCCATGTGCGCGGACCTGGACCAGCGCTATGAATCGGCCACGGCGATGCTCTACGATCTGGAGGAATTCCGGAAGAATCCCCAGATGGTCTTCAGCTTCGGGCTGGACCAGGTCTCCCACGCGCGGCCGGTGAATCCGCGCCCGCGGACGACGGCGGAGGCCTACGCCGGGCAGCCGGCCCGCCGCCCCCAGAATCCGCCCAGCCGCCAGCAGCAGGCCCGCAAGGCCGAGGAGCGCCGCCGCCAGCAGCAGGAAGAGGCTGCCGAGCGAAAAAAGCGCCGCAATACGGCCATCGGCCTAGGCATTGCGGCGGTGGTGCTGATCGCGTTGGTTCTTATTCTTGTTGTCTCCTCCTGCTCCGGCGGCAGCGCCAAGACGGTCGAGGTGCCGAATTTTGTCGGCGCGGTCTATGACGAGATCGACGCGGCAGCTTATCCGGATTTTAAGATCACGCTGAAAGAGAGTGTCTTTGACGACGAAGTCGAAGAGGGCAAGGTCATCAGCCAGTCGCCAGAGAGGGGCGACCAGGTCAAAGCGGGCACCGAGATCGCCCTGACCGTCAGCCTCGGCCCCAAGACGGACGAGATGCCCAAGCTCAAGGGCCAGCTTAAATCCAACGCCGAAAAGCTTTTGAAGCTGCTGGACCTCAACCTGACGATCCTCTTTGACGAGGAGTACTCCGACGATGTCGAAGAAGGCCGCGTCACCCGGACCGACCCGGAGGAGGGCGCGACCCTGGAGGACGGCCAGTCCGTCACCGTCTACATCAGCAAGGGCCCGGAGGAGAAGACCGTCAAGGTCCCGAACCTCATGGGCTACACGGAAAAGCAGGCCATCGCGGCGCTGGAAGACGCCAAGCTGGATTATTCCATCGAGCGCAAGAATGACGACGCCGAGGCCGGGAAGGTCATCGGCCAGAGCATCGACGCCGGGGAAGAAGTGGACGAGGGCACGAAGATCACCCTGACGATCTCCCTCGGCCCGGCGGAAGAGCCCGACCCGGACCCCGAACCGACCCCGACGCCGGACCCGAAGCCCTCGACGGTCAGCAAGCCCGTGACCCTGACCTTTGAGGACCATACGACGACACTGAACGTCTCTGTCGTCAACTCGACGACCGGCGAGACCGTCGTCACCGGCCTGCAGGTGCAGCCCGGGACGAACACCGCCAGCGTCTATCTCCAGGGCAGCGGCACGGTCGTCTACTATGTCTATGTCGATAACACCATGTATACAGATATTACGGTGAATTTTGATGGCTGATCGGCAAACCGGAAGGATCATCCGCGCCCTGAGCGGCTTTTACACCGTCAGCACCCCGGCGGGCCTGGTCGAATGCAAGGCCCGGGGGCACTTCCGCAAGGAACGCTGCACGCCCCTGGTCGGCGACGTGGCGGAGATCTCCGCCACGGGGAAGACCGGCATGGTCGAGCGGCTGGCCCCCCGGCGCAACAGCTTTGTGCGCCCCGCCGTCGCGAATATCGACTGCCTGGTGCTCCTGGCCGCCAATGTGAACCCGGTGACGGACCCGTTCCTGCTGGACCGGGTCGCTGCCATCGCGGGGAACCAGAGCGTCCCCGTGGCGGTCTGCATCAACAAGTGCGACCTTGACCCCGGCGCGCAGCTGGCGGAGATCTACCGCCGGGCGGGCTTTCCCACCTGGCAGGTCAGCGCTAAGACGGGGCAGGGGATGGCGGAGGTCGCCGCCTTCCTCCGGGGCAAGACCGTCGCCTTCACCGGCAACTCCGGCGTCGGCAAGAGCAGCCTGCTCAACTGCCTGGCCCCGGGTCTGGGACTGGCTGTCGGGGAGGTCTCGGAGAAGCTGGGCCGCGGTCGGCATACGACGCGGCATGTGGAGCTATTTTCTCTGGGGGGCGAGACCTATGTCGCCGATACCCCCGGCTTTTCCTCCTTTGATACGGACCAGATGGACTTGATCTTAAAGGAGAACCTGCAATACGCCTTCCCGGATTTTGCCCCGTACCTGGGCAAATGCCAGTTTCACGACTGCGCCCACCGGGCAGAGCCCGGCTGCGCCGTCCGCGCGGCGGTCGAGGCCGGGGCCATCAGCCCCAGCCGGTACGACAGCTACGCCCGGCTCTATGACAAAGCAAAGGAGATCCGCCTATGGGAGACAAAACAGCGCTGATCTTCGGCTCCATCGCCTATCCGGACTGGCGCTTCCTTGCGCCGCTGCGGGGGCGGGACCTCGTGGTCTTCTGCGCCGACGGCGGCATCCGCTGTGCCGCCCAGGCGGGCTTTTCGCCCGACTTTTACATCGGCGACGGCGACTCCGGCGGCAGCGC
The DNA here is from genome assembly GCA_934615645.1 of uncultured Oscillospiraceae bacterium. Lineage (GTDB taxonomy): Bacteria > Bacillota > Clostridia > Oscillospirales > Oscillospiraceae > SVMC01. The sequence continues at coordinate 500 of CAKTTR010000088.1, read as the reverse complement.
CCAGGGCCTGCCCGCCATCCTGCTCCCGGCGGAAAAGGACCTGACGGACCTGCAGGCCGCCTGCGAAGCGGCCATCGACCAGGGCGCGGCAAATTTGATCCTGACGGCCTGCACCGGCGGGCGGCAGGATCATCACCTGGCCAATCTCCAGCTGCTGGAGACCCTTGCCAAGCGCGGCGTCCAGGCTGTGATCCTGGACCCGTGGAATGAGATTACCTATTTCTCCGCCGGGACCCGCCAGGTCCCCCGGGGCGGCTACCGGTATTTTTCCCTCCTGCCCATCACGAAGACTCTGGAGGGGCTGACGATCACCGGGGCCAAATACCCTTTGGAAAACGCAACGGCCCGCCGTGGCGATAGCCTGACCGTCTCCAACGAGGTCACCGCCGCCAGCGCTGCCATCACCCTCCGCCAAGGCGCCTGCTGGCTCATCCGCTCGGAACCGTTGGCGCCGTGAATGACGCCTAGCAAAAACCCGCTCACCTGATCCTGTGCGCGCC
>CAKTTR010000087.1 GCA_934615645.1 uncultured Oscillospiraceae bacterium | reverse complement strand
AGGGGTGGGTTCTTAGGGCAGGGGGACCGCCCCCTGCCCTAAGCGGCGTCTTTCTTCCCCGATTCTTTCTTCGCTGGTGAAGAAAGAATCGGGCCCCCGGAGGGCGGTAACTAAACTGTCTGGTAGATATTAGCTTGTAGCAATTTTCTAGTTTGCTTTTGAAACCTGGAGTAGTCGAGTACTGCAGTACAACCTTGCTTTTGCGTTGCAGCAATCCCTCTACGCTGTATGGGTTCGACTTAGCCAATCGCGCTGCGGTGCGCTTGCGCTCTTGGAGTCTCACCCATACACAGGGGAGCCTTTTTTGTGCCCCCAGAGGGGGGGCAGGGGCCTGCGTTAGGGCGCGGCCTTTGCCCGGCTCTTGCCATTGGGCGGGCAATCGCGTATAATAACGGAAAGTACACGCCCGGGGTAGGGCAGAGGAGGCGGGGGAACGGATGAAACGATTGGTCATCGGCGTGCTGGCGCACGTGGACGCCGGGAAAACGACGCTGTGCGAAGGGCTGCTCTATACCGCAGGCCAGCTGCGGCGGCTGGGCCGGGTCGATCACGGCGACACCTGCCTGGATCACGAAGCCCTGGAGCGGCGGCGCGGCATCACGATCTTCTCCAAGCAGGCCCCGCTTCGTCTGCCGGAGGCGGAGCTGACGCTGCTTGATACGCCGGGCCACGTGGATTTTTCCGCTGAGATGGAGCGGACGCTGCAGGTGCTGGATTATGCGATCCTCGTCATCAGCGGCACGGATGGCGTCCAGGCCCATACGGCGACGCTGTGGCGGCTGCTGCGGCGCTACCGGATCCCGGCGTTTGTCTTTGTGACGAAAATGGATCTGCCCGGGGCGGACCAGGCGCAGCTTTTGGCGCAGCTGCGTCAGAAGCTGGACCCGGGCTGTGTCGATATGACCGCGCCGGGCTGGCAGGAGGAGCTGGCCCTGTGCGACGAGGGTGTTTTGGAGGGCTATCTGCGCGCCGGTACCCTCTCGGACGAGACGGCGGCGGGGCTGATCGCCGCCCGGCGGGCTTACCCTTGCTATTTTGGCGCAGGACTGCGCCTGGAGGGCCTGGAGCCGCTGCTTTCCGGCCTGCAGCGCTTTACGCTGCAGCGCACGCCCCTGCCCGCCTTTGGCGCCAGCGTGTTTAAGATCAGCCGCGACAGTCAGGGAAACCGCCTGACCTTTCTCAAGGTCACCGGCGGGACGCTTCAGGTCCGCGATGCCGTTGGGACGGAGAAGGTCAGCCAGCTGCGGGTCTACACCGGGGCGAAATTTGCGCCGGTCTCCCAGGTCGAACCTGGCGGTGTCTGCGCCGCCCTAGGCCTGCAGGAGACGCGCAGCGGCCAGGGCCTGGGCCTGCAGCCGGATGCCCCCGCGCCCCAGCTGCGCCCCGTGCTCCGCTACCGGCTGCGCCTGCCGCCGGACTGCGATACCCAGACGGCGCTGCGCCGCCTGGCGGAGCTGGAGGAAGAGGACCCGCAGCTGCACATCGGCTACGACCCGGCCCTGCGGGAGATCTATCTCCAGCTGATGGGCGAGGTGCAGATCGAGGTGCTGCAGCAGCTCATCCAGGCGCGGTTCGACCTGCCGGTGCAGCTGGACGAGGGGCGCATTCTCTATCAGGAGACCATTGCCGCCCCAGCGGAGGGCGTCGGCCATTACGAGCCGCTGCGGCATTATGCCGAGGTCCATCTGCTGCTGGAGCCGCTGGAGCCGGGCAGCGGCGTCGTGCTGGATGCCGATTGCAGTGAGGATGTGCTGGCCCGCAGCTGGCAGCGGCTCATTCTGGCGGAGCTTGCGGCAAAGCAGCACCGGGGCGTCCTGACCGGTGCGCCGGTGACGGATTTGAAAATTACACTAAAAGCGGGCCGCGCCCATCTCAAGCATACCGAGGGCGGCGATTTCCGCGAGGCGGCCTGGCGGGCGGTCCGCCAGGGCCTGATGCAGGCAAAGAGCGTGCTGCTTGAACCGGTCTACGCCTTCCGGTTGGAGGTCCCCCTGCCCCAGCTGGGCCGGGCGATGCAGGATATCAAGCGCATGGCAGGCCGCTTTGACCCGCCAGAGACGGGGCAGGAGACGGCGACGCTGACCGGCACGGCCCCTGTCAGCACGATGCGGGGCTATGCGCGGGAGGTCGCGGCCTATACCCAGGGCCGCGGTCAGCTCCAATGCCGGGTGGACGGCTACGCCCCGTGCCATAATGCAGAGGCGGTCTGCGCCGCCATCGGCTATGACCCGGCGGCGGACCTGGAAAATCCGCCGGGCTCCATTTTCTGCGCCCACGGCGCGGGCTTTTACGTCCCGTGGGACAAGGTGTCAGAATATATGCACCTGGGCAGCATCCTGGAGCAGCGGCAGCCAGACGCGCCGCCGCCGGTGCGGACTCGGAACCTGCGCCTGGACGACCGGGAACTGGAGACGATCATGGAGCGGGAATTCGGCCCCATCCGCCGCAAGCAATATACCGCGCCTGCCCGGTCGGACCGGGCGGCCCAGGCAAATCAATCCCCGCCGCCACGAAAGACGCTGGTCGTCGTCGACGGCTACAATTTGATCTTCTGCTGGCCAGAACTTGCCGCGCTGGCCGCCAGCGACCTTGCCACCGCCCGGGAAAAGCTCCTGGAGCGCCTGGCCAATTACCGGGCCTTTACCGGGCGGGAGACGCTGGTCGTCTTCGATGCCTATCGCGTCCGGGGCGGCCGGGGCAGCCGGTCAGAGCACCACGGCGTCCATGTGGTCTATACGGCGGAGAACGAGACGGGCGATTTGTATATCGAGCGCCTGGCCCATGAGATCGGGAAAAACTACGCCGTCCGCGTTGTGACGTCGGACGCGCTGGTGCAGCTGTCGGCGCTGCGCAGCGGCGTGCTGCGGGTCTCGGCCCGGGAATTCCTGGAGGAGGTCGCCGCCGCCGAGGCGGGCATCGCGCAGACCATCGCCCCGCGCCCGAGCAAAACGACCATCGCCCAGCAGCTGGGCTGGGACGGGAAGGAGAACCCATGAACGAGAAAGACGAACAAGCCGAGCTGGCGGCCCTGCTGCGCCGCGCCCAGGACCTGGCCGACCGCTGCGACCGCGCCGGAGTCCCGACGTCGACGACATTTCTGACCCCGGCCCAGCGCTGCGCCCTGGCCCAATGGGCCCCGCGGCACAGCGCCGTGCAGCCGGTGTTCTCCGGCGGCTATCCGGACGCCGAGCGCCAGGTGGCCTTTTTCCTGCCGGACTGGATGGACGAGCCGCCGATCGAGGAGACACTGCGGGCCGTGCAGATCAAGCCCGGCTTCGGAACGCCGGGGCATCGGGATTATCTCGGTGCGATCCTGGGCCTGGGCGTCAGCCGCCCCTGGCTGGGGGATGTGCTGGTGACGGAGGACGGAGCCTATGTCCTCTGCCTGCCGTCTGTCGCCGTGACGCTGCTGGATCAGCTGACCCAGGTGGGGCGGACGGGCGTCCGGCTATCGTCTGTGCCGCTGGCCTCTGTTCCCGCGCCGGAGCGGCAGCAGAAGGCAGTGACGTTTACGGTCCAGAGCCTGCGGCTAGACGCGGTGACGGCGGGGCTGTTTCGCCTCTCCCGCACCCAGGCGGCCGAGCGCATCCGCGCCGGGCTGGTGCAGCTCAATTACATGCCCTGCCTGCGGCCAGACGCCCCCGTCGCACCGGGAGATATCCTCTCCCTGCGCGGCGCTGGAAAGGCCAGCCTCCTGGAAGCCGGCGGCAGCTCCCGCAAAGGCAGGATCTTCCTCAAAGGCGCCCTCTGGCTGTGACAAAGCATCGCACGTCACAGCGCAGCCGAAAACGCCGCAGCTTCGCCCGGCTCCTCAGTGCACCAGCAGTGGAGCTGGACGACAGCCAAAGGCTCTGATTTTGTCACTCGAGCTTATACAGCGTGCTGATTTTGTCACTCGAGCTTGCACAGCGTGCTGATTTTGCGCCTCAAGCTTATACAGCGTAGTCGAACCCATACAGCATAGAGGGATAACTGCGCCGCCGTGCAGATGGCAAAGATCATTGAGTTCAAAGGGCTTTCCGCACCGGAGCCGCAGAGAAAATCAGGTTGAAGAAGCCACAGCCGCTACACCAATTATTACACCATTTGCCCGGAAATCTGCGTAGAGTTACGGAAATTTGCGTAGGTTTCCGGCATGACAGCAAAAATGAAAGAAGCGCCAAAAGCCCTGAAACAGTAAGGCCTGTAGGCTTTTGAAAGGATTCACAGCAATGACAAAAATCTTATTTATCTGCCACGGCAATATCTGCCGCAGTCCGATGGCGGAATATGTCCTGCGGGACTTGGCAGACCGGGCGGGGCTGGCGGCGCAGGTGCGCGTCGCCTCGGCTGCCACGAGCCGGGAGGAGATCGGCAACCCGGTCTATCCGCCGGTCCGCCGCCTGCTGGCGCGCCACGGCATCCAGGCCGGCGGCCACGCGGCCCGGCAGCTGACCCGGGCGGATTACGACGCCTATGATCTTCTCATCGGCATGGACGCGGCGAACCTTGCCAACATGCGCCGCCTGTTTGGCCGTGACGAAAAGCTCTCCCTGCTGATGGACTACACCCCCACCCCGCGGGACGTCGCCGACCCCTGGTACACCGGCGATTTTGACGCCACCTGGCGCGATGTCACCACCGCTTGCCGCGCCCTACTCCGTTCTCTGTTCCCAGAGACAGAGATCCCGCGCATCCCATAATTGAAAAATAGAACAAAGAAATAGGAAAGGAGCAGGCCGATGGAAACGACTTATACCGATGCCCAGCTGCGGCGATTGCTGCTGGAGACGCTGGAGAAAACGCCCCGGCTGCGGCGGAAGGCGCTGCTGGAGCGCTGCGTCGCGCAGCTGGACTTCCCCCAGACGCAGCTGTCCGACTGCGCGGCGGGCAGTCCCGTCGTCCGCTGCAAAAGCCGCCTGGGCGCGCTGCTGAGCGAGCTTATCCGCAGCGGCGATATCGCTGAGAGCGAGAGCGGCTACCTGAGCGTCCTGCAGGCGGCGGACGCCGTCGCCCAGCGGGAGCGGGCTGCGGCCTTTTTGCTTGGCGAGCTGCGCCAGGGGGCGGCGCTGCCCCGGCGGGAGCTCTTTGCCCGGGCCGACCGTGCCTTTGCCCCGGCGACAAAAGAACAGGCTGCGGCGCTCCACGCGCTGTTGGGCGAATCGCTGCGCGCCCTGGAGCGGACGCGGCAGATCGTCGACTCGCCCGGCGGCTATTGTCTGCCCCAGGGGCCGTATCCCAATTCCGAGCTGGGCTATTGGCTCCAGGCGGCGGAAAATGGCGCAGATGCACAGGAATGCTTCCTCCAAGCCGTCCATGCCAAGGGCGGCGAGTGGTTGGAGGATTACGCAGTGCGCCTGCTGGCGGATTATTTCCGCCGCTGCGGCAAGACCGTCACCGCCGCCCGCGTCACCGGAGGATCCAATGACGGCGGCTTAGACGGCGTCATCGAGACGACGGACCCCATGGGCTTCCGGGAGAAAATGCTGCTGCAGATGAAAAACCGCTACAGCCCCATCTCGCCGAAGGACGTGCGGGAGTTTTACGGCGCGGTGTGCATCGCCCGGGGCAGCCGCGGCATTTTTGTAACGATCTCGACGTTCCATCCGGAGGCGCAGCGGCTGCTGGAGCAGGTGGATAATCTCATCGGCGTGGACGGCGCCAAGCTGTTTGCCATTGCGGCTTATTGCGGGATGGGCGTCCGTTCCACCCCGGCAGGCGCGCGGCTGGACCCCGCCCTGTTCCTGGAAAAAGCGCTGTGAGCGGAGGGCCTATGGAGATTTTATATGCCGATGCCACGCTGCTGGTGGCCAGTAAGCCGCCCCGGGTCCTGTCGACAGACGAGCCCGGCGGGATGCCCGACCTGCTGCGTCAGGCCCTGGGGGACCCGGCGGCCAATGTCCGCACTGTCCACCGGCTGGACCGGGTCGTCGGCGGCGCGATGGTCTTCGCCCGGACAAAGCGGGCGGCCCGGGAGCTCTCGGCCCAGATCACAGAAGGGCGCTTTGGGAAGCGTTACCTTGCCGTCGTCCACGGCGCGCCTATGCCGCCCGCCGGACGGATGGAGGACGAGCTTTGGCGCGACAAGGCCAGGCGCATGACGTTTGCCGTGCCCGCGCCCGGGCCGGAGACGCAGCATGCCGCCCTGGACTACCGGACCCTGGCGACGCAGCAGGGCAAGAGCCTGGTGGCCATCGGCCTGCTGACAGGGCGGACGCATCAGATCCGCGCCCAGTTTGCAAGCCGCGGCCTGCCCCTGGTGGGCGACCGGAAGTATACCCCCTGGCCGGACCGGCCGGACGGCTGCGAGATCGCCCTCTGGTCCAGCCTGCTCCGCTTCACCCACCCGAAGACGGGCGAGCCGCTGGAATTTTTCGTCCCGCCGCCGGATGCGCCGCCCTGGCGACTGTTTGACCCCGCGCTGTTCCCCCTTGTGGGGGAGAAATTTTGAAAAACATACAAGGCCCCGCCCGTCTCCAAGAAGACAGGCGGGGCCCCAGATTGTCAAAAAAAGCCTCGCAGAGTTTGCGCCGCGCACGGCGCAAATCAGGTCAAAATTATTTTCTCCGGCGGCGTGTACGTCGGGGAAAATACTTTACGCCCTGCAAGTGTGGAATTTCTGCGCCGAAGGCGTAGAAATTATGCGCGCAGCAGGGTGCGGCCCCTTCAAACGCGAGCCCAGCGCAGCGGGTCGCGTTTGAGAGCGTGTCAAAAATACTTTTTTGACACGCTCAACATGCAAGGCCCCGCCCGTCTCCTACG
>CAKTTR010000086.1 GCA_934615645.1 uncultured Oscillospiraceae bacterium | reverse complement strand
GCCATGGGCATCAGCCGCAGCAATGGGCTGATCGAGCTTTCCGGCAAGGTCAGCCGGGGCTATAGCGTCTTCTTCACCTGCGCGCTGTATCTGACCATTGGGCCCTTCTTCGCCATCCCGCGCTGCGCGACGGTGCCGTTTACCGTCGGCGTGACGCCGCTGCTGGGCACCGGTGTCGCATCGGGGGCGGCGCTTGCCATCTTCTCCGGCGTATTTTTCCTGATCGTCCTGGGCTTTTCCCTGTTCCCGGGCAAGATCCTGACCTGGGTCGGCAAAATTCTGAATCCGCTGTTTCTACTGTTCTTGGGCGTCCTCGTCGTGGCGGCGCTGGTGAACCCGATCGGGGAGGTCTCCAGCATTGCGCCGGACGGCAGCTATGTCGACAAGGCCTTCTCCACCGGCTTCCTGGAAGGGTATAACACCATGGACGCCCTGGCGGGCCTGGCCTTTGGCATCATCGTCATCGATGTCATCCGGGGCCTGGGGATCCAAGAGCCCAAGGCTGTCGCAAAGAATACCGTCAAGGCCGGTGTGTTCAGTTGCTTGCTGATGGCGCTGATCTATCTGGCGGTGACGGTCGTTGGCGCCCAGAGCCGCGGCCTTTATGAGATCTGCAACAATGGCGGCGAGGTCTTCGCCCTGGTGTCGAACCACTACTTTGGAAAGACCGGCGCGATGATCCTGGCGGCCATGGTCTGCCTGGCCTGCCTGAAGACCGCCGTCGGCCTCGTCACGAGCTGCGCGGAGACATTCTGCAAGCTCTTCCCGAAATTCCTGCATTATCGCGTCTGGGCAGTGATCTTCAGTGTCGTCTCCTTCCTGATCGCCAATCTGGGGCTGGATACGATCATCGCGTATTCGCTGCCTGTCCTGATGTTCCTGTATCCGCTGGCCATCACGCTGATTTTGCTTGGCCTGTGCGGCAACGCCTTCGGCCATAGCCGCTGCGTCTACGGCTGGGTGACGGGCTGCACGCTGGTCGCGGCGCTCTACGACTTCCTGAACGCGCTGCTGCCGGACTATCCGCAGTTGGCGGGCATTTTGCAGGCCATCGGCCGTGTGCTGCCGCTTTCCAGCTACGGTCTGGGGTGGATCCTGCCCGCGGCGCTGGGCCTGGGCATTGGCCTGCTGGTCTGGGTCGCCAAGGGCAAGCCCCGCCAGCGCCCGGACGCCGTGAAGACGGCCTGACGGCCTGGTTCGTTCCATACAGATCAAATTTGCCGCAGAGCGGCGGGCGCTGACCTTGCCCGCTGCTCTGCGGTATTGCGTTTTTTAGGCTGGGTAGGATGGAAAAATCCCGGAAAAAATACACAATCGGGGCTTGACATCCCGGCGCGCATGACGTATACTGCATATGGTTAGCGGCAACTAACCATAGACCAGACCCCGGTGACGAGAGGAGGCTTTGCAAATGCAAAAGATCACACTGAACATTGACGGCATGGCCTGCGGGATGTGCGAAGCGCATATCAACCAGGCGATCCGCAACAAATTCTCCGTCAAAAAGGTGACTTCGTCCCACACGAAAAAGGAGACCGTCCTGCTCACAGAGGAAGACCCGAGTGAGGAAGCGCTGCGCCAATGCATCGACGAGACGGGCTACACGCTGCTGGGCATCCGCAAGGAGCCTTACGAGAAGAAGGGGTTGTTCGCCCGGCGCAAGTAAGCGCCGCATCGCCGTGCCCACGCCGCCTGGTGCGCTTGCACCAAAACGCGCCGCGTCCGGCACGGCATCTTGTGACCGATTGGTTAGCTATCGCTAACTTTTTCGGGTCCAAAACCAGAACACCAACCACAGCCGACGCTGTGGTGGAGAATTTTCCATAGAAAGGTAAGAGTATCATGCAGAACATTGCGATCATTTATTGGAGCGGCACAGGCAACACCGAGGCCATGGCGGAAGCCGTCGCCGAGGGCGTGAAGCAGGCAGGCGGGACAGCGGAGCTGATCGAAGCTTCCGCCGTCGACGCATCCAGCCTGAACGATTACAGCGCCTTGGCCTTTGGCTGCCCGGCCATGGGCTCGGAGGTCCTGGAAGAGGAGGTCTTTGACCCCATGTTCACGTCCATCGAGTCGATGCTCCAGGGCAAAAAGGTCGCCCTCTTCGGCTCCTACGGCTGGGGTGATGGCACCTGGATGGAGGACTGGCAGTCCCGCTGCCAAGGCGACGGCGCTGTGCTGGTGGCCGACGGCCTGACCTGCTGCGAAGCCCCGGACGACGACGCCCTGGCCGCTTGCCGCGCCCTGGGCGAAAAGCTGGCAGCAGAGTAACAAATTCATAAAGACATTCCTGTTTTCCTCAGAAAAGCGTCAGTTTTTAACTGGCGCTTTTCATATTCTATCAAATTTCGGGCATGCTAGGAAAAAAACAGGAGGTGGCCGGATGGAAGAGAAAAACCAGGAGCAGCAGGCGCTGCAGCAGATCATCGACCTGGGCGCGGCAACGACGAAAACAGCGGAGGGGACCATCTACACCCTGACGATCATCGGCCAGATTGAGGGGCACCAGGTCCTGCCGGAGACGGTCAAGACGACGAAATATGAGCACGTGCTGCCGCTGCTTGCCAGCATCGAAGAGAGCCAGGATATCGACGGGCTGCTGCTTTTGCTCAATACCGTCGGCGGCGATATCGAAGCCGGGCTGGCCATCGCCGAGCTGATCGCCGGGATGAAAAAGCCGACGGTCTCCCTCGTCCTGGGCGGCGGGCACTCCATCGGCGTGCCGCTGGCCGTCTGCGCCAAGCGGTCGATGATCGTCCCGACGGCGAGCATGACAATCCATCCAGTGCGGATGAACGGCGTCATCGTCGGCGCGCCGCCGACCTACCGGTATTTTAACCGGATCCAGGAGCAGATCGTCACCTTTGTCACGGCAAATTCCCGCATCCGGCGGCAGCAGTTTTTGGATTATATGATGCAGACCGGCGAGATGGCGACGGATGTCGGGACCGTCGTCTACGGGCGGGAGGCCGTCGCCTGCGGGCTCATCGACCAGCTGGGCAGCCTGGGCGACGCCCTGCGCTGCCTGCACCGGATGATCGGCCGCCAGCGCCAGGGCCGCCGCAGCAAGGGGAAAAAGCAATAAAGGTATGGAAATTCCTCCGGTTTTGTGCTATGATTATAGATACGGCATAGTGCGGCGTCACGCCGCCCATTTTGCAAGACCGGAGGCACGCCATGGCTTATATACTCGCAATTTTATGGGGGCTCGTGCAGGGGCTGACCGAGATCCTGCCGGTCTCCGGGTCTGCCCATATGGTGATCCTGGAACGGGTCCTGGGCCAGACAGCGGCGCGGACGGAGCAGCGTTTTTTCTACGGGCTGCTGGACCTGGCGCTGGCGGCGGCGGTGCTGATCGCCTACCGGCGGGAGCTGGGCGCTGTGTTTCGCGCGTTTTCGCAGAAGACGGCCCGGTCCGCAGAGCGCAGCGTGCGCCAGGCCGGGCGGGAGCGCCGCAGGCTCGTGCTGCTGCTGGCCGTCGGGCTGCTGCCGCTGCTGCTTGAAATTTTACTGCAGCGTTGGACAGCGTCGCTTTACACCAAGCCCCTTGTCTGGGCGGCGTTCCTGGCCCTCGGCGGCCTGGTCCTCTTTCTCGCGACGGCGCGGAGCGGCGGGGAGAAGGACGCGCGGCAGATGCGCCTGCCGGACGTGCTTCTGATTGGCGCGGCTCAGGCCGTCAGCGTCCTGCCCGGCCTCTCCCGGACGGGGCTGACGGTCGCGGCGGGGCTAAGCCGGGGGGCGAAGGCGGAATTCAGCTTGGAATATTCCTTCCTGCTTGCCGTGCCGTTCTGGCTGGGGGCCGGGATGATCCGCATTATCCAGGGCTGCGTGGCAGGGGTCACGGCGGCGCGGCTGCCGGCGTATTTGGCCGGGGCGGTCGTCTGCGTTCTCGCGGCGCGCTTTGCGCTGGGGAGCCTGCGCCGGTTGACGCGGAAAAAGAGCTGGAGCTATTTCGCCTATTATAGCTGGGCCGCCGCGGTCTTTTCCATCTTTCTGTTTTTGATCACCTAAGGAGTTTCTCTATGGCCAAGCAAACCAAAAAAGCAACGCAAAAAAGCACCGCCAAGCAGACGGCGGAAAAGCGCGCCAAGCAAAATAAGGCCCCGGAGAAGAGCGCCAAGCCCATTCGCCGGGAGATCGGCGCGGCCATCTGCCTGTTTTTGGGGATCTTTACGATCCTGAGCATTTTCGGCGTCAAATCCTGGTTTACGACAAAGCTGCTGGCGCCGTTTTGTAAGGGGCTGGTGGGCAACGCCGGGTTCTACATACTGCCCGTCTCGTTCTTCTTCAGCGCGTTTATTCTGCTGTTCCACGGTGGGCGGCCGGTCCGGCTGCGGGTGACGGCCTGCTTTGTGATGGCCGCGTGCATCGGCGCGATCACCCATCTGTTTATGGATACGGTGGAGATCCCCTGGGGCATCTCCATGATTGCGGCCCTCTACCGCGGCGGCATCGCCGGGACGACGGGCGGCTTGCTCTGCGGCTTTTTGGCCATGCTGCTGGAGCTTATTTTCAGCAAGATCGGCGCGGTCCTGATCTTTGTGATCCTGCTGATCTTAAGCCTGCTCTGCGCGCTGAATATGACGATCGCCGGGATCGCCCAGGCGGTGAAGAACCGCCCGAAGCTGGAGTACGACGAGCCGGAAGAGCCGCAGGACAATGCGGCCGCCGTCGTCAATTATGTCGCCCAGAAGCACATTGACCATGTGCAGAAAAAGCGGGCGGCGGATTTTGATCTGCCAGTGGACGATCCCCCCGCGCCGGTCCAGAAGCGGGGCCGCAAGCGGGACGTCCCATCACCGGATGAATTTATCCTGGAAAAGCGGGCCCAGGCCAAGCAGGCGGCAAGCAAGGCCGCCGCAAGCGAACCCGCCCCGGCAGCGGCGGCCCCAGTCGAGCCGCCGGTCGAAGCGCCGCAGGCAGCGTCTGCCCTCGCGCAGCCGGAGGAGCCGCCGGTGGATATTCTGGCGTCCCTGCCCCAGGAGGAGCCGGTGGAGATCGCCGAAGCGGCCCCCGTGCAGGCCCCGGCATTGCAGCCGGAACCCGCCGCTGCCCCCGCCTGGCAGGCGGCGGAGCCGACCGTCTCGGAAGAGGAGGTCGCAGCGGTCAACCAGCGCCTGCAGGCGCAGAAAAAGCAGGAGCGCGCCGAAGCGGCCCTGGCCAAAGAAGAAGTCATCCAGCAGCTGGAGCGCTCCGGCCAGGAGCCGGCAGTCCAGTATCACTATCCCCCGGTGAGCCTGCTGACCCCCGGCAAGGCTGGCGTCGACGGCACCCAGGAGATGCGGGAGAACAAAGCCCGCCTAGACGAGACGCTGCATAATTTTAACATCGACGCCACCATCGTCAATATCATCCGCGGCCCGTCCGTCACCCGGTACGAGCTGGAGCTGGCCAGCGGCGTCAAGCTGGCGAAGCTGACGAATCTCTCGGAGGATATCGCCCTGGCGCTGGGCGCGACGGGGGTACGCATCTCCGCCATCCCGGACCGGATCTCCATCGTCGGGATCGAGGTCCCCAATAAGCTGGTCAGCACCGTCTCCCTGCGGGAGGTCATCGACAGCCCGCAGTTTGCCAAGGCGAAGTCCAAGCTGTCCTTCGCTGTCGGTAAGGACATCGGCGGCAACTGCGTTGTCGGCGATATCGCCCGGATGCCCCATATGCTGATCGCCGGTACGACGGGCTCCGGCAAATCCGTCTGCATGAACAGCATCATCATCTCTCTGCTCTATAAGGCGACGCCGGAGGAGGTCAAGCTCATCATGGTCGACCCGAAGATGGTCGAGCTGGGCATTTACAACGGCATCCCCCATCTGCTGATCCCCGTCGTGACGGACCCGAAAAAAGCGGCGGGCGCGCTGCAGTGGGCCGTCACCGAGATGATGCGCCGGTACCGGATGATGTCCGACGCCGGGGTGCGGAATTTGGAGGAATACAACAAGCTGGCCGCCACCAGCGAGGACTACGACAAAATGCCCCAGATCGTCGCCGTCATCGACGAGCTGGCGGACCTGATGCTCGTGGCCGCCAAGGAGGTCGAGGAGTCGATCTGCCGGGTGGCCCAGATGGGCCGCGCCGCGGGCATTCATCTGATCGTCGCGACCCAGCGGCCTTCGTCGGATGTCATCACAGGCCTGATGAAGGCGAATATCCCCTCGCGCATCGCCTTCGCCGTGGCCTCGGCGGTGGACTCCCGCATTATTCTCGATACCTTGGGCGCGGAAAAGCTCATCGGCCGGGGCGATATGCTCTACGCGCCCCTGGGCCAGGGGCGGCCCCGCCGGATCCAGAGCTGCTTTATCACCGACGAAGAGGTCCAGGCCGTCGTCAGCTTTATCAAGGACCGGGAGGCGGGCGCTGTCTACGCCCAGGATGTCATGGACGAGATCGACAAGCGGGCCGAGCAGAGCGGCAAGGGCGGCCACGGCGCATCCGCCGCCTCCGTTGCGATGGACGACGGGCCTTACCAGGATGAGCTGCTGCCCGCCGCCGTCGAAGTCATTTTGGAGACGGGGCAGGCGTCGGTCTCCATGCTACAGCGGCGGCTGAAGCTGGGCTATGCCCGGGCGGCCCGCATCGTGGACGAAATGGAGGACAAGGGCATCGTCGGCCCCTTCGAAGGCTCCAAGCCCCGGCAACTGCTCATCACAAAAGAGCAATGGCAGGCCATGCAGAACGGTCAGCCCCTGGAAGCGCCCCCCGCTGTGGAAGAGGAGATCGACTGACGGCTGCCCGGCAGGGGAGCACATGCACGGGGTGCACAGTTTCCCCGCGGGATTCGACAGGATTTTTA
>CAKTTR010000085.1 GCA_934615645.1 uncultured Oscillospiraceae bacterium | reverse complement strand
GAGCTCCTCCGTGGTGAAGGTCTCGCCGTCGGCCAGCAGTTCGTTGCCGTCGCGGTCGGAAAGCGGACCGCCCATAACAACATATTTGCCATTCAGAATATCTTCATACATGGCATTGCACTTTTCGATCACATCAGCGGGCATGATCTCTGTATTCCAGTCGCTGAGGGCCGCCGCGCCCTCTTCGATACCGGCATATTTCGGAGAATTATCCCATTTGTCGCTGGCGATCTGGGTGATAATCTCTTTAAACTGAGGCGCCCAGTTCCAGCAGAAGGACGTCAGCACAGCCTCCGGCGCGTAATCGTGCATATCGATGTTATAGCCGGTGCAATAGCCGCCAGCCTCCTGGGCCGCCTGACAAACTGCAGTGCTGGAGCCGTTGTAGCCCAAACACTTAATGCCGCTCTGCAGCAGAGAATTGGCACATTCCTTTTCAATAGCCGGATCATACCAGCTGTTGACCCAAGCGATTTGGACAGTCGCATTCGGGCGCGCCGCCTTTGCGCCAGCAGCAAAGGCATTGATGCCGCGGACGACGGAGGTCTGCGGGTTCGGCGCGACATAGCCCAGCTGGTCGACATCACTCATCAGCGCCGCGGCGTAGCCGCACATAAAGATCGCTTCAATATCCCGGCAGCTGAAGGAGCAGCAGTTGTCGCTGGTGTCGCCCTCAAACTGGGCAAAATAGACATCCGGGTACTGGGCGCACAGGCCGTTGATATTGGTCACGAAGCCGGACGAGCCGCCAATGATCAAATTGCAGCCGTCATCAATGAGCTGCACGATGGTGGAGTCCGCCTCCGAGCCGCCCTCAGACAGCGATTCGATCATGACGAGCTGATCGTCCGTCATGCCCAGCTCTGCGGCGGCCCGTTTGAGCCCCTCCGCCTGCGCCTGGCACCAGCCGCCGTCGACCACAACGTTGGTCAGCAGCAGGCCGACCTTCATTTTGCTGTAATCCACGGTGTCACTGCCGGAATCGGTCTGCTCCTGCGAGTCAGGCTTGGTGTCTGACTCCGGCGGTGTCGTGCCGCTGCCGGGATCTTTGTCGCCGCGGCAGCCTGCAAACAGGCACAGCAGCATTCCAATCACAAGAAACAATGCAACGATTTTCTTCATGGTTTGTCCCCCCCATTTTCACATACATCCAATCCGATGATCGCGGCGTTCCGCCGCAAGGTCGCGTTGCGTTCCGCGCACCGGTGTGCGCCGTTTTTTGATTTTCTTTTTGCTTTTGGTGTGTTCCGTTTTCTGTATCGCTCCGGCGCTATGCCAGATACCGTCTCACCTCCCGCTCCGCCGCCTGGGCGAGCTTCTCTTCGTCCACGCCAGTCAGGCGGCCGCGTGCAACGCAGATTTTTCCGTTTATAATGGTATAATCCACCGGCTGCTTCAAGCCGACGGTGCAGAGCATCGCCTTGGGGTCATAGCAGGCGCCCACGAGCTCCAGCCGCCGGGCGTCCACCAAAAATAGGTCCGCGCATTTGCCCGGTTCCAGGGAGCCGATCTCCCGCTCCCGACCCAGCAGCCGCGCGCCGCCCATGGTCGCGACCTTCAAAAGATCGTAGCCCGAGGGGGCCTTGTCGCTGGATTGCAGCCGGTGCAGCAAATAGCTCACCCGCAGCTCCTCCAAGAGGTTGGAGCCGTCGTTGGAGGCAGAGCCGTCTACGCCCAGGCCCACCGGGATCCCCATCCGCAGCATCTCCGGAATGCGGGCGATGCCCGACGAGAGCTTCATATTGGAGATGGGGCAATGGCACACGCCCGTCCCCGTCTCGGCCAGCAGGCGCAGCTCCTCGTCATTAAAATGAATGCCGTGGGCATACCAGACATCCGGGCCGACCCAGCCCAGGCTCTGCATATACGCTAGGGGCCGCATCCCGACCCGCTCCAGCGTATAGCGCTCCTCGTCCTTCGTCTCGCACAGGTGCGTGTGCAGCCGCACGCCGTATTGCCGCGCCAGGATCGCGCTTTGCCGCAGCAGCTCCGCTGAGACAGAGAACGGCGAGCACGGCGCCAGGGCCACCCGGCGCATGGACTGGAACGACGGGTCGTGATACGTCTCGATGGCAGTCACGCTCTGGCGCATGATCTCATCGACATCCTGCACGACGGAATCCGGCGGCAGGCCGCCGTCCTTTTTCGAAAGATCCATGCTGCCTCGGGAAAAATGCATCCGCACCCCCAGCTGCTCCGCAGCCTGCGCCTGCGCCCCCAGCAAGTCCCCGGCGTCCGCCGGGAAGACGTAGTGGTGGTCAAACACGCTGGTGCAGCCGTTTTTCAGCAGCTCGCCCATCCCAGTCAGAGAGGACAGCCGGACCGTCTCCTCCCGTAGGCCCTTCCAGATCTCATAGAGTGTCGTGAGCCAGTCAAACAGCTCCATATTCTGTACCTGGGGCAGATTGCGGGAGAAGACCTGGTAGAGATGATGGTGCGTGTTCACAAGCCCCGGATAGCAGAGCATGTGGGACGCGTCCAGCACCTCGTCCGCCGCCGGAGCCTCCGGCCCGATGGAGCGGATGAGCCCGTCCTCGCAGTAGAGATTGACGTTTTCGTATACCCGGTCCTCCGCGTCACAAGAAACCAGGGTTTTGATATTTCGAATGAGCAGCCGATGCATGGGTACCTCCTTGCAAGCCGCAGCCTTAGTATTGCAGCTTCAAGCCGATCTTGGCCACGTCCTCTTTGACTTTCTGATAGATTTCCAGCCACTGGGGCGTCGGCTCGACCTTGATCGGGTCATACGCCTCCAGGAAGCTCTTACCGATTGGCTTTTTGTCCAGAACTGGCACATAGTGCTTCTGGAACTGGCGGATCATCTCATTGGTGTCTTTTCGCGACAAGCCCGCCGCTGCATGGGCGACCTCGCCGTTGAACCGCGCCTCCAGGCCCGTCACATGCAGGATCTCGACACCGACTGCCGAGCGAACCCCGTCGATCCGGGCTGTCCCGGAGACCGTCGCCGCCGTCGCCATTGTCGCGCATTCGTAGAGCAGGCTCTCCGTCATGGGGCCGGAGACCGGCGAGGTCATGACCGCCGTCAGGAGATGCGTGTTGCGGTTGACCGCCTGCTGCGCCGCACTGGCCGCCCAGATCAACTCCGGCGCGGTATCGCAGTTGTAGAAGGGGTGCGTCGGGCAAATGGAGAAGGTCGTCGCCATATTGACGACGCATTCCAGCAAGATCCCCGCCACAGAACAGATGGCCACGCCCTCTGCGCTCCCGGCGTACCCGCCGAGAATGGAGTTATAGAACGAGTGGATCACACAGCCGGTCTTGACCAGGTGCGCCACTTTGATGAGCAGCCCGTAATTCGTCTTCAGCTCGCTGACAAAGCAGGTGTGATGCCAGTCCTCCTGCGGGAAGCCGCCATAGGACGAGGCAGAGAGCTCGCCGATCTCCGAAACGGCGTTTTCCACGACGCCGATGCCGATACCGGGGCGGCCCGCCCGCTGGGCAGCGGATTTGATGAGCTCGACCTCCCGCCAGGCAAGCAAAACCTCCCAGGGACTGCGGGTCTTCGGCGTGCGGCCGTGGGCTGTATAGAAATTGCAGCCGACGATGGAGTCGATGACCGGCTCCTTGGCGTAGCTCTCCATAACGGCCGAGAACCATTCCTCCGGGATCGGCGCGCCAAAGCCGCCGCCGACAATCTTGGGCACGACCGGGTCCTCTGGCCGCCGGGAGACGATGGTGCACTGGTCCAGTCCAGAGCCGATGGTCACCTGAGCCGGCGCCCACCGCAGCGCCTGGCGGATCTCCTCTTCCGTGAAGAGCATCTGCACATGGGTATCCGTGCAGTAGACGCCCGCCGTGCAGGCCAGCTCCAGGCCGGCGGCAAAGAAGCGGTCTGCCATCTCGTCGCTGGTCAGGATCGCGTCGTCGCGATCGTACTGCAGGTCATATTTTTTGATGAGCTTCCGGACTGTTTTCGCGATTAGCTTATCAAAATCCTTTTCATCCATCACCGGGCCGTTGTCCATCCGGTCCAGGACGGTCAATAATCTCATATGTGACTTCATGCCCTCACCCTGCCTTTCTGGATTCCATCATCGTTCTGCACAGCTCCACCGCCGCATTGGCGTCGTCACTGTAGCCATCTGCGCCGATGGACTCGGCCCAAACCTGGGACACCGGCCCACCGCCGACAATGACCTTGAATTCGTCCCGCACGCCCAGGCCCTGGAGCATCTTGATGAGGTCCGCCATATAGGGCATAGACGTCGTCAGCAGCGAGGACAGGGCAATGATATCGACCTTTTCCCGCCGGGCCGTCTCGATAAACGAATAGGGCTGCACATCGTTGCCCAGGTCAATGACCTCATAGCCATTGACCTCCAGCAGGGTCGCAACGATGTTCTTGCCAATGTCATGCACGTCGCCCTGGACGGTCCCAATGACGACCTTTCCAGCGCTCTGCGCACCCGACGCGGCGCCCAGCAGATGGGCGCGGATTTCATCCTTGACCGCCTTGGCCACATCCGCCGACATCACCAGATCCGGCAGGAACAGCTCCAGCCGCGCAAACCGGTCCCCGATATCATCCAGGATCGGCACCAGGCATTTTTGCACGATCTCCAGCGGTGAAGTCCCCGCCTCGATTTGAGCCCGGGTAAGCTCAACCGCCTCGTCTTCCTCTCCGTCGAGGACATATTCCAGCAATTGATCATAAAACTGTTGCATGTGCGAACCTCCCTGTGTCGTTTCGTTTCCCTTGCGAAACGCCGCCGTGGCAGCGCCGGTTCCTATTTTGAAGATAGCACGGTATTTTGGGAATGTCAAATAGAATATTTCAACTTTTTTATGTGCAATATGCCGGTTTTATCGTTAAATTTCATAAATTTTAAATTATTTTCAGATTTATCAGTAAGACTCATCCTGCTGCGCCCATATCCCAGCCGCTGCACCGCCGATGTAGCCACTGTGCCGTCCTCCGATACGTTCCATCCCCTCGCCGGGAAAAATCCCCGTCGTAGCCACCTAAACCGCGAAATCTGCGGTTTGTTTTCCCACGAAACAACCCGCTCGCCTGTCAGCACGCCGCCCGGGTAAAGATACGCCGCCGACGCTGGAAATCCTCCGCAACGATCAGTAAGACTGATCTCCCCGGGAAAAATTTGAAAAATTTTTCCCAATTTTCACAATTTCGCCGCAAATCATCTGGACATTTTCGTTTTTTTGCAGCATAATAAAGCTAGGATAGGGGGGAAAGTACGCATGAGAGCACAACCATATGAGCGATACCCGGCAACATGCGTCCGGCTTCTGAAATGGATCCGCGCCTTTGCTGAAGCGAACGCGTCAGACCGGCTTCCTTCGGAGGAGAACATTGCCGGGCAGCTGGGCGTCAGCCGGGTCAAGATCCGGGATGTTCTCTCCCAGCTGGAGGCCGCCGGATACGTCACCCGGAAGCGCGGCGTCGGGACGCTGATCAACCGCTATGTCCTGGCGGAGGCCGCCCGACTGGATATTGATTCCTCATATGTCGATATCGTCGCCAGCTGCGGCTATACGCCTCGGGCGACGCTGCGCAAGCTGAAGCTGCTCTCCCCCGCCTCGCCAATCCTCGCGGAAAAGCTGCGGATTGACCCGGCGGACGGGGTCTATCTCTTCGAAAAGGTCGTCTACGCCGACGAGCGGCCTGTCATCGTCGTGGAGGACTATATCCCCGCGCCGCTCTACGACCAGTCCAACTGTGACCTGGCGCTGATGGATACCAACATCTATTTTTTCCTCCAAAGCATGTGTGACGAGCTGCTGCAGACCGCGACAGTCCATCTTGATGCCTGCCTGCCCACCGGGCATCTGGCCCAGAGCATGGATGTCCCGGAGGATTTCCCCCTCGTCACGCTCCACTCCCTGTTCTACACCCAATCCTCTACGCCGATCTTATACTCCGAGGAGTACTATAACACAAAACTCATCCCATTTTCCTTTCAAAAACGCATTCTGACTGGAAAATTTAACCGAGAGCAGCCGCCGATAGAGCTGCTCTAAGCTACTCTGTGCTGCCCCGCCCCGCGATCGCCTCGCACCATCGCAGGGCGGGCACACTTTATTCTCCTGCCATCTCTCGGGAAAACGCCGCCTGCAGCTTTTCCAGCGCCCGCTTCTCGATGCGCGAGACATAGCTCCGGGAGATCTGGCACAGCTGCGCTGTCTCCCGCTGGGTCAGCGGCGGCTTTCCGCCCAGGCCATAGCGCAGGATCAGGATTTTCTGCTCCCGGCTCGTCAGCTCGCTGCGCAGGTACCGGTGCAGCCGCAGATAGGTCTGCCGCGTCTCCAGGTCCTCAAAAAGGTCCTCCTCCGTGCAGACGACATCCATCAACGAGAGAGCATTGCCCTCCTTCCCCGTCTCAATATAATCCGACAGCGAAACATCCCCCGCCGACTTCCGCTGCGCCCGAAAGTGCATGAGGATCTCATTCGCTATTCTCTCCCAACGGACACATAGGTTGGTCAATGGGTGGCAAATCCGCCTCTCCATCCTCCGCAAAGAGGTAAACATAGGCATTTTTGCCATCCCACACCACCTTTTTGACGATGGTGCGCAGCAAGCGGCGTTTTTCCTCCAGCGTGGCAGAATCCACCGCGCTGGCGAAGGACTCGATCATCTCCTGATGGAAGGCAAACTCCTGATGCAGCATCCGGCTCTGCTCGGTGAGGGCTTCCAGTTCAGAAAGCCTTGCCTGCTGGGTCTCGCTCTCCCGGTGCAGCTCGTCGATCTGCTCCATGACGTACTTTGCAGAGGTGTCGCTGGCAACGGACAGGGACTCCACCAGCCGCTTAATGCGATCTTCCGTCTCGGCGTGTTTCTCCCGGAGCAGCGCCAGCTCTGCGTCGTAGCCCTCCTTGCTGCCGCTGATGACCT
>CAKTTR010000084.1 GCA_934615645.1 uncultured Oscillospiraceae bacterium | reverse complement strand
CGGCTTTTTGCGCTTGGCCGCTTCCTGCCGGGCTGCGTCGTCCGCCGCGGCGGCCTGGCTGCGCTCTTCCGGCGACAGCGGCGCGCTGTCGCCGGTGACGCGCCCGTCCAGCATTTTGATGATGCGGGTGGAGTAGCGCTCGGCCAGCTCCGGGTTGTGGGTGACCATGATGACGAGGCGGTCGCGGGAGATCTCCTTGAGGATCTCCATGACCTGGACGCTCGTCTCGGTATCGAGCGCGCCGGTGGGCTCGTCAGCTAAAATAATTTCCGGGTCGTTGACGATGGCCCGGGCGATGGCGACGCGCTGCATCTGACCGCCAGAGAGCTCGCTGGGCTTTTTCCGCAGCTCACTGCCCAGGCCGACCCGCTCCAGCGCTTCTTTCGCCCGGCGGCGGCGCTCCGCCTTGCCGACGCCCGAGAGGGTCAGCGCCAGCTCGACATTTTGCAGCACGCTTTGGTGGCTGATGAGGTTATAGCTCTGGAAGACAAAGCCGATGGCGTGGTTCCGGTAGGCGTCCCAATCCCGGTCGTGAAAATCCTTTGTGGAGCGGCCGCCAATCAGCAGATCGCCGCTGGTGTATTGGTCCAGCCCACCGATGATATTCAGAAGCGTCGTCTTGCCGCAGCCCGACGGGCCCAGGATCGAGACAAATTCGCTCCCGCGAAATTCCAGGTCCAGCCCCTTGAGGGCGTGGACGGTGTTCTCGCCGGTCAGGTAATCCTTTGTGATATTGTGCAGTGCAAGCATAGCGATTCCTTTCTGTAGGGTGCGGCGCGGCAGACTGCCCCCGCAGCCATACCGCGCCTATGTGTGTTCTAAATCAAAAGCGCTGGGGCTCAGCCTTCCTTGCGCAGGAAGAGAACGCCCAGGCAATTGGGCCCGCAGTGACTGGAGACGGTGCAGCCGGCCTTCGTCTCCAAAATTTCGGTAAACGGCTGCAGCTCCTGAATCAGGGCGACGACCTTGTCGACGATCTCCTGGGGGACATAGGAGTGGGTGATAAAGATCCGCTTTGTCTCAATATCCTCCCGCCCCTGCAGGCGGCCGCGGACATAATCCAGGATGGATTTTTCCATCTTGCCCCGGTACTTTTTCCCGACCTGCATCTTGCCGCCCGTGACCTCGATCTCCGGCCGCAGGGAGAGCAGATTTGCCCCCAGGGCGACGACGCTGGAGCAGCGGCCGCCTTTTTTCAGGTATTCCAGGGTCTGCAGGACGAAGCTGGCGTCCACCCGGCTCTGCAGCTTGGCAAGCTCCGCCGCGATGGCTTCCGCGTCCATGCCCTGCTGGGCCATCTCCGCCGCGCAGAGGGCCAGGTGGCCGGAGCCGGTGGAGAGATTGCGGCTGTCGACGGGGTAGACGTTGCCCAGCTCCCGGGCTGCCAGGCAGGCGTTCTGGTAGCAGATAGAAAAATCGCTGGAGATATTGATGTGAATGATCGCATAGCCCGCGTCGAGATAGGGCTTGAAGAAATCCGTGTATTCGCCCATGGAAATGGCCGAGGTCTTCGGCAGAACGCCGGTTTTGTCCACAAAGGAGAAAATCTCCTGGGCTGTGACGTCGACGCCGTCGTGATGGAAAGCGTCACCCAGGGTGACACCCAGGGGGATTGCGGAAATATCGTACTTTTCATAGAGCTCCGGAGAGAGATCGCAGGTGGAGTCGCAGGTGATTTTGATTTTTTGCATAGATAGCCTCTTTCTTAGAATGTTAAATCGCCCGCCGGGGCGGCCGTGGGGCGCGCTGGCGTTTGGGCGTATTTTTCCTGCTTGGATGCGTGCAGCGCCAGCTCTGCCAGGTGCATCAGATCGCTGAGCTTGCCTGCGTCGTCGGGATATAAGCTGATGCCAATGCTCTTTGTGACCTTCAGGGCATTGTCATCGCTGGAAAGAATCCGCTCGGCCATGGCCTGAACGGCAGCCCGATCGGGGACGCTGCGCATCAGGACGATAAATTCATCGCCGCCAAAGCGGCCGATGAGGTCCTCCGGCCGCAGTGCGGACCGCAGCTGGGCGGCAACAGAGCGCAGCACGCCGTCGCCCCGCAGCTTGCCGTAGGTGCGGTTGAATTCCTCAAAGTTGTCCAGGTCGAGCAGGAGCAGGCCGTGGCGCTCGTCCGGATGGTTCCGGAGGACGGCTTCGGCCATTTTTTCGAAGTGGATTTTATGGTATAGACCGGTAAACGCGTCGATGCGCACCTCCTCGGCCAGCTTCTCCGCCCGGTCGCGGAAATCCTGGATGTCAGAGATGACGCCGATGGCCCGAAGACTGCCGTCCGGCTCCTGCACCGGGGTCAGGGCAATTTTGCACCAGCGGAAGGTCCCGTCCGCGCGGCGCAGGCGCAGCTGGACTGTCGTGGCGTAGCCTGCGCGCAGCTCGTGCCCAGCGGAGACCATGCTCTCGTAATCCGAAGGGTGCAGCAGCAGGCGGGCGACCTCCTTGTGATAGGCTGCGGGGTCTGACGCGGCGCTCTGCCGGAGCAGCGCCAGCAGCTGGGTGTCCTCCAGACCGAAAATCTCCCGGCAATTGCATACATGGGTATACGTGAAGCCTTGCAGTTCCAATTCAAAAAGGCAGGTATGCGTTGCGCGCAGTGCAACGCGAAGCCGCTGGGCGGCCTGCTCTGCCGTAGAAACCATATTTTCTTACCTCCTCGACCGGTTACGCACCCCCGGCTGCGTTTTCCGGCAGTGTTCAGTGTACTATATACCAATTATAGTATAATACCCAATATCCACGCTGTCAATCTTTTCCGGCCCGGCTGCGTGGCTGGGATTTTACAAAGCGGGAAAAGAATGGGAAAAATTTTATGTAAATTTAACGTTTTTTTGGTTTCGGATTTAAGCTTCCTGCGGTTTAATAAGCATGTAAACGAAATCCACAGTAAAAAAATGAAAGAAGGAAAACAACATGAAAAAGTTTGCAAGTATTCTCGTAGCAGGTGCGATGCTCCTGGGCGTTTTGACCGGGTGCGGCAGCAAGGACGCCAGCGACCCCGGCAGCACCCAGCCCGCCGCGGACGCAAATCAGAGCCAGACCCAGACGGTCAGCGGCAGCGTCTCGACCAACGGTTCGACCTCCATGGAAAAGGTCATCGGCAGCCTGTCCGAACAGTTTATGACAGAGAACAAGGACGTCAAGGTGACCTACGACGCCACCGGCTCCGGCACGGGCATCGAGTCCGTCAGCAACGGCAGCTGCGACATCGGCCTGGCTTCCCGCGCCCTGAAGGACACCGAGACCGGCCTGACGGCGACGACCGTCGCTCTGGACGGCATCGCCATCGTCGTCAATGCCAACTGCGGTGTCGACGATCTGACGGTCGAGCAGATCGCCTCCATCTTCAAGGGCGAGATCACCAACTGGAAGGAAGTCGGCGGCGCAGATCTGGAGATCGCCTGCATCGGCCGTGAGGCTGGGTCCGGCACCCGGGACGGCTTCGAATCCATCACCAAGACGGAAGATGCCTGCAAGCTGAGCCAGGAGCTGACCTCCACCGGCGCAGTCATCGAAGCGGTCAAGAACAGTGAAAACGCCATCGGCTACGCCTCCCTGTCTGCGGCGGAAGGCCAAGACGGCATCAAGCTCCTGACGGTCGGCGGTGTGGCTTGCTCGGAAGAGACGGTCAAGAACGGCAGCTATGAGATCCAGCGTCCCTTCAACCTGGTCACCAAGGACGGGGAAGCACTGAGCCCCGCAGCCCAGGCCTTCTTCGACTACGCGACCTCCGCGGACGCGGCAGAGCTCATCCGCGCAGCAGGTGCTGTCCCGGTCGCATAAACCGGAACGAGAGAACAGCAACAAGAAAAAGCGCCTGCCCCGGCAGGCGCTTTTTGCGGGAAAGGAGCAAGAGTTTGCAGGGAAAGACAATGTTGGAGCGGAGCATGAAGGCGATCTTTTTGATCTGCGGCGTGATCTCCGTGGCATTTGTGCTGTTTATCAGCGTTTATCTGGTGATCTCCGGCATCCCGGCCATCCGGCAGATCGGCCTGAAGGCGTTTTTGCTGGGAAAGACCTGGGCGCCGACGGCGTCGGAGGCGTCCTTTGGCATTTTGCCGTTTATCCTCTCTTCGGTCTACGCGACGGCGGGGGCGGTCGTGCTGGGGGTGCCTATCGGCGTTTTGACGGCGGTCTTTCTTTCCAAGGTCGCTGCGCCCCGGGTTGCGGCGGTCATCCATACGGCGGTGGAGCTGCTGGCGGGCATTCCGTCGGTCGTCTACGGCCTGGTGGGGATGATCGTGCTGGTCCCGACGATCCAGCGGCTGTTCGGGCTCTCGTCCGGCGCCTGTCTGCTGGCGGCGATCGTGGTGCTGGCCATTATGATCCTGCCGTCGATCATCAGCGTTTCGGAGACGGCGCTGCGGGCGGTGCCGCCGGAGTATGAGGCGGCGTCCCTGGCCCTGGGGGCGACGAAAACGGAGACGTATTTCCGCGTCTCCCTCCCGGCGGCCAAGAGCGGCATTGCCGCGTCCATCGTCCTGGGCGTCGGCCGGGCCATCGGCGAGGCCATGGCGATCATCATGGTCTCCGGGAACGTTGCCAATATGCCGGGGCTTTTGAAGTCCGTCCGGTTCCTGACGACGGCCATCGCGTCGGAGATGTCCTACGCGGCCTATGGCAGCCTGCAGCGGCAGGCCCTATTTTCCATCGGGCTTGTGCTGTTCCTGTTCATTATGCTTATCAATGTGATTTTAAATGTGTGCATCAAGCGGAAGGAGAAATGATATGCAAAGACGCTCACCGCGGCGGCGGCTCTACGGCGGGGTGCTGCGCGGCCTGATGTACGGCAGCGCCGTCATCACCTGCGCGCTGCTGCTGTTTCTCATCGGGTATATTTTCTGGCGCGGTCTGGGGCATATCTCCTGGAAGCTCCTTTCGACCCAGAGCAGCTATTTGACCGACAGCATCGGCATTCTGCCGAATATTCTCAACACCCTGTACATTATCCTTGTGGCCATGATCCTGGCGCTGCCCATCGGCGTCGGCGCGGCGATCTATCTGACGGAGTACGCCCAGAATCGGCATTTAAAGCGCATCATCGAATTTGCGACGGAGACGCTGACGGGCATCCCGTCCATCCTGTTTGGCCTGGTGGGTATGCTGTTTTTTATCCAGCTGCTGGGCCTGCGGCAGGGCATTTTGGCCGGCGGCCTGACGCTGGTCGTCATGATCCTGCCGACGATCATCCGGACGACCCAGGAGAGCCTGAAGACTGTCCCCCAAGCCTACCGCGAAGGGGCGCTGGCCCTGGGGGCAGGGAAGTGGCACACGATCCGGACGGTCGTCCTGCCCAATGCCGTCGACGGCATCGTCACCGGCTGCATCCTGGCCATCGGGCGGATCGTCGGCGAATCGGCGGCGCTGCTCTTTACCGCGGGCTTCGGCCTCGTGCTGAACAGCTTCGCCGAATCGCTGCAATCCTCGTCGGCGACACTGACGGTCGCCCTGTATATCTACGCCAGCGAGCGGGGCGAGACGGGCGTGGCCTTTGCCATTGCCGCGATCTTAATGATCCTGGTGTTCTTCCTGAACCGGGCGGCGAATCTGGCCGGGAAGAAGCTGAAAAAGAAGAAGGGAGCATGAACCAATGCCTGCCATTATCACTGCAAAACACCTGAACCTGTGGTATGGGGACCACCATGCCCTGCAGGATATCAATCTGGAGATCCCGGCCAACCAGATCACGGCCCTCATCGGCCCCTCCGGCTGCGGGAAATCCACCTTTTTGAAGACCCTCAACCGCATGAACGACCTCATCCCCGGCGTGCGCATCCAGGGGGAGGTCCGCTACCGGGATACGGACCTGTATGACGCGGCGACGGATGTGACCTGGCTGCGCAAGCAGATCGGCATGGTCTTCCAGAAGGCCAATCCGTTCCCCATGAGCATTTACGATAACATCGCCTACGGCCCCCGGACCCACGGCATCCGCCGCAAGGCGGAGCTGGACGAGATCGTCGAGCGCTCCCTGCGCAGCGCCGCCATCTGGGACGAGGTCCGCGACCGGCTCAAGACCAGCGCGCTGGGCCTGTCCGGCGGGCAGCAGCAGCGGCTGTGTATCGCCCGGGCTCTGGCGGTGGAGCCGGATATTCTGCTGATGGACGAATCCACCAGCGCGCTGGACCCCATCTCCACGGCCAAGATCGAGGACCTGATCGCGGAGCTGAAGCAGCGCTATACCGTCATCATGGTCACGCACAATATGCAGCAGGCCGTCCGTATTTCGGACCGGACCGCGTTCTTCCTGCTGGGCGAGCTGGTGGAATACGGCGCGACCGATCAGATCTTTACCATGCCGTCGCAGAAGAAGACGGAGGACTATATTTCCGGGAGGTTTGGATAATGCGGGAACAGTATTTGACGCAGCTCAAGAAGCTGCATGAGGCAATGTTGGAGATGGGCGAGCTCTGCCAGCAGGCCATCGGCCTGGCCATCCGGGCCCTGGGCGAGTGCAACGACGCCCTCATCGCCCAGGAACAGGAGACAGATAGCGAGATCGACAAGCTGGAGCGGGAGATCGAATCTCTCTGCCTGCAGCTGCTTTTGAAGCAGCAGCCGGTGGCCAGCGACCTGCGGGATATTTCTGCGGCGCTGAAAATGATCTCCGACATGGAGCGCATCGGCGACCAGGCGTCGGATATCGCGGAGCTGGCCGTCTATCTCAAGGAGCTGCCGGTGCACTACAAGCTGCACCTGGAGCAGATGGCCGCGGAGGCCATTAAAATGGTCAACCGCAGCATCGACGCCTTTGTCCGCCGGGACCTGACCCTGGCCGGGGAGGTCATCGCCTATGACGATGTCGTCGACCAGTATTTTGTCCAGATCAAGGACGAGGTCATTGATCTGATCAGCAAGGATAACACCATGGGCGCTTACTGCATCGACCTTCTGATGGTGGCCAAATATCTTGAGCGCATCGCCGACCATGCGACGAATATCGCCGAGTGGGTCGAATACTCCATCCTCGGCCGCCGCCCGAAAGACGGTGTCCTGCCGCAAAACGAGCCGTGATCCGTATTTGGTTTTCTCCAATGAAATGATCGAAATTTGCAAAAGGACCCGCTGCCAAAAAGCAGCGGGCCCTTTTGAGCGTGTCAAAAAAGTATTTTTGACACGCTCTCAAACGCGACCCGCTTCGCTGGGCTCGCGTTTGAAGGGAATT
>CAKTTR010000083.1 GCA_934615645.1 uncultured Oscillospiraceae bacterium | reverse complement strand
CCTAGAGGGCTTCCCCGCAAATAGGGCTCCGTTGGTGTGTAATAGCCAATATTGTCGGCGATGCCGACAATAAACGGAGCCTGCGCCCGGCGTGTCTCTACAAATCGAATGACCTGCGTAAAGTCAAATTCGGTGGAGAAGTCTGCGTTGGCGGCGTTTCCCATCGGAGAACATGCCTGCAGCTGCCATGCAAAGATCTGTTTCTGCGTTAGCGTCTCGTAGAGCGCATTAAGGTGAGCGACATTTTGGCTGTGCAATGTACTGATGACGGAGACTGGGATCTTTCTTTCTGTCAGAATATCAATCGCTGCCATAGCGCGTTGGAAGCTTCCCCGCTGGCGGTATTTGTCATGGATGCGCTCCGGCCCATCCAGGGAAACGGCAACGGATTCAATGTTTGCGGCTTTGATTTGCGCGATTAACTGGTCAGAAAAGAGATAACCATTGGTGACGATAGAGACTTGCACGCCGTGCGCTGTCAAGGCCTGCGCAATGGTAGCCCAATCGGTTCGCATAAAAATTTCGCCGCCGATCAGAGCGACTCTTTTGCAGCCCAGGTCCGTCAGCTGAGCTGCAACATGCAGGCACTCCGTTGTAGACAATTCTCCATCCCGGGCATGTCCTGCTTTAGAACCGCAGTATTTGCAGGAGAAACAGCAGGCCAGTGTGATCTCCCAGACGCAAGAGCGTAAGTGATAAATAGGCATTGTCTTCATTTGAGGTCGGCGTAACACTGCGGATACGGCTTGTCGTTGTCAAGCAATCTAGCCCCCATCAGTTCCGGCGGAGCATAGACATCACCCATGGATGCCGATGCCTTATAGTATTCCAACGAACGGCACTTTTCGAAAAAGGAATCGCAATGCTCACGAAGCTGCTCTTGTGTTGCTTGCGTTTGGGCAGCTGCGCCACAGTCAGTATCAATTTCTGCACCAACACAGGCTGCAAGTTGGTCTAAATCTGATGCGATTTCCCCTGCGATGCCAATGATATCTTCTAGGATACCTGCGGCGATGTTCTCCGCCAGCAAAGCCTGCGCAAGTTGGATGCATCCGGAAACGAGCGCTTTACAATGCTCGATAGAAGCTGCGTCACGCGCCGCCCCGTCTGCGAGTAGGCAATCGGCATGGTCCAACAATTCACGGCATGTTGTTAAGAGGCAGCCAATATCTGTTCTGCTATGGAAGACTGACATATTCGGGATTCTCCATTTCTTGCGGTGAAGCGCCGCATATTTTTAAAAAGCAGCGCGGTCTGGAAGGATTATCCAAGCCGCGCTGCTGTGTGATTGGGGGGCTGCGCTCAGCAGTCGTCGTAGTCGGCAAATTCTTGCTCGATCTCGCTGCGGCGCCAGGGCATTTTTTGGATCAGCTCATCCTTGGAGGGAAGCTTGCTCTTCATTTCGCCGCAGGGGCAAAGTGCCACCAGCTTATCCCAAAAGACGCCCAGTAGGCACAGTGCGCCGGCGATCGCGGCGATGGCTGCGGCCAGAGATACCAGAACTTTTGCGGTTTTTTTCATGGTTGATTCCTCCTGTTGCTTGAAACTCGCTGCGAAGTTTGCTTAAACGCGTACGATAAAATCGGCCTTGCGGGGCTTGGCCTCCGGGTCCTGCGCCGGATAGCCCAGGATGCAGTGGGCCACGGCGGCGTAATTTTCGCCGATGCCCCACTTTTTCAGCAGCGCCTTGCCTTCGTCCGTGGCGAAGACCTTTTTCGCCCGGTGGATCCAGCAGGAGCCGACGCCCAGGCTGTGGGCCGCGGCCATCAGGTTGCCCATGATAAGGGAACCGTCCTCCAGATAGGTGGGGATGTTCGTGTCGGCCAGGACGACGCAGACCATCGGCGCGCCGTAGAACGGCTTGGCGTCCGGCTTGCCCATTGCCGCAGCATTGAGCCGCTCCAGCAGATCCAGGGTCGGCTTGTCTTGTACGACGACGATTTTGCCACTCTGGGCGCCCTTGCCGCAGGCGGCGTAGGTCCCGGCTTCCAGGATCTGAGCCAGGTCCTCTTCCCGGACCTGCTCTGGCTGATAGGCCCGGATGCTTCTGCGTGCGATCAGTGTTTTGATAAAATCATTCATCTTTTGTTAACCCCTTTCCAACGTGTATGGATTACCAGTTTAAACATAGCCATAGATGCCGCGGACCGAGACTTCACCGCAGGAGACTGCCTCCTCAGTGCCGTCCGGATAGGCGACAAGCAGCGCTGCTTGCTCGTTCAGGCCAACGGCGTGCCCAATGCGGGTCTGGACGCCCTGGATGATCCGGACGTCCTTGCCGATGGTGATGCAGTCACGGGTGTACTGCTCCAGCCACGGCCATTGACCGTCGTCCGGCAGGTGCTGGGCGAGGTTGCACAACGAGGCGATCTGCGCCGCGGCGACCAGGTTGCGGTCCACCGTGTGGCCCAGGGCCATGGCCAGGGAGATGGCGGTTTTCTGCAGCTCCGGGGGGAAATCCTCCGGCCGCTGGTTGCAGTTCATGCCGATGCCGACCACGGCGTATTGCACCAGGCCGCTCTCGGCTTCCACGGAGAGCTCTGTGAGGATCCCACAGATCTTCCGCTTTTGGAACAGCAGGTCATTGGCCCATTTGATCTGGGGCCGCAGCTGGCAGGCCTGCTCGACGGCTTCGCAGACGGCCTCTGCGATCATTGCTGTCAGTGTCATGAGCTGCTCCGGCTTTGCATTGGGCCGGAGAATGACGGATAGATATGTGCCGAGCCCTGCCGGAGATTGGAAGCTGCGGCCCAACCGGCCGCGGCCGCCGGTCTGGTGATCGGCGACGATGGTCGTCCCGGCTGGGGCGCCTTGGGCGGCCAGCCGCTTCGCCACGGTATTGGTGGAGTCGACACAGTCGAAGACCTGGATCCGATCCCGCCAGGGGAAGTCCGCTGGCAGCGCAGCCAAAAGCTCCGCACTGCACAGCGCAGGCGTCGCCTGGACCAGGCGATAGCCCCGGCGGGTGACGGAGTCGATGATATAGCCGTCCTGCCGCAGCGATTCCACCGCCTTCCAGACAGCGGTGCGGGAAACGCCGCAGCGGTGGCTGATCTCCTGCCCGGAGAGATATCCGTTGGAGCCGCGCAGATATTCTAGTACCTTTTGCTTTAACATTTTCTCACATTCCTCTTGCATTTTGCGGGGTGATCTGGTATACTCCTAACGTCAACTTTTTGGATTACAATTGGTTAACAAAGGAGGAATACCAATGCGTACGCGTAAAATTATATTGACCGGTCTGTTTGCCGCACTCACGGCGATTGGTGCATTTATCAGGATCCCGACGCCAATCTCGTCGTTTACTCTGCAGGTCTTTTTCACCTGTATGGCGGGCCTGCTGCTGGGGCCAGGGCTGGGCGCTGCCAGCCAGGCGGTCTATGTGCTGCTGGGCTTGGTGGGCTTGCCGATCTTTACGCAAGGCGGCGGCTTTTCCTATGTCACGCAGACGACATTCGGCTTCCTGCTGGGGCTGATCCCGGCGGCTTGGGTCGCTGGGATGATCGCACGGCGCGGCACAGCGTCATTCTGGCGGCTGCTGCTGGCCTGCCTGGCCGGGACGGCGGCGGTTTATGTCATCGGCCTGCCGTATATGCACTGCATCCTGCGGTTCTATCTGAATAAAACCTGGAGCATTCAGGAGACTTTGATGGGCGGCATGGTCATTTTCCTGCCCTGGGATGTGCTGAAAGCCATCGTGGCGAGCCTGCTTGCCAAGAAGCTGCTGCCGACCCTGCACAAGGCAGGTTTGCAATACTGATTCCAATTTACCACATAATTGGAAAACTTGCAATATTTTTCTGGATTGCAAGTTTCCGCCCGGCGTGCTATGATAACAATCGAAGTGACAAATCGTGCGGCAGCATGGCCGCTGGGAGGTGCTTTTTATGAATGTTCGCGCATATTTCCCGCTCAACCGCAGGATCTGCCCGGGCGATACCGGGGCGCTGATCGTGACGATCGTGCTGTATCTGGTCATCTGCGGGGTGGCTGGGGTGCTGCGCTGGGTCATCGGTTGGCTGCCGGTCGTTGGCTGGGTCGTTCGGATCCTCTGCTGGCTCATTGGCGTCTACTGCCTGGCCGGGATCGTGCTGGCGATCGTGGATTGTGTCCGGCAATAAAGCATCCGGCGCTCTAGTCTCTGGGTGCCCGGCAAAAACGGGGAGGCCCGCGGCAAGCTTACACGGCTGCCGCGGGCCTTCTGCGCTTTGCGGCGGCGCGGCAGACGGGGTGAGCGCTTACTGGGTCTTGCCTGTGGCGTCCATCAAAACGACATCCAGCTCATAGGCAACGCCGCTGCGGTAAATGCGCAGCTGGGCGGTATCGCCCGCCTGGCACTGGTTTTTGACTGCGTTGAGATCGTCCATCGAGGTGATGCTCGTGCCGTTGATGGCGGTGATGATATCACCGGGCCGCAGGCCGCGGGCATAGGCGTCAGAGGTCTTGTCGATGCTGCGGATATAAACGCCGGCGGGCAGCCGGTAATACGCCCGCGCTGTCACCGGGACGGTCTCGCCGGTGATGCCGATGGCGGGCCGCCCGGCGACATAGCCGCTGGAGAGCAGCTCATCGACGATGCTCTTAGCCGTCGAGATGGGGATGGCAAAGCCCAGCCCCTCGACTGTCGTGGCGGAATAAGCGGCGGAGAGCTTCATGGTATTGATGCCGATGACCTGCCCCTGCATATTGATGAGCGGGCCGCCGGAGTTGCCGGAGTTCAGGGCAGCGTTCGTCTGCAGCAGGGTCATGGTGCGGCCGTCAAAGGCCAGGTCCCGGTTGATGGCGGAGATGATGCCATCGGTCATCGTGCCCCGGAGCTGGGTGCCCAAAGGGTCGCCGATGGCGACAACGGCGTCGCCGACCTGCAGCGCGTCAGAATCGCCAAATTCCGCCGGGGTCAGGCCGTCGGCGTCGATTTTCAGGACGGCCAGGTCGCTGGTCTCATCGCTGCCGATGACGGCAGCCTGGTAGCTGTCGTCGTCCTGCAGCAGGACCTGCGGCGTGTCGCCGCCTTCGATGACGTGGCAGTTTGTAATAATATACCCATCGGCGGTCATGATGATGCCTGTGCCGGTGACCTCGCCGCTGGAGGTCTGGCTGGTGATGGAGACAACACTGGGGATGACCTTGGCATAGATCTGCTGCAGGGTCAGCGCCTGGGTGTCGTCCGCGCCGCTGATCTGCAGGCTGACGCCGCTGTCCGCGCCAGTGGCAGCCGGGGCTGGGACGGCCAGGGCGCTCTGGGTCTCATCCGAACTGTCGTCCGCGGCGGAGCTAGTCGCTTTTTTCTCCCCGTTGCCGATCTGCAGGACGATCTGACCGTCATCACGTTTGATCTGCACCCGGAGGTTCATCAAAAGCGAGAGCACCGCGCACAGCAGGATCATCAGCAGCGCCAGCAGGACAAAAAGCCCCTGCCGCTGATGCGCCGCGGGCTTGACCGTGCCGGTGCAGTAATAGCCGAAGACCGGGTCCTGGCCGCTGCGCTCGGAAGGATCCTCTGCCGAAGGTGCATCGGAAGGCGCGTCCGGCTGCGGTGAAGCCGCATTGTGTTTCAATTCATCCCAACTCATACAAAAATGCCTCGCTTTTGCTGCTGCCCAGCGGTCAGTTGACGACCACCGGCAGGGAGAAGGTGAAGACGGTCAGCCCATCGCGGCTGGTCACACTGATGTCCTCCCCGTGGGAGCAGATAATGGTTTTTACGATATAAAGCCCAAGCCCGACGCCATCGCGGTCGACGCTGCGGCTTTTGTCTGTCTTATGAAAGCGGTCGAAGATCCGCGACAGCTCGTTTTCCGGAATGGTCAGGCCGGTGTTGGAGACGCTGACGAAGATCTTCTTATCCTCCGGCTGGATCTTGAGCCCCAGGGTACCGCCCTGCTGGCAGAATTTGACGGCATTGTCCACCAGGTTGTAGATGACCTGGGTGATGGAATCGGCGTCAGCCAGGGTATAGGTCGCCTCGTCCGGCATATCCACCTGTACGTCCAGCTGCTTCTGGGTGATCTTCTGCTCAAAGGAGACCAGCACCTGCCCTGCGGCCTCGCAGAGGTCGAAGACAGTCTTTTTCTCCTCCGGGATCGTCTGATCCTGCAGGCGGGAGATATCCAGCATCCCCCGGACCATCCGGGAAAGGCGGCGGACTTCGTCCGAGACGATCTGCATGTAATGGCGGTGCTGCTCCGGCGGGATCGTGCCGTCCAGCATGCCGTCCATAAACCCGGCGATGGTCGTCATCGGCGTTTTGAGCTCGTGACTGACATTGGCAACGAATTCTTTGCGCTGCTGCTCGGATTTTTCCAGGGAGTCGGCCATGTTGTTAAAGGCGACGGCCAGCTCCTCGATCTCCGCCGGATTATGCTCATCCAGCTCGACCCGGGCGTCCAGATCGCCGTGCCCGAAGCGCCGGGCAGCGCCAGCCAGGTCCTTCAGCGGCTGACTCGTCCGCCGCATCAGCGCGGAGCAGGCGATGACAGCCAACAGCAGGACGACAGCGCCGGTCATCAGGAAGATATCCGTCATCTGGCGGATCACACCGACGACCTGGGTCTGCCCGGTCGAGGCGATGACAATGCCGCTGGCCACGCCGTCAGACTGGCTGATAATGGGGATGGAGACGACAGAGCGGCTGTCGTCATACAGCCCCTGGAGGATCCCAGCGTCCGCCGTTTTGCCCTCTTGGATCACCTGCTCGACAAAGGCCTGGGGCACTTGCAGCCCCAGATGCTCGCAGCGAAATTCACTGCAGGAGCAGAGAATAACCACGCCGGTCTCGTCGCAGATGACCGTGTCTGTCCCCGCGGCTTCGGCGGCGAAGGAGAGGTTGATGTGAAACTCCCAGTTGTTTTCCAGGTCCCCGATGGATTCATACGCCGAGGCAAGCTCTGCCACGGCTTCCGCGCTTTGGTAGAGCGATTTCTGGCTCTCCGACTGCACGTATTTCTGGATAAAGACCCGGAAGCTGGCGCCTAAGATCAAAATGCTGCACAGAATGCAGGCGGCGGTCAGCAAAAATTGGCGGCCAAACATGGTTTTCATTTCTGCACGACCTCAAACTTATAGCCGACGCCCCAGACCGTCTTCAGGCACCATTGGTCCGAGACGCCCTCCAGCTTCTCTCGCAGACGCTTGATATGTACGTCCACGGTGCGGGAGTCGCCGAAGTAGTCAAAGCCCCAGACCTCATCGAGCAGCTGATTGCGGGTGTAGACCCGGTTCGGCGCGGAGGCCAGATG
>CAKTTR010000082.1 GCA_934615645.1 uncultured Oscillospiraceae bacterium | reverse complement strand
GCAAGCCCCTTCAAATGCGAGCCCAGCGAAGCGGGTCGCATTTGAGAGCTTGTCAAAAATACTTTTTTGACAAGCTCCCGCCTGCCGCAAAACAAGTTTGTTTTGCGGCAGGCTATATTTTTATGCACGATTACGGCGTGACAGTGGCTTCCGGGGCGCGCCAGCTGCGGGCGCAGGCCACGGCGCGCCGCCAGCCCTCTAGGTGTGCTTGCCGGGCTTCCGGCGTCATGGTGGGAGTGAAATCCTGCTCCAGCGCCCAGGCGGCGCGAATTTCGTCCAGGTCCTGCCAATAGCCGACGGCAAGGCCTGCCAGGTACGCTGCACCCAGGGCTGTCGTCTCGATGCATTGGGGGCGCAGCACCTGGGCATCCAGCAGGTCGGCCTGGAACTGCATCAGGAAGCTGTTGGCGCTGGCGCCGCCATCGACCTTTAGGCAGCGCAGCGGCAGCCCGGCGTCCTGTTCCATGGCCCGGCAAACATCAGCGACCTGGTAGGCCAGAGATTCCAGTGTGGCCCGGGCCAGGTGGGCCCGGCCAAAGCCCCGGGTCAGGCCGACGATCGCGCCCCGGGCGTACGGGTCCCAATAGGGTGCGCCCAGCCCGGTAAACGCCGGGACGACATAGCCCCCCGCCGTATCTGGTACAGAGCGGGCCAGCGCCTCTGTCTCGGCGGCGTTTTCGATCACGTGGAGCTCATCCCGCAGCCATTGGACTGCGGCCCCGGCGACGAAGACGCTCCCCTCCAGGGCGTACTGGGCTGTGCCGTCCGGGCTGGCGGCCAGGGTCGTCAGCAGGCCGTTCTGCGAGGCGACGGCGTGGGCGCCGGTGTGCATGAGCAAAAAGCAGCCGGTGCCGTAGGTGTTTTTGACCTCTCCCGGGGCAAAGCAGCACTGGCCAAAGAGGGCGGCCTGCTGGTCCCCGGCGGCCCCGGCGATGGGAATGCCGCCGCCGATCATACCGGGCAGCGTGTGCCCATAGATGCAGCTGGAGGGCCGGACCTCCGGCAGCATACTGGCGGGGATCTCCAGCATATCCAGCAGCGCCGGGTCCCACTGGAGGGTGTGGATATTGAAGAGCATCGTCCGGGCGGCGTTGGTATAATCAGTCACATGGCAGCGGCCGCCGGTGAGATTCCAGATGAGCCAGGTGTCGACGGTGCCGAACAGCAGCCGCCCCTGTCGGGCCTTTTCCCGCGCGCCGGGGACATTTTCCAGGATCCAGCTGATCTTCGAGCCGGAAAAATAGGCGTCGGGCAGCAGCCCGGTCTTTTCCCGGATCATCGGCCCATAGCCCTGGGCGTTTAACGCGTCGATCTTGCCCGCCGTCCGGCGGCACTGCCAGACGATAGCGTTATAGACCGGGGTGCCGGTGACCTTGTCCCAGCAGATCGTCGTCTCCCGCTGGTTTGTAATGCCGATGGCAGCGATGTTCTCCGCCGTCGCGCCGCACTGGTCCATCGCAGCCTGGGCAACGGTCACGACGGTCTGCCAGAGCTGCATCGGGTCATGCTCCACCCAGCCGGGCTGGGGATAGATCTGCGGGAATTCCTGCTGCGCTACGGCGCAGATCTTGCCCTGCCGGTCGAATAAAATGCAGCGGGAACTGGTCGTCCCCTGGTCCAGGGCCATTATGTATTGCATCGCGTTGCCTCCCACCGGAAAATTTGCGCGCATCGGCGCGGTATTTGTTCCCAGTATACCACACCCAGCCGCCGCTGCCAAGGGGGAGGGGGCTTGACAAACCCGGGGGAAACCGGTACTATAAGCCCAACAGGCCCGGCCCGGCCCGTCAGCGGGCGGCGCGCCGTTCTGTGCTTTTTTCTGCGGCCAGGGCCGCGGTGCAATTACCGAAAGTGAGGGCGCATCTATGGATTATGCAAAGGAGTCTCTGCGGCTGCACGAGCAGTGGAAGGGAAAGATCGAGGTGACGGCGACGGTGCCGGTCCAGAGCAAGGAGGACCTCTCTCTGGCCTATACCCCCGGCGTTGCCCAGCCGTGCCTGGAGATCCAGAAGGACCGTTCTAAGTCCTACGACCTGACCCGGCGGCACAACCTGTGCGCTGTGATCACCGATGGCTCGGCAGTCCTGGGCCTCGGCGATATCGGCCCCGAAGCGGGGATGCCGGTCATGGAGGGCAAATGCGTGCTGTTCAAAGCCTTCGGCGGTGTTGATGCCTTCCCCCTTTGCGTGAAAACGAAGGATGTGGATGAATTTGTCCAGGCGGTCTATCT
The DNA here is from genome assembly GCA_934615645.1 of uncultured Oscillospiraceae bacterium. Classification (GTDB taxonomy): domain Bacteria; phylum Bacillota; class Clostridia; order Oscillospirales; family Oscillospiraceae; genus SVMC01. The sequence continues at coordinate 5,182 of CAKTTR010000082.1, read as the reverse complement.
GATCTCCGGCAGCTTCGGTGGCATCAATTTGGAGGATATCTCCGCGCCCCGATGCTTTGAGATCGAGCGAAAGCTCAAGGAAAAATGCGATATCCCGATCTTCCACGACGATCAGCACGGCACGGCGATCATCACCCAGGCGGGGCTGACCAACGCGCTGAAGGTCGTCGGCAAGCGGAAGGAAGCGGTGCGGATCGTCACCTCCGGCGCCGGGGCTGCAGCGGTCTCTATCGTGCGGCTGCTGCTGTCTGCAGGCTTCCGGGATATCACGATGTGCGACCGCAATGGTGCGATCTATGCAGGCCGCCCGGTGGGCATGAACTGGATCAAGGAAGAGATGGCCCAGAAGACGAATCTGCAAAAGCGTGCCGGGTCGCTGGCAGAGCAGCTGGTGGGCGCGGATGTCTTTATCGGTGTCTCTGCGCCAGGGCAGGTCACCCGGGAGATGGTCGCCTCGATGAATCGGGACCCCATCATCTTTGCCTGCGCCAACCCGACGCCGGAGATCTTCCCGGATGAGGCCAAGGCCGGGGGCGCGAAGGTCGTCTCCACGGGGCGCAGTGATTATCCGAACCAGATCAATAACGTTCTGGCCTTCCCCGGCGTGTTCCGGGGTGCGTTTGACGTCCGGGCCAGCGATATCAACGAGGAGATGAAAATGGCTGCCGCCGGGGCATTGGCGGCGCTGATCTCGCCGGAGGAGCTCTCGGCAGATTATATCATCCCCCAGGCCTTTGACCCCCGCGTTGGCCCCGCTGTGGCCAAAGCTGTGGCAGAAGCCGCCCGACGGACCGGCGTTGCGCGCCTGTAAAGCGCCAAGAATAAACAAAACCACAAAACCGTTGTGCGGCTTCGCGGCGCAACGGTTTTGTATGCTCAGAGCCAGCGGTAAGGCGCGGGGCGTTCGCCAAAGAGCCGCAGGCGCAGCCAGTCCTCGGCAAAGATCGCCGCGCCGCTGACCGGGAACCACAGCAGGGCAAAGGGCAGGCAGATCTGCCCCAGCAGGGCGTAGGGCAGTCGGCTGTAATCCCAGATGCCCAGGCCGAGCCAGCGGTTGAGCACGAGCCCGCCTGCCAGCTCCAGCATGACGATGATGCCGGTGCCGCAGAGCATCTGCAGCAGGATGGGCCAATGGGGATGCCGGGCGTCCAAATGGCCGATGAGCCAGAAGCAGCAGCCGCCCAGCAGAAACATGCTGCCGTGGCTCCAGCCCCGCCAGGCCAGCTCCAGCGCCATATAGAGCATCCCGCCCAGATAGAAGATCACCAGCTCCCTCCAAAGCTTCAAAATGCCACCTCCTCAGGGGAGTTGTAACCGCCTGCAGCGGAAATCATACTTTTTTATAGAAAATTTCATTTTTTCTCTTGACAGATTGGCACCATTCAGCTATAATTACCCTTGCTGTGACGCGCATTTGTTGCACTGCAGCAGAAATATGGCGGCATAGCTCAGTTGGTAGAGCACCCGGTTCATACCCGGCCTGTCATCTGTTCAAATCAGATTGCCGCTACCAGGCCCGTTGGTCAAGTGGTTAAGACACCGCCCTTTCACGGCGGTAACATGGGTTCGAGTCCCGTACGGGTCACCAAATAAAATTCCGAATGCAAAGGCATTCGGAATTTTATTTTTTGCCCGAAGCGGGCCGAAAACCGGGAAAATTTTTCGGGGATTTTGGCGGAAACGGTATACAAAAGCAAAAAACTTTGCTATACTTAACATAAGAAAGCGCGTCCGCCACAGGCGGCGCGGGAGAGGAAGGCAGACGATGGCAGTGCGATCCGCAGTGATTTTTGTCCCGGATGATACGGGAAAGACGGGCTATGAAAGGCCGATGTTTTTGCAGCGGATCATGGGCGTGCCGATGCTCTCCTGGCTGGTGCAATCTCTGCTGGCCAGCGGCGTAAGCCGCTATTTTCTTGTTTGCCTGGACGCCCACCGGGCGGAGGCAAAAAACTGCTTCCCGGCAGAGGCCGAGCTGACGGTAGCCTCTGATGCGGAAGCGGCGGATCTGATGCATGTTTTTCTCTCGACGGCGGAGGAGTTTGAGCAGGAAGTTATGGTCGTGACCGGGCCATGCATCCGCATCAATGCGGACAGCGTCCTGGAGGGCGACGCCGAAGCGCCGCGCCGGGCCTGCGCCTGCCGCGTTGGCCGCGAGGTTTTTATGGACGCGCTGGACGGGGAGAATTTCTCCTTCAGCCATTTCCTGGTGGAATATGGCGCGGCGTATACAGATCATGACGGTATGTTTACCGTTTCAGACCGGGAGGAGCTGGCCGATTGGCAGCCGATCCTGAAGCGGGCGTACCTCTATGAGTTGGCCCACCAGGGGGTAGAGATCTGGGATTATGACAACTGCTATGTCGAGCCCGGTGTCCGCATCGGCGGGGGGACGGTCCTGCTGCCGGGGACGATCATCCGCGGCGCGAGTGCGGTGGGGCACGACTGTGTCATTGGCCCCAATACTTATTTGGAAAATGCGATCATCGGCAACGCGACCCGGGTCAATGCGTCCCAGGTCCTGGATTCGACGATCGGCAGCGACGCGAAGATCGGCCCATTCTCTTACATCCGGGCGGACAGTGTGCTGGAAAACCGGGCCCAGGCTGGGAGCTTCACGGAGCTCAAGGGCAGCCATCTGGGCGAGGGCAGTCGCGTCGCGCAGCTGGCCTATCTCGGTGATACGGACGCCGGGCGCGGCGTGCAATTCGGTGCGGCGTCGGTGACGGCGAATTTTGACCGCCGCGCGACCCACCGGACAAGAATTGAAGACGATGCCTTTGTCGGCAGCGGTGCAAGCCTGGTCGCGCCGGTAGAGATTGGCCGCGGCGCCTATATTGCCGCCGGGACGACGGTGACGGAGGACGTCCCGTCCCAGGCTCTGGCCATTGGCCGGGCCCGCCAAACCAACAAAAAAGATTGGGCTGGCAAAAACAAACGGTGAAAGGACCGGCCTGTCCGGTTTTAATTTCGCAAGCAAATGAATATAATGAGAACAGAGAGGTAACATCATGATTGCACACGGTAAGGAAATCAAGGTTTTCTGCGGCAACGCGAACCGCAAATTTGCGGAGGGCGTCTGCGCGGAATTGGGCATCAACCTGGGCGACAGCGAGGTCAAGTCTTTCTCTGACGGTGAAATTTCTGTTTCTGTGAACGAAACGGTCCGCGGCTGCGATGTCTTTGTCGTGCAGTCCACCTGCACACCGGTCAACGACAATCTGATGGAACTGCTGATTATGATCGACGCATTCCGCCGGGCGTCCGCCGGGCGGATCACGGCGGTGATCCCCTATTTCGGGTATGCGCGTCAGGATCGGAAAGCCAAGGGCCGCGACCCGATCTCTGCAAAGCTGGTCGCCAACATGATCGTCGCCGCTGGCGCTGACCGCGTCCTGACGATGGACCTGCACGCAGCGCAGATCCAGGGCTTCTTTGATATCCCGGTCGATAACATGCTGGGCAACCCGATCTTTGTCAAGTACTATGCCAATAAGTTTGACGAAGCGGTCTACAACCATGACGACTTCGTCGTCGTTTCGCCGGACGTCGGCTCTGTCGCCCGGGCGCGTGCCTTTGCGGCAAAGCTGCATATGGGCCTGGCCATTGTCGATAAGCGCCGCCAGAAGGCCAATTTCTGCGAGGTCATGAATATCATCGGCGATGTCAGCGGCAAGACCTGCATCCTCTTTGACGATATGGTCGATACTGCCGGCTCCCTGTGCAACGCGGCAGCGGCCCTGCAGGACAATGGCGCGAAGGCTGTCTTCGCCTGCGCTTCCCACGGCGTCCTCTCTGGCCCGGCGATCCAGCGCATTCAGGATAGCTGCATCGAAGAGCTGATGCTGCTCAACACCATCCCGCTGCCCGCAGGCGGCGCAGGCCCGAAGATCCGCCAGCTGGATGTTTCGCCGCTGTTTGCGAAGGCGATCACGCGGATCTATCAGGAGACGTCGATCTCCAGCCTGTTCTAAGGTATGCTGTTTCGAAAATCTTCCGTAGATTATATGCTGGTAGGCCTGGGAAATCCCGGGCCTACCTATGCGCATACCCGGCATAATGTCGGTTTTCGCTGCATCGACACGCTGGCGGCGGCCGAGCATGTGACGGTGGACCGCCTCAAGCACAAGGCGCTGACAGGCCTCGCGACGATCGCAGATCGTCGGGTCCTGCTTGTGAAGCCGATGACGTATATGAATCTCTCCGGGCAGGCCGTGCGGCCGCTGGCGGATTATTATAAGATCCCGCCGGAGCGGATCATTGTCTTGTTTGACGATATTTCTCTGCCGGTCGGCCGCCTGCGGGTGCGGGCGGAGGGCAGCGCCGGTGGGCACAATGGCATCAAATCCATTGTGCAGGAGCTGCAGAGCCAGGCATTCCCCCGGGTCAAGGTGGGCGTCGGGCAAAAGCCGCATCCGGACTATGACCTGGCCGACTGGGTCCTCTCAACGTTTTCCGCGCAGGAGGAGAAGGCGCTGGCGCCGGTCATCACCTGGGCCGGGCAGGCTGCGCTGGAGATCATGCAGCATGGCTGTCAGGCGGCGGCAAATCTTTTTAATGGGAAAACACAATAAGCGCTGCGGCGCAAAAGAACGAACGGAAAGGGAGCCGACTCCCTTTCCGCGTTGTTATGTTAACGGGAAGGGAGGTCTGCGCGGTGGATCTATTGTTGGAAGTTTTAAACGGGCTGCCGGAATATCAGAGTCTGGTGGATTGCTGCCGGAAGAATCAAACGGTGGCTGTGACCGGCGCGGCGCAGATCAACCGGTCGCATTTGATCGCGGCGCTGGCCCGGCAGCTAGACCGGCCCGTTGTTATCGTCTGTCAGGATGATATGGCGGCGGCCCGGACGGCGGCAGAGCTGCAGGCGTTTTTGGGCGGCCCGGTGGCAACGCTGCCGACCCGGGACCTGACGCTCTATGATGCGGCGGTCGTCTCCCGGCAGTGGGAGCAGCAGCGGCTGCGACAGCTCTACGACCTGGCCCAGGGGCGCACCCGGGTGCAGGTCATGTCGGCAGAGGCGGCGGTGCTGCGGACGGTCCCCCGTGCCCAGCTGCAGGCGGCGGCCATCACCCTGCGCTGCGGTATGCAGCTTGAACCGGCGGCGCTGGCCCGGCGGCTGCTGGCCAGTGGGTATACCCGGGGCAGCCTGGTCGAGGGCGTCGGGCAATTTGCCATGCGC